>NZ_LWUA01000235.1 GCF_005222955.1 Blastococcus sp. CCUG 61487 | reverse complement strand
CTCCCCCGCTGCCGGCCGCGGTCACGACGCCCCCGCCTCCCGCGGACCCGGCGCCGTCCACCACGACGCCGCCGCCCACGACGACGACGCCACCCACGACCACCGAGCCACCGCCCACGACGACGCCGCCGCCGACCACCACGACGCCGCCCCCCACCACCACGGAGCCCCCACCGACGACCACCGAACCGCCGCCTCCCACGGACCCGCCCGGCACCGACCCGCCACCGGACGAGCCACCGGCCGACGGGACGCCGTGAGCGAGCGCCCGGCAACGGCAGGTCAGACGTCCCGGCGCTCGAGCAGCACGGCCCCGACGAGCCAGGCGCCCAGCGCCCAGGCCCCGACGACGGCCATGCCCACCGGCCAGGAGGTCGGCACCGCGAAGAACGCGTCCTGACCCACCCGCAGCATGGGCAGCGCCTGGGAGAGGCGCTCGGCCCACCGCGGCCCGGACACCGCCAGCACCGGCGGGACGACGAACACCAGCGCCACCCCGAGGCCGGCCGCCCCGGCGGTGGAGCGCAGCGCCGCCCCGAGGCCGACGCCCAGCATCCCGACCAGCGCCGCGGCGGCGATCTGCAGGCCGAGGGTGCGCAGCACGTCCGGATCGGTCGGCGAGACTCCCCCGGGCACCGCGGTGAGCGTGCGCGCGGCGAGGAAGCACGCCGCGGCCAGGGCCGTGCTGAGCAGCGCGCCGTAGCCGGCGACGACCACCGTCTTGGCCAGCAGCAGGCGGGTCCGCCGGGGAACCACCGCCAGCGTGGCGAGCGCGCTGCCGGAGGCGAACTCCGCGCTGACCGCCAGCACCCCGACGGCGAGCAGCAGCAACTGGGCGACGCCGAACCCGACCAGCGCCGTCTGCACGGCCACCTCGGCGCGCTCCTCGGTGTCGGTGCCGGCGGCGGCCAGAGACCCGGCGGCCAGCACCACGAGCACGTAGAGCGCCGTCGCCCACCACGTCGAGCGGACCGACCACAGCTTGGTCCACTCGCTGCGCAGCACCGCCGAGAACGGGACCCCGGCGCTCACCGCCAGGTCGCCCGGTACTCGACCTCGCCGCCGGTCAGCGCGAGGTAGGCCGCCTCGAGCGACACCGTCTCCCGGGTCAGCTCGTGCACCCGGACGCCGGCGAGGAAGGCGACGTCCCCGATCTGCTCGGGCTCGAGCCCCTCGACCCGCAGCGAGCCGTCGATCTGCAGCTCGATCGTGGCCCCGGCCCGCTGCAGCGCCGCCGCCAGCACCGGCGCCTGCGGGCTGCGCACCCGCACCCCGGCATCGGCACCGAGCAGGTCCGGCAGCGGGACGTCGGCGAGCAACCGGCCCCGACCCACGACGACGAGGTGGTCGGCGGTGTCCTCCATCTCGCTCATGAGGTGGCTGGAGACCAGCACCGTGCGCCCCTCGTCGGCCAGGTCGCGGAGCAGTTCGCGGACCCAGCGGATGCCCTCCGGGTCCAGCCCGTTCACCGGCTCGTCCAGCAGCAGGACGTCGGGGTCGCCGAGCAGCGCCGCCGCGATCCCCAGCCGTTGGCCCATGCCGAGCGAGAAGCCGCGCACACGCTCGTGCGCCACGTCGGCCAGGCCGACCAGGTCGATGACGTCGTCGACCCGGTACCGCGGCAGGCCGTTGCTCTGCGCCAGCGCGAGCAGGTGTGCGTACGCCGTCCGGCCCGGGTGGTGGGCGCGCGGGTCGATCAGCGCGCCGACCCGCCGCATGGGGTGGGCGAGCTCGCGGTAGGGGCGGCCGAGCACCCGCGTGGTCCCGGACGTCGGGCGGGTGAGGCCCAGCACGCAGCGCAGCGTGGTGGTCTTGCCCGAGCCGTTCGGCCCCAGGAAGCCGGTGACCCGGCCGGGGTGCACGGTGACGGTGAGGTCGTCGACGGCGACGCGGGAGCGGTACTGCTTGGTCAGCCCGTCGAGCTCGATCACCCGGTCAGCATGGCCAGCCCGGTGCGCGACGGGGAAGAGGCGCGCCCCTAGCCCTCCGTGGCGGCATCTAGCCCTCCGTGGCGGCGTCGGCACGCTCCTGCTCCAGCAGTTCCTTGCTGCGGACCAGCCTCAACGCGGTGACCACCAGGAGACCGCCGGCCACGTTGAGCAGCGTCGTGTACCAGAACCAGGCCAGCCAGTCGCCGTAGCCGAACGCCCCGCCCGCGTGGATCCCACCGAAGACGATCAGCGAGTCCAGGATCGAGTGGAAGAGCACGAGACCGGCCAGCACGAAGGCTCCCGCCAGCGCCGCGACGATCTTCCCGCCCTCGGTGTGCGCGCCCTGCTGCATGCGGGTCATGAGCGTGATCGAGCTGCCGGCCAGGAAGGCCAGGCAGGCCGACTGCAGGTCCAGCGGCGCGTCGAGGAAGGTGGCCGACGACCCGATGGCGGTCGCACCCAGCTCCGGCAGCGCGTGCACGGCGATCCACATCAGGATCCAGCCGCCCGCCAGGTTCGCCACCAGCGTCCCGCTCCAGAGCTTGGCGAGCTGCCCGACGCTCGCGCGCCGGGCGGCCACGGCGGTGACCGGCACCAGGAAGCCCTCGGTGAACAGCTCGCTGCGGGCCAGCAGCAGCGCGATGAACCCGATGCTGAACGCCAGGCCCGCCAGCAGGTGGCTGCCGGTCTCCGCGTAGACGGCCAGCAGCGCGAGCACGCCGACCGCCACCTCGAGCCCGCCGGCGAGGCCGGTCGTGAGCACCTCGCGCCAGGTGCGGTGCAGCCGCTGGGCGCCCTCGCTGACGATCGCGTCGAAGGCCTGGGTGAGCTCGTCCTCCTGCGGGCCGTGGGTCCGACCGAGCTGAGGACGGTCCGCGGTGGTCTTCCGCCGGCCCGCTCGGACCTTCGAGGGCTCCCGCTCACTCGAGGAACGGCGCGCGCTTGAGCAGCTTGAGGCCGGCGGTCATGACCGTCGCGTACCGCTCGAGCGGCAGCCCCGGCATCGGCCCGATGGGCAGTCCGCGCTGGACGGCGACGGTCTGCGGCTCGGTGTACTTGAGGATCCCCTCCGCCCCGTGCCGCCGGCCGACCCCGGAGTTCCCCATGCCGCCCATGGGCGCGTCGTGCGACGCCCAGGCGGCGGCGTAGGCCTCGTTGACGTTCACCGTGCCCGTCCGGATCCGCGTGGCGACCTCAGCGCCCCGCCGCGGGCTGGACCAGATGCTGGCGTTGAGCCCGTACTCCGTGTCGTTGGCCCGCTCGATCGCCTCCTCCGCGTCGGCCACGCGGGTGAGCGCCACGACCGGGCCGAACGTCTCGTCCCGGCAGAGGGCCATCTCCTCGGTGACGCCCTCCAGCACGGTGGGCTCGTAGAACAGCGGTCCGAGGTCGGGTCGCGGCCGGCCACCGGTCAGCACCCGGGCTCCCTTGGCGACGGCGTCGTCGACGTGCGCGCGCACCGCGTCGAACTGGTCCCGGCTGACCAGCGAGCCCATCTCGGCCTCCCAGGTGGTGCCCGCCGCCAGGGTCATCCGGGCGACCCGCTCGACGAACGCGGGCACGAACCTGTCGTAGATCGCGTCCTCCACGTACATCCGCTCGATGCTGATGCACAGCTGGCCGGAGTTGGCGAAGCAGGCCCGGACCGCACCCTCGACGGTCTTCTCGAGGTCGGCGTCGGCCAGGACGATCATCGGGTTCTTGCCGCCCAGCTCGGCGGAGAAGCCGATCAGCCGGCGGCCGCACTGCTCGGCGATGATCCGCCCGGTCGCCGTCGACCCGGTGAACATCAGGTACTCGACGCCCTCGATCAGCGGCGTCCCGAGCACGCTCCCGGCGCCGGTCACGACCTGGAACAGGTCTCGCGGCAACCCGGCCTCGTACAGCAGCTCGACGGCCATCAGCGCGGTGAACGGGGTCTGCGAGTCGGGCTTGAGCACCACCCCGTTGCCCGCGAGCAGCGCCGGGATCGCGTCGGACACCGCCAGCGTGAGCGGGTAGTTCCACGGGCTGATGACGCCCACCAGCCCCTTGGGGTGGTGGTGCTGGACCGTGCGGGTGAGCAGGGGCAGGGCGCCCTGCCGGCGGGTCGGGCGGAGGTGCCGCGCGGCGGTGTTGGCGTAGTACCGCGCGGTCATGGCGACGTCGGCCAGCTCCTCGAAGGCGCTCACCCGCGCCTTGCCCGTCTCGGCCTGGGTGACGTCGAGGACCTGCTCCTGCCGCTCGAGCACCAGGTCGTGGTAGCGGAGCATCACCGCGCGGCGCTCGGCGAGCGATCGGGCCGCCCAGTCGGCCTGGGCCACCCGCGCCCGGCGCTGCGCCTCGGCGACGTCCTCGGCGGTGCAGGCCGGCACCTCGCCGATCAGCGCGCCGTCGAACGGGGCGTGGGACGCCTGGCGGGGTCGGCCCGGTGCGGCGGTGACCAGCGCGGCCAGGCGGTGGACCAGCGCGGGGTCCATGGGGCCAGGGGTGGTGGTGCCCGTCGGGGCGAGCTCGGCGGTCGACATGGGCGTTCCCCTACCCGGCTGCTCCGGGCCTCACGCGGGTCAGGCGCTGGGGCCGAAGCGCTCCACCCGGATGGCGGACGCCGGGGTGCCCGAGGAGATCAGCAGCTCGGTGGCGGCGTCGGCGAAGGACGCCGACCCGCAGACGTACACGGTCTGCTCGGGCTCCCACAGCGGCACGAGGTCCATCGCGGTGAGCCGGCCCGGCGGGCGGATGCCGCGCGGCTCGCGGGTGAGCGCGAGGAGCGCGCCGGCATCGGCCAGCTCGTCGGCGTAGGGCAGCTCGGCGAGGGTGCGCGCCGAGACGGCGATCCGCAGCAAGTCCGCGCGGCCGGTCGCGCGGGCGTGCCGCAGCATCGACACGAACGGGACGACGCCGTACCCGCCGGCGACGAGCAGCGCCGGGCCGGCGCCATCCCAGACGAACCACCCGCCGATGGGGCCGCGCACCTCCAGCTCGTCACCCGGTTCCACCACGTCGGCGAGGTGCAGGGAGACCTCGCCGTCGTCGAGCCGCGCGACGAACAGCTCCACGAGCGGGTCGCCGGGTGCCGAAGCGACCGAGTAGGAGCGCTGCGCGGTGTAGCCGTCCTCGGCGGTGAGGCGGACGACGTAGTGCTGCCCGGGCAGGTGGTCGACCCGGTCGTGGACGTCGAGCCGGAGCTCCACCGAGCGCTGGACCGGCCGCCGCACGCCCGCGACAGTCGCCGTCCGCCAGCCTCCCGCAGGCGCCGCGCGACCGAGCCCGCTAGTCACCCTGGTACCGCTGCTGGCGCCAGGGGTCGCCGAGGTCGTGGTAGCCGTTCTGCTCCCAGAAGCCGGGCTGGTCGCGCCGCGTCAGCGTCAGCCGGGTGATCCACTTGGCGCTCTTCCAGAAGTACAGGTGCGGCACGAGCAGCCGGACCGGGCCCCCGTGCTCGATCGGCAGCGGTCTGCCGTCGTACTCCCACACGATCCACGCCTTGCCCCCGGTGACGTGCTCCAGCGGCAGGTTCGTCGTGTAGCCGGTCTTCGACGTCGCGAGGACGAAGCGCGCCTCGGCCGTGGGCCGGGCGGCCTCGAGCAGCGTGTCGACGCCGACCCCGGCGAACCAGGTGCCGAACTTCGACCAGGTGGTCACGCAGTGGATGGGGCCCCGGTACTCCGACCGGGGCAGCGCGTGCGCCTGGTCCCAGTCCCAGCTCACCGGGTTCTCCACCGCGCCGTCGACGGTGATCGACCAGGTCTCCGGTGCGATCCGCGGGGTGGGCTCGGCGGTGAGCACCGGCCAGTCGGTGCCGACGTCGTACTGGCCCGGGGGCAGGCGGGGATCGCGGTCACGACGGCGGCCGACGAAGCCGCGTGTGGGTCCAGGCATGCCTCCACCCTCCTCCACGGCCGGGGGCCACCCCTCAGTCAACGGCCCGCCCCGTAGATAAGGCAACCCTTACGAGAGGGGGGTCACCGCGCGTTGCCATGGTCACAGGGGCTCCGACGTCCTAGTTTTGGGACCGTGGTCACGGTGACGGACGGGGTCCAGCGCAGAGCGCCCAAGGCGGCGAAGACGAGTTCGGTCTTCAAGAAGGTCGTCATGGCGGTCAGCGGCATCATCTTGGTGCTGTACCTGATCGCCCACATGATCGGGAACCTCAAGGCGTTCTCCGGCGCCGAGGAGTTCAACCACTATTCGGAGTGGCTGCGGACGATCGGCAACCCGGCGCTGCCCGGCGCCACGACGCTGTGGATCATCCGCATCGTCCTGCTGGTGTCCGTGCTCGCCCACATGTGGGCCGCCGTCTCGCTGTGGCGGCAGGCCAAGCGCGCCCGGCCCCAGGGCTACGTGAAGAAGAAGGCCGTGGCGCAGACCTACGCCGCGCGGACGATGCGCTGGGGCGGCGTGATCATCGCCGCCTTCGTGGTCTGGCACCTGCTCGACCTGACCTTCGGGACCGTGAACAGCGAAGGCGACGGCGCGCCCTACGACCGCCTGGTCGCCAGCTTCTCCAACCCCGTCTCCACCGCCTTCTACGCCGTCGCGGTGATCCTGGTCGGCATGCACCTGCGGCACGGCATCTGGAGTGCCACCCAGACCCTCGGGCAGAGCAACCGGCGGCGGGAGCTGACGGTGAACTACACCGCCACGGCGATCGCGACGGTGCTCACCCTGGGCTTCCTGCTCGTGCCCTTCTCCGTCCTCTTCGGTCTGATCGACTAAAGGATTTGTCAGGCATGCCTCTCGACCTCTTCACCGAAGGCGACCCGATCGCCGACACCAAGGCGCCCCGGGACGTCCCGATCGGCGAGCGCTGGAGCGAGCGCAAGTTCCGCGGCAAGCTCGTCAACCCGGCGAACCGCCGCAAGATGACGATCATCGTCGTCGGCACCGGGCTGGCCGGTGGCTCGGCCGCCGCGACCCTGGGCGAGGCCGGCTACAACGTCGAGTCCTTCTGGTACCAGGACAGCCCGCGTCGCGCGCACAGCGTCGCCGCGCAGGGCGGCATCAACGCCGCGAAGAACTACCGCAACGACGGCGACAGCGTGCGCCGGCTGTTCTACGACACGGTCAAGGGCGGCGACTTCCGCGCCCGCGAGGACAACGTGCACCGGCTGGCCGAGGTCAGCGTCAACATCATCGACCAGGCGGTCGCCCAGGGCGTGCCCTTCGCCCGCGAGTACGGCGGCCTGCTCGACAACAGGTCCTTCGGCGGCACCCAGGTCTCGCGGACCTTCTACGCCCGCGGCCAGACCGGTCAGCAGCTGCTCTACGGCGCCTACCAGGCCCTCGAGCGGCAGATCGCGGCCGGCACGGTGAAGCAGCACGCGCGCACGGAGATGCTCGACCTGATCGTCGTCGACGGTCGCGCCCGCGGCATCGTCGCCCGCGACCTGGTCACCGGCGAGATCAGCACCCACTTCGCCGACGCGGTCGTCCTGGCCACCGGCGGCTACGGCAACGTCTTCTACCTGTCGACCAACGCGATGGGCTCCAACGCGACGGCGATCTGGCGGGCGCACAAGCGCGGGGCGTACTTCGCCAACCCCTGCTACACCCAGATCCACCCGACCTGCATCCCGGTCAAGGGCGACTACCAGTCGAAGCTGACCCTGATGTCGGAGTCGCTGCGCAACGACGGCCGCGTGTGGGTGCCCAAGGAGCGCGGCGACACCCGCGACCCGCGGGAGATCCCCGAGAGCGAGCGGGACTACTACCTCGAGCGCCAGTACCCCTCGTTCGGCAACCTCGTGCCCCGGGACATCGCCTCCCGGGCGGCCAAGAACGTGTGCGACGAGGGCCGCGGCGTGGGCCCGGGCGGGCTCGGCGTCTACCTGGACTTCGCCGAGGCGATCGAGCGGCTCGGCCGCCCGGCCGTCGAGGCCAAGTACGGCAACCTCTTCGACATGTACGCCCAGATCACGGGCGAGGACCCCTACCAGGTCCCGATGCGCATCTACCCCGCCGTCCACTACACGATGGGCGGGCTGTGGGTGGACTACGACCTGCAGTCCTCGATCCCCGGCATGTTCGTGATCGGCGAGGCCAACTTCTCCGACCACGGCGCCAACCGGCTGGGCGCCAGCGCGCTCATGCAGGGGCTGGCCGACGGCTACTTCGTGCTGCCGGCGACCATCGCCGACTACCTCTCCGGCGGCCCGTTCGAGCCGATCGACGACAGCCACCCGGCTGCCGTCGAGGCGCTGCAGGGCGTCCAGCAGGACGTGCAGAAGCTGCTGAGCATCAACGGCACCCGCACCCCCGCGTCGTTCCACCGCGAGCTCGGCAAGCTGATGTGGGACCTCTGCGGCATGGAGCGAACCGAGGAGGGCCTGCGCAAGGCCCTCGACCGGATCCCGGAGATCCGCCAGGAGTTCTGGACCAACGCGAAGGTCTCCGGCGACTGGCACTCCTTCAACCAGACCCTCGAGCTGGCCGGCCGGGTCGCCGACTTCATCGAGCTCGCCGAGCTCATGTGCGTCGACGCCCTGCACCGCCGGGAGAGCTGCGGCGGCCACTTCCGCGCCGAGAGCCAGACCCCGGACGGCGAGGCCCTGCGCGACGACGAGAACTTCGCGTACGTCGCCGCCTGGGAGTGGACGCCGGAGGGCCAGCCCCCGGTGCTGCACAAGGAAGCCCTCGAGTACGAGTACGTCCACCTCGCCCAGCGGAGCTACAAGTGACCATCACAGAGGCCGGTCCCCACTCGACGCCCGGCGGGACGCCGGAGAAGCGGGGCATGAACCTGACGCTGCGCGTCTGGCGGCAGCAGGGCCCGACGGCCAAGGGGAAGATGGTGACCTACAAGGTCACCGACATCTCCCCCGACATGTCGTTCCTCGAGATGCTCGACGTGCTCAACGAGCAGCTGATCATGCAGGGCGACGACCCGGTCGCCTTCGACCACGACTGCCGCGAGGGCATCTGCGGCATGTGCGGGCTGATGATCAACGGCCAGGCGCACGGTCCCCAGCAGACCACCACCTGCCAGCTGCACATGCGCTCGTTCTCCGACGGCGACTCGATCGACATCGAGCCGTGGCGCGCCTCGGCCTTCCCGGTGATCAAGGACCTCGCCGTCGACCGGCGCGCGTTCGACCGGATCATCCAGGCCGGCGGCTACATCTCCGTGCCCACCGGGACCGCTCCCGAGGCGCACTCGACGCCGGTGCCGAAGAAGGACTCCGACAACGCCTTCGACGCCGCCACCTGCATCGGCTGCGGCGCCTGCGTGGCCGCCTGCCCGAACGCCTCGTCGATGCTGTTCACCGCCGCCAAGGTCACCCACCTCGGCCTGCTGCCCCAGGGCCAGCCGGAGCGCAACGACCGCGTGGTCAACATGGTCCACCAGCAGGACCTCGAGGGCTTCGGTGGCTGCACGAACATCGGCGAGTGCTCCGCGGCCTGCCCGAAGGGCATCTCGATGGAGACCATCTCGCGGCTGAACCACGACCTGCTCGGTGCCCTGCGCGCGGGGGCCCGCCCCAAGAGCTAGCGGATCACGGCGGGGTTGCGCTCCTCCAGCCAGTTCCACAGCGCGTCGGCCGGGAGCGGGCGGCTCAGGTGGTACCCCTGGACGACGTCGCAGCCCAGCCAGGTCAGCGCGTCGACGGTGGCCTGGTCCTCCGCGCCCTCGGCCACCAGCACCAGCCCGAGGGCGTGGGCCAGCTGCAGCGTCGAGGTGACGATCGACTCCGCGCGGGAGCTGCCGGTCATCGCCGCGACGAAGGTCCGGTCGAGCTTCAGCTCGGTCACCGGCAGCGCCGCGAGGTAGGCCAGGCTCGAGTAGCCGGTCCCGTAGTCGTCGATGGCGACGCCGACCCCGTCGTCGCGCAGCCGGCCGAGGACGCGCACGGCCCGTTCGCGATCCTCCATGAGCAGGCCCTCGGTCACCTCCAGCACCAGGCTGGAGGCCGGGAGCCCGTGGCGGTCGAGCAGCGCGCGCACCTGGGCCGGGAAGTCCTCGTCCACCAGGTTCGACGGGCTCACGTTGACCGCCATGGTCAGCGTCCTGCCGGCGTCGGCCCACGCGCGGCACTGCGCCAGCGCCATGTCCACGACCTGGTCGGTGAGCTGCGCCATGAGTCCGGCGGACTCGGCGAGGTCGATGAAGGCATCGGGGTAGAGCAGTCCGCGGTCGGGGTGCTGCCACCGGACCAGTGCCTCCACACCGCACACCGATCCCGAGGTCAGCGCGAGCTTCGGCTGGTAGTGGAGCACCAGCTCGCCGCCCTCGATGCCGCGGCGCAGCTGGGCGACGTCCTCCAGCCGGTGCCGGCCGTGCCCGTCGCGCTCCTCGTCGAACACCGCCACCCCGCTGCGGGTCGACTTGGCCGCGTACATCGCCAGGTCGGCCAGCTGGAGGAGCTCGACGGCGCTGGCGGAGTCGCCCGGGCCGACCGCGACGCCGATGCTGGCGTCCACGCTCAGGCCCATGCCGCTGACCCGGAACGGCTTCTGGAGCTGGGTGCGCAGCCGATCGGCCAGCAGCCGGGCGCCGTCGGCGTCCAGGTCGGCGGCGAGGACGACGAACTCGTCGCCCCCGAGGCGGGCCAGCAGATCGTCGGTGCGCAGCTGGTCGCGCAGCCGCGGCCCCACCTGGGCCAGCAACGCGTCGCCGACCGCGTGACCGAGCGAGTCGTTGATCTCCTTGAAGCGGTCGAGGTCGATCACCACGACGGCGGTCGGCTCGCCGGCAGCCAGCCGGGTGTCGGCCGCCTCCAGCGCCTCGAACACCGAGCGCCGGTTGGGCAGCCCGGTGAGCTCGTCGGTGCGGGCCTGCCGCCGGCTGTCGGCGAGGGCCCGCACGTCGCGGAAGGTCAGTCCGGTGCGGGTCAGGGCGGCCAGGACCGCGGCGAGCGCGAAGCCGCCGGCGACCGGGTCGCCGACGCCGAGGTAGCCGCGGAACAGCAGCGCGACGGCCACCAGCGCGGAGGCCGCGGGGATCAGCAGGGCGCTACCGCCGTCGGCGCGCGTCGTCGTCCCCCGCGAGGTGCGCTGGGTGGCGGCCATGCCGCAGCAGACGAAGGCCAGTCCCCAGGCCACGTCCAGCGGACCGCCGACCGTGTAGGTGCCGTGGGCGAGCTGGTAGGCGTAGGCGGTGTCGGTCACGACGAAGATCGCCAGGCCGGCGGTGACCCACCACCAGCCCGGTCCCGCACCGCGGCCGATGAGCACCAGCCCACCGGCGAGCAGGCTGAGCAGCAGCAGGTCGCCGATCGGGTAGAGCAGGGCGGTGGCGGTGGCGAGGGCGTCGCCGTCGGCCGCCTGCAGCTGCGCGCCGATGCCCAGGGCGGCGGCGACGGCCGCGGCGGTGCAGCCGGTGACGATGCTGTCGAGCCACATGCTGGCCGTCAGCCGCCGGACACGGGTGCGGAGCAGGAGCAGGAAGGCGACGAAGGCCAGCGGGAAGAAGCCGAGGAAGGCGACGTCGGACCACGACGGGCGTGGCTGCACCTCGAGCCCGCGGTAGTAGAACTCGTACGCGGCAGCGCCGCCGAGGTAGGAGAGCACCGCCGCCGCGAAGCACCACCAGGAGACGCGGTCGACCGGCGAGCCGGCACCGCGGACCACGAGGAGGACCACCAGCCCGGCGAGGAACACGAGCTTCCCCTGCGCGGCCAGGAGGTCGCCCACCGCGGTCACGCCCAGCGCGGCCGCGCCGAGCGCCAGGACCCACAGCCCCACCAGGGCGGCAGCGAGCAGACGGACGACGCGCAGCGACAGGTCGTCGTCGCGCGCCTCGTCGGGCAGGTCCACCAGGACCTCGGGCAGCCGTTCCGCCATACCTCTCCATCGGCCGGCTCCGGGGTGATCTGGAGCACGTCCCCGCCCGCACCCCCCGACGTCCCCCGACCGGGTGAGGCCGCCGTGCGGCACCGGCCCGGCAGACGAGAATCGGCACCCGTGCTGACCTGGGACGACGTCGCCCGTGCGTGCCTGGCGCTGCCCGGCACCACGGAGGCGGTGTCGGCCTCGGGGCGCCGCCGGTGGCTGGTGCGTGGGAAGACGTTCGTGCGGGAGCGCCCCCTGCACCGCACGGACCTCGCCGAGCTCGGCGACAGCGCGCCCACCGGCCCGGTGCTGGTGGCCTACGTCCCCGACGAAGGCGCCAAGGCGGCGCTGCTGGCCGACGAACCGGAGGTCTGGTTCACCACGTCACACTTCGACGGGTGGCCGGCTCTCCTGTGCCGGCTCGACGCGCTCGACGAGCAGGGGCTGACCGAGCTGGTGGCCGAGGCGTGGGCCAGCCGCGCGCCGCGCCACCTCGTCGCCGCGCACCTGCCCGGGTGAGGCCGCGCACCGCCCCCTCCCGCAGGCGCCGGCCCTGACCTACGGTCGCGGGCATGGCGAGCTGGGACGACGTGGCCCGGACCTGCCTGGCCCTGCCGGGCACGGCGGAGGGCGTCTCGCGCGGGTGGCGGCAGTGGACCGTGCGCGGCAAGGCCTTCGTCTGGGAGCGGCCGCTCGGGAAGAAGGACCTCGCCGAGCTCGGCGACGCCGCCCCGACGGGGCCGGTCGTCGCCGCGCGCGTCCCGGACGAGGGCGCGAAGGCGGCGCTGATCGCCGACGGGCCCGACGTGTACTTCACGACGACGCACTTCGACGGGTACGCGACGGTGCTCTGCCGCCTCGACCGGCTCGACCGGACCTCGCTGACCGAACTGGTGGCCGAGGCGTGGGCCTGCCGGGCACCCCGCCGCCTGCTGACCGAGCACCCGCTCCCGTCGTCCTGACCGCGGTCAGCCGGCCGTGGGCACGATCCGGTCGACGACGTCGACCGGCATCAGCCCGGCCTTGCCGAACCGGCGGGCCGCCTCGAGGAACTGCGGCGCGCTGCCGGCGAGCTCGGCGAGCATCTCGCGTGCGGCGTCCTCCCGGCCGGCGAGCGCCGCGACCACCGCCCGCCACAGCAGCTGGTCGGGTTCGGTGACCGCGTCCATCGGCCGCAGCAGCTCGAGCTCGCGGTCCGCGGTCACCGGGTCGCCGTCGATGGCGAGCTGGAACGCCTGGACGACGTCCAGGTACCGGGCGCGGGTCACCAGCAGCTCGGCCAGGGCGTCGATGGGCTCGGGCGAGTCGTCGACCCGCAAATCCACCACCATGTCGTGCCAGGGGCGGCCGGTCGTGGTCGCGCGGATGACCATGATCGCGGCCGACCGCCGCCCCCGGAAGTCGCCGCCGGCCTCCTCCCCCGCCTGCAGGCCGGTGAGCAGCCGCTGGGCGAGGGGCCCGCCGGAGGACTCGAAGCGCTCCACCATCGCCGGCCACACCCGCTCCGACGCGGCCATGTTGGCCAGCGCCAAGCAGGTGTCACCGACGAGGTGCCCGGCCGCCTCGACGCACTGGGCGCCGGTGTAGGCGGCCAGATCACCGTTGACGCCCAGGATCGCCAGCTGCCGGCGCTCGGGATGCGGGTCGACGCTGCTCAGCGCGGTGAGCACCTCGTGGGCGGTGAAGCCGCCCTGGAGCAGCTCCAGGCCGACCGCGCCGTACATCGGCTCGGCCATCGACTGGGTGGCGATCACCCCGTGGCCGGGCAGGGCGAACGGCACGCTGCTGCCCACGGCGAAGGCCTGCGACTGGGTGGCGACGCCCATCTCCCCGGTGGCGGGATCACGGGCCACGATCGAGTAGGTCACCGGGACGGACTGCCCCCGGATGCCGGTCGGACAAACACCGAACCCCTGGTGCCGTCGCCGCGGAGGCGGTAGGGAGAGCGCATGCGCTCCTCCCTCGCTGCGCTCCTGCCGCTCCTCGCCCTCCCGGTCCTGGTCGCCTGCGGTGGGGAGGACGGGGACGACGGCGCGTCCGCGACGACCAGCTCGTCCTCGCCCACGACGGAGAAGGAGGACTCGGCCTCGCCGTCGCCGACGCCGACGCCGAGCGAGTCGCCGAGCGAGTCGCCGGACGCGGCCGGCACCGGCCAGGTGCCCCGGCCCGCACCGGGGACGTGCGAGCAGGTGCCGGAGTCACCGGACGGGGTCTACGACCTGGGCGAGCTCGGCGAGGTGACCCTGCGGACGGACGGCTCGGCGCTCACCTTCGACGTCCGCTCGGGCGGCGGCTGGGCGACGTCGGTCAACAGCACGCCCGGCCGGGCCGAGGTGGAGTTCTCCCGGGGCGACGAGGTGGTCGACTTCGGGGCGGACCTCGCCGGCGACCAGCTGGTCATCGAGGTGTGCGACGGGGACGCGGACTGACTAGCCGGCTCGGACGCCGTCCATCGCCTCGGCCAGCAGCGTCACCGAGCGCAGCCGGGCCTCGACCGACGAGGACTGGTGGGCGACGATCAGCTCGTCGGCGTCGGCCAGCTTCCGGAACCCCTCGACGGCGTCGGCCAGCTGGCCGGGGGCGCCGACGGCGGTGTGCGTCAGCATCGTGTCGACGTGCAGCCCGGCGCCCTGGGCGAGCAGCTGGTCGGCCTGCTCGTCGGTGAGCGACTGGCCGCGGCCGAACAGGCCGATGGCCAGGTTCCGCCGGACCGCGTGGAGCTGCTCGCGGGCCGCGTCCTCGGTGTCGGCGCCGATGACGTTCATCCCGGCGATGACGTAGGGGCGGTCCAGCTGCGCGGAGGGCTTGAAGTCGCGGCGGTAGGCCTCGACGGCGGGCTGCAGCATCTGCGGCGCGAAGTGCGAGGCGAACGCGTAGGGCAGGCCGAGCGCGGCGGCCAGGGTGGCGCCGAACATCGACGAACCCAGGATGTACAGCGGGACGCGCGAGCCCTTGCCGGGGATGGCGTCGACACCGGGCACCCGCGTCTCGCCGGCCAGGTAGGCCTGCAGCTCCAGGACGTCCTGGGGGAACCTCTCGGCGGACTCGGGCGTGCGGCGCAGGGCGTACATCGTGTTCTGGTCGCTGCCGGGAGCCCGGCCGAGCCCGAGGTCGACCCTGCCCGGGTACATCGCCTCGAGCGTGCCGAACTGCTCGGCGATGGTCAGCGGCGAGTGGTTGGGCAGCATCACGCCACCGGCGCCGAGCCGGATCGTGCTGGTGTGCGCGCCGACGTGCGCGATCAGCACGCTCGTGGCCGACGACGCGATTCGCGCCATGTTGTGGTGCTCGGCGTACCAGACCCGCTCGTAGCCGTGCTCCTCCGCCCGCTGGGCGAGGGCGACGCTCGCCGCGATGCTGCTGGCCGCGGTCTCGCCGCGGGCGATCGGAGCCAGGTCGAGGATGGACAGCGGGATGCGCATGGAGTGCCTTTCACGTCGGTTGCCATGCGCAACCCACGCCTCGCCCGAAGGCTTCCCGGGATCGCCGGCGAGCGGGTGCCGGTCCACGGTGCCGACGTCCGCGGGATCGTCGGTTCTTCGTCATCCGGCCGTCACGTGGAGCCGCCAGACTTCTGCCCATGACGGCCAGCCTCTTCGTGACCGGAACGCCCGTGGTGTGGAGCGGCCGCGAGCCGCGGAGCGGGATCGAGGGCCCGCACGACGACGTCGCCCATGCCGTGGCCAAGCCCGTCGTGGACGGGCTGGACTCCTCGGTGTGCGGGGTCCTGGTCACCGCCACCGCGGGCCGCGACTGGCCCACCGGGCCGGAGGCGCCCCGGTGTCCGGAGTGCGCCCGGGTCGCCGGCTGATCACACGGGGTTCGAGTCACACGGGGTTCGAGCGCGAGCCGTTGACCGCGGTGTGCAGCCGGCGGGCGAGCCCCTCCAGCGGACCCGTGGCCCCGTCCGGCTCGCCGGCAGTCGGTGGCAGGAGCACCCAGAGCAGCAGGTAGACGACGATGCCGCTGCCGCCCAGGAGCGTGAGGGCGACGAAGCCCACGCGCCAGAGGACGGCGTCGACCCCGCTGTACTCGGCGAGGCCACCGCAGACGCCGCCGGCCATCCGGTCGGTGGCGCTGCGCCGCGCCTGGCGGGGCGGACGGGGGCGGCGGGCGGGGTGGGGCCGGTCGTGTCGGTCATGGGCACGAGCCTGCCGGGCGGCGGACCCGCCGCGCATCGGGTGATCCCCTGATCCGACCCTGGCCCCGGACCGAGGGTGCTCCCTGGCCGGAACGACGACGCCCGGTACCGGACGGACGTACCGTCGAGGACGTGAGCGTCCTCCCGGCACCGACAGTCCGCCTCGGCGACAGCTTCGCCCGCACGCTGCCGGAGCTCGCCCTCCCCTGGCAGGCCGAGGCGGCACCCGAGCCGCGGCTGCTGGCCCTCAACGAGCCGCTGGCCGCCGGGCTGGGCCTGGACGCGGCCGCGCTGCGGACTCCCGAGGGTCTGCAACTGCTCGTGGGCACCGGCGTGCCCGACGGCGCCAACCCCGTCGCGCAGGCCTACGCCGGGCACCAGTTCGGCGGCTTCACCCCCCGGCTCGGCGACGGGCGGGCGCTGCTGCTCGGCGAGCTGACCGGCCCCGACGGCGCCCTGCGCGACCTGCACCTCAAGGGCTCGGGCCGCACGCCGTTCGCCCGCGGCGGCGACGGCCTGGCCGCCGTGGGCCCGATGCTGCGCGAGTACCTCGTCGCCGAGGCCATGCACGCCCTCGGCATCCCGACCACGCGCTCGCTGGCCGTCGTCGCCACCGGTCGCGCGGTCCGCCGCGAGACCCTGCTCCCGGGCGCCGTGCTGGCGCGGGTGGCGAGCAGCCACCTGCGGGTCGGCACCTTCCAGTACGCGCGCACGTCGGGGGACGACGCCCTGCTCCGGCGGCTCGCGGACTACGCGATCGAGCGGCACGGGGTGCCGGTGGCCGATGCGGAGAACCGCTACCTGGCGCTGTTCGAGTCGGTGCTCGCGGCCCAGGCGTCGCTGGTGGCCCGGTGGATGCTCGTCGGGTTCGTGCACGGGGTGATGAACACCGACAACATGACGATCTCCGGCGAGACCATCGACTACGGCCCCTGCGCGTTCATGGAGGCCTTCGACCCCGACACCGTCTACAGCTCGATCGACGAGGGCGGGCGGTACCGCTACCGCAACCAGCCGCTGGCGGCCGAGTGGAACCTCGCCCGGCTGGCCGAGGCCCTGCTGCCGCTGTTCGCCGAGGACACGCAGGAGGCGATCGCCCTCGCGGAGGGCGCGCTGAGCCGGTTCCGTCCGCTGTACGACGCCGCCTGGTCCGACGGCATGCGGGCCAAGCTGGGACTGCCCAGCGACGTCGACGAGGCGGTCGTGGCCGGGCTCGTGGAGGACCTGCTCGCGCTGCTGCAGGCCGACCACGTCGACCACACGTCCTTCTACCGGCGGCTCGCCGAGGCCGCCCGCGGCGCCGCCGAGCCGGCGCGGCTGCTCTTCCTCGACCTGGTCGGGTTCGACGCCTGGTTGGCGCGCTGGCGTGCGCTGGGCCCCGACGGTGCGGCGATGGACCGGGTGAACCCGCTCTACATCCCGCGCAACCACCTGGTCGAGGAGGCGCTGGACGCCGCGACGGCCGGCGACCTCGGTCCGTTCGAGGCGCTCGCGGCGGTGCTGGCCGCCCCGTTCGACGAGCGGCCGGGGCTGGAGCGCTACGCCGCTCCCGCTCCCCAGGACTTCGGTGCCACCTTCCGCACCTTCTGCGGCACCTGACCCCAGGGTTCCCACGGACGGGTGGACATCTGTCGTCCGAACAGGTGGCGCGTGCACACTTGCTGGTCGGGAACGAAGGCGTGCCGGTCTACCCCGAGGGCGGGGACCGGCGCAGGTGCTGCGCTGCGGCACGCGGCGAGCACCGGAGGAGGACGTCGATGGCAGGCGCGGCGATCCTCGACGACCCGCGCCGCGCCCCCGCGCCAGGTGCCGACCCGGCCCCGACCGAGAAGCACCACTTCCGCGCGGACATCCAGGGTCTGCGCGCCGTGGCCGTCGGACTGGTCGTCGCCGCGCACGTCACGGGCCGGCCCGCGGGCGGGTTCATCGGCGTCGACGTCTTCTTCGTGATCTCCGGCTTCCTGATCACCGGCCTGCTGGTGCGGGAACGGGACCGCGCCGGGCGGATCTCCTTCCGCGGCTTCTACGCCCGGCGGGCGCGCAGGCTGCTCCCGGCCGCGTTCGCCACGCTGGCGGCGACCATCGCGGCGGCCCACTACGTCTTCCTGAGCGGGCGCTTCCAGGAGACGGTCACCGACGTCGTCTGGGCGGCCCTCTTCAGCGCGAACATCAACTTCGCGCTCCAGGGAACCGACTACTTCGAGCTGACCGCGGCGCCGTCGATGGTCCAGCACTTCTGGTCGCTCGCCGTCGAGGAGCAGTTCTACCTCGTCTGGCCGGTGCTGATCCTGCTCGCCTTCGCCGTCCCCCTGGCCAGCGGCCGCCGGCACGCGAAGCCGCCGAGAGGCAGCGCGCGCACCACCGTCCTGTGGCTGGTGCTCGGTGCGGTGACCGCGGCCTCGTTCGCCTGGTCCCTGCACGCGACGAGCACGTCGCCCGCCACGGCGTACTTCTCGACGTTCACCCGCGCCTGGGAACTGGGCGTGGGCGCGCTCGTCGCGGTGTCCGCGACCCAGCTGCAGCGGGTTCCCGCGGCGTGGCGTGCCGCGCTGGCCTGGGCGGGGCTCGCTGCCGTCCTCGCGGCGGCCTTCGTCATCGACGAGCGGACGCCGTTCCCGGGCAGCGCCGCCGCGCTGCCCGTGCTGGGCACGGCGCTCGTGCTCGCCTGGGGAGCGACGCCGGGCGGCCCGGGCGGCCGCTGGATGCTGGGCAGCGCCCCGGCCGGTTTCCTCGGCGCGATCTCCTACTCGCTGTACCTGTGGCACTGGCCGGTGCTGATCGTCGCCGGTGTGCTCCTGACCGGCGGCTCACCAGCCTTCTACCTCGCGGCGCTGGGCGGCTCGCTGGTGCTGGCCACGGTCTCCTACTACTGCATCGAGCAACCGGTCCTGCACAGCTCCTGGCTGCTCCCCCGTGGGTCGGCCCGCACGGAGCGGGCCGGGGCGGTCTTCCGGCGGGCCCGGTGGGTCGCCGCGGCGGCGGTGGTCGTCGCGGCGGCGAGCGTCGTCGCCGTGGTCGCCGTGCCGCGGGCCGACACCGGGGAGGAGCAGGTGGCCGCCGCGCGGGCCGCGGCCGAGGCCAACGCCGCCGACGAGAGCCAGCCGGCGTTGACCCCGCTGCAGGAGGAGATCCAGGCGGCGACGCTCGCCACGGAGTGGCCCGAAGATCTCGACCCGGGCTTCGACGAGCTGCCCGGCTACCTCACGAAGATGTGGGCCGAGGGGTGCCTGCACATCGGCCCGGACAACGTCGACGAGTGCCGCTACGGCGACGCGGACGCGCCGCGGACGGTCGCCGTCCTGGGTGACTCGTTCGCCGCGTCCTGGGTGCCCGCGCTGCGCGAGTCGCTCGTCCCGCAGGGGTGGGCCGTGCAGAGCCTGACGTTCGGCCTGTGCCCCAACATCACCGCGACCGTCTTCCTGGAGGGGCAGCCCTTCACCGGTTGCTCGGAGCATCGCGAGTGGGCGATCGAGCACATCCTCGAGCAGCGGCCGGACATGGTGGTGCTCAGCCACACGTGGCGGGCGGGGCTCGAGCGGGGGGCGGATCTGCCCGCGGCCTTCCGGCAGGGACTGGCGGCGGTCGTGCAGCGGCTGAAGGCGTCGGGCGCGGAGATCGTCCTGCTCGGCGCCCCGCCCGGCTCGGTGAGCCTGCTGGACTGCGCGACCAGCCTGAACGGGCCGCACGACTGCCTGGGCGGGCCGTCGGAAACCTTCGCGCAGCAGGTGGCGAGCGAGCAGGAGGTCGCCGCCGAGACCGGCGTGCGGGCAGTGGACCCCGGCGCCTGGTTCTGCATCAACGGGCTGTGCCCGACGATCGTCGGCTCGACGCCGGTCTACCCGGACGGCGGGCACATGACCGCCGAGTACTCGCGGCGCATCGCCGACGAGGTCGGCGCGGCCGTCCTCGGTCGGTGATCGGGGTTCAGGGACGCCGCGGAGTGGGCAGGCTCGCGCGGTGGAGCCACGCGGAGTCCTGATCGTCGGTACCGGCAACGCGGGCGTCTCGCTCGCGGCGAGACTGCTCCGCGACGGGGCGCCGGACGTCGCGGTCGTGGGGCCGCAGCCGGTGCACCGGTACAAGCCGCTGCTCAACTACGTCGCCGGCGGCGAGGCGCGCATGGCGGACCTCGAACGCCCGATGCGCGACGTCGTCCCGGACGGGTGCGAGTGGATCCGCGACAGCGTCGAGGCCGTCGACCCGGCGGCGATGACGGTCACGATGCGGTCGGGCCGCACCCTGGCCTGCTCGACACTGGTCCTCTGCCCGGGGCTGGTCGAGGACTGGGCGGCCACCCCCGGGCTCCAGGAGGCCTACGCCGACGGGTGGGTCGCCTCGTCGTACGTGCCGGGCAGCACGCCGACGGTGTGGCCCCGGCTGTCGGCGCTGCGCGCTGGCCGGGTGGTGTTCACCGTGCCGCCCGAACCCGCCTCGTGCGCGCCGACCGCGCTCAAGCCGCTGCTCATGGCCTGCGACCACTGGCGGCGGACCGGCGTCCTGGCCGACCTGGAGGTGCGGCTCGTCCTGCCGGGCCCCACGGCCACCGGCCTGCCTCGCGCCGACGAGGTGCTCGAGCGCGCGTTCGACTCCTACGGCATCGAGGTGCTGCGCGACTCCCGCATCGAGCGGGTGGATCCCGACGCGCACGCCCTCACCATCTCCTCCCCTGCCGGGCGGCGGGTGCTGGACGACGTCGCGTTCGCCCATGCCGTTCCGCACTACCGGGCACCCCGCTGGATCGCCGACGCGGGTCTGGCCACCGATGCGCGGTCCGGGCTGGTCGACGTCGACCCGCGGACCCTCCGCTCGCCGCGGTACGGGTCGATCTGGGCGCTCGGTGACGCCGCGGCCGTGCAGACCCGCCCGTCGGGTGGTGCGCTGCGCAGGCAGGTCGCCGTCCTCGCGGCCAACCTCGCGGCCGCCGGCCGCGGGAAGCCGTTGCGGGAGTACGACGGCTACACGGTCATGCCGATCACGGTGAGCCGCCGGACGCTGCTGCTGAACGAGGTGGACCGCGGCGGGCGGCCGAGCCCGTCGGTGCCCCTCCTGGACCCGTTCGAGCCGCGGCGCTGGCAGTGGTGGTTCGACCGGTACGTGCTGCCGCGGATCTACTGGCGGCGCATCCTCCGCGGCCGGGTCTGATCCGGGCGGCATACTCCGCTGGTGCCCGTCGTCCCCACCCCCGCCGCGAGCCGCCGGGCGTTCCTGGGGCTGGTCGCCGCGGGCGCGCTCGCGGCATGCGCGCGGACGGAGACGCCAGCGGCGCGCAGCACCACCTCACCACCGCGCAGCGCCACCGCTTCGCCGCCGCCGACCGGCACCGCCACGGCTGCACCGAGCACCCCGGCGGTGGCCGCGACGATGACCCGCGAGGACGTCGTCGCCCGGTACGCGGGGGCGGTGCCGACGGCGTTCGGCCTGGACGTGCCCGGCGTGGTGAACCGGCTCCCCACCCGGGACCGCGTCATCGCTCTGACCTTCGACGCGTGCGGCGGGGCGCGCGGCAGCGGCTACGACGCTGCGCTCGTCGACACGCTGCGGACGACGGGTACGCCGGCCACGCTGTTCCTGAACCAGCGCTGGGTGCTGGCCCACCCTGACCTGGTCGCGGAGCTGGCCGCCGATCCGCTGTTCGAGCTGGCGAACCACGGCACCGCCCACCTGCCGCTGTCGGTGACGGGCGCGGCGGCCTACGGCATCCCGGGGACCACCGGGCCGGGCGAGGTCTTCGACGAGGTGGCCGGGAACCGCGAGACGCTGACCGCCGCCACCGGTGCGGCGCCGCGGTTCTTCAGGTCGGGGACGGCGCACTACGACGACGTGGCGGTCCGGATCGCCGGCGACCTCGGGGCGACCGTGGTCAACTTCGACGTCAACGGGGACGCCGGGGCGACCGCAGGGGCACGCCAGGTGGCGACGGCGCTGCGATCGGCGACGGCCGGGTCGATCGTGATCGCGCACATGAACCAGCCCTCCGGCGGCACGGCGGAGGGCGTGGCGGAGGCGCTCCCCCGGTTGACCGCCGACGGGTTCAGGTTCGTGCGCCTGTCGGAGTACCTGTAGCCCGCCGGCGGTCAGCCGTCAGCTTCGCGGCGTGCTCACGGGACCACGGCCCTGACGATGTCGGCGATCCGCTGCTCGGTGGTCTCGTCGACTGTCTCGAAGTACCAGGCGGCCGGCATCAGGTTGCCGTCGACGCCGCCGGCGGGGCGGAAGTCGGCCTTCTCGGTGATCGCGAGGTTGAGCCGCTCGTCGCTGCGCAGCGTGACCAGCGCCGGAGTGCCCGCCGAGAGCGCGTAGGCCGGCATGCCGTACCAGATGCGCGGCTTGAGGGCGGGAGCGGCGGTCGTGATGACCTCGTGCACGCGCTGCACGATCGAGCGTCGCGGCTCGTCCAGCTGCGCGATCTTGTCGAGCACCTGGGCGAGGTTCTTCTCGTCCTTCGACGACATGTGCTGTCCTCTCGTCGGCCGATGCCGGGCATCGTCACGTAGAAGTAGGCGCATCGGTGCGCCGCACCCCAACCGGACGTGCCCCGAGCTGGTCGGGCCTCTCCGAGAAGATTCAGGTGATCGTCACCTGGAAGTGCTGTCGGTGGCGCGAACCACCGACGCCGAGGATAGCCGGAAAGGCCATGGATGACGGGCTACACGTTGAAGCGGAACTCCACGACGTCGCCGTCGGCCATCACGTAGTCCTTGCCCTCCATGCGGACCCAGCCCTTGGACTTGGCCTCGGCCATGGACCCGGCCTCGACGAGCTGGTCGAAGGAGACGATCTCGGCCTTGATGAAGCCCCGCTGGAAGTCGGTGTGGATGACGCCGGCGGCCTGCGGCGCGGTGGCGCCGACCGGGATGGTCCAGGCCCGCGCCTCCTTGGGGCCGGCGGTCAGGTAGGTCTGCAGGCCCAGGGTGCGGAAGCCGACCTTGGCCAGCTGGTCCAGGCCCGGCTCGTTCTGGCCGATCGACTCGAGCAGCTCCGCGGCTTCCTCGGCGGGCAGTTCGATGAGCTCGGACTCGGTCTGCGCGTCGAGGAAGATCGCCTCGGCCGGAGCCACGAGGGCGCGCAACTCGTCGAGCAGTTCGGTGTTGGCCAGCTCGTCGCTATCGACGTTGAAGACGTACAGGAACGGCTTCGTGGTGAGCAGCGTCAGCTCGCGCAGCGGCTCCGGGTCGACGCCGGCCGCGAAGAGCGTGCGGCCCTCGTCGAGCACCTTCTGCGCCTCCTGCGCGGCGGCCAGCAGAGCGGCGCGCTCCTTGTCCTTCTTGGCTTCCTTCTCCAGCCGGGGGACCGCCTTCTCCAGCGTCTGCAGGTCGGCCAGCACGAGCTCGGTGTTGATCGTCTCGATGTCGTCGGCCGGACTCACCTTGCCGTCGACGTGCACGACGTCGGGGTCGGTGAAGACGCGGATCACCTGGCAGATGGCGTCGCTCTCGCGGATGTTGGCGAGGAACTTGTTGCCCAGGCCCGCGCCCTCGCTGGCGCCGCGGACGATGCCGGCGATGTCCACGAACGAGACCGTCGCCGGGATGATCTTCTGCGAGCCGAAGATCTCCGCCAGCTTCTCCAGCCGCGGGTCGGGCACGCCCACCACACCGACGTTCGGCTCGATCGTCGCGAACGGGTAGTTCGCCGCGAGCACGTCGTTCTTGGTCAGGGCGTTGAAGAGGGTCGACTTGCCGACGTTGGGCAGGCCGACGATCCCGATGGTGAGGCTCACGGCAGATCAGGTTACGTGCCGCAACCGGACGCCCTTGCCGATCGAACGCATGCCGCCGCACGGCGACGCCTCGGAGGCGTGGCCGTGCGGCGGCTGGGGAGCTGTCAGGCGGGGAGGAGGAACGGTTCGAGGACGACGATCTCGGTGCCGTCGGGGCGGTAGGTACGCCATCGGCCGTCGGGTTGTCGTTCGATGCGGAACCCGTGGTGGACCTTGGTGTGGTGCCGTTCGCACAACAGCCCTGACTTCTCCAGTGAGGTGTCTCCGCCGTCGGCCCAGTGCACGAGGTGGTGGATGTCGCACCACCAGGAGGGGGCGTCGCAGCCGGCGAAGACGCAGTGCTGGTCGCGGATCTCCACGGCTCGGCGCAGGTGCGGCGGGAAGAGCCGCTTGCTGCGGCCGACGTCCAGCGGCTGGCCCTCGGGGCCGATGACGATGCGGGTGACGTTGCCGTCACAGGCCAGCCAGCGGGCGCGGGCGGCGGAGATGACGCCGCCGAACCCGGTGCGTCCGGCGCCGGCCCCGGGGTGGGGGTCGATCAGGTCGTCGAGGTCGATGGTGACCACGACGTGCGGCTTGTGCCCGCGCAGCACCGGCAAGTTCCCCGAGGCGAGGGCGTTGTCGCAGAGCTGGACCAACGCGTCGCCGGCCTGCTGGGCGCGGGTCCGCAGGTCCCCGGCGGGGCGGGAGGCCTGCAGGATCGATTCGATCGCGGCCTGGAACTTCTCCCCGCCGATGGCGTCGAGCCGGCCGTGGAAGGAAAGCGTCCCGTCGGTGTGCTTGCTGAAGAAGATGGAGCGCTGGCCGGTGGGGTCCGGTTCGGTGCCATCGGGGTCCAGCCGGTCCAGGTAGTGCCCGACGGCTTGCCGCAGGTCGGCGTGCGGCCGGGTGGCGGCGATCTCGGTGAGCAGGGCGTCGATCTCGGGCAGATCCACCCCCTGCGCCTGCGCGCGCGCCAAGTTCACCTCCGACGCGAACGGGGCGATCACCGCCACCGCCTCCGGCGGCACCACGCCCGCCGCGGCCGCCGCCGCCAAGACGGGCAGCTGCTGCAGGGCCCGGCCGGTGCGCACCAGCTGCGAGGCGACGGCCTGCGGCAGCCGGTGATGCCCGCGCAGCCAGGAGGCCATCGACGCCTTCCCGTCGTGCTCCGGGGCCTGGGTCAGCTCGCACTCCCGCACCGTGCGGGCCAGATCAGCGACCAGCGTGTTCCGGGCCCGCGCCAGCACCCCGGCCCGCTCCAGCATCGCCGGGCCGAACGAGGACGTCAGGTCCTGACCGGACAGCGCCCGCAGCGCGCCGGTCAGGCACTCCAGCGGCGTCTCACACCCGGTCGAACACATGTACGAATACTACCGCAGCGAGCACGCCTCGACCATCCGAATCCCCAGGTCAGAAGCTTGTCCACAGATGCCGGCAAGCCTTGACGGCGCCGTCGATCAGCGTCCCGGGGAGGGCAGCAGCCCGCGCTCGACGGCCACCAGGACCGCCCGCGTCCGGTCGTCCACGCCGAGCTTCGCGAACACCCGCAGCAGGTGGGTCTTCACGGTCGCCTCGCCGATGAACAGCTCCCGGCCGATCTCCGCATTGGTCAGCCCGCGGGCCACCCCGGCCAGCACCTCGAGCTCGCGGGCCGTCGGTGCGTCGACCGCCGGCGCGCGCATCCGCGACACCAGCCGGGCCGCCACCGGCGGCGCCAGCACGGTCTCCCCCCGCGCCGCCGCACGGACGGCCTCGGCCAGCTGGGGCAGCGGCGTGTCCTTGAGCAGGTAGCCGGTCGCGCCGGCCTCCACCGCCCGCACGATGTCGACGTCGGTGTCGTAGGTGGTCAGCACCAGCACGCGCACCCCGGGATGGGCCGCGGCCAGTCGCTCGGTCGCCGTCACGCCGTCCATCCGTGGCATGCGCAGATCCATGAGGACGACGTCCGGCGTCACCGACGCGACCAGCGCCAGCGCCTCCTGCCCGTCGCCCGCCTCGCCCACCACCTCGATGTCTGGCTGGGCCGCCAGCCACGCGACGACGCCCCCGCGCACCACCGGGTGGTCGTCGACCACCAGCACCCGGACGGTGCTCATCGCGCCGGCACGCGGACTGTCACCCGCGTCCCCTCCCCCGGCGCCGAGCTGACGTCGACGGCACCGCCGACCTCCTCCGCGCGGTCCCGCAGCCCGGCCAGGCCCACCCCGGCCGACGTAGTCGGGTCGAAGCCCACGCCGTCGTCCTCGACGTGCACCGACACGTGCTCGTCCTCGCCTGCGCCCACCCGGCTCACCCGGAGCACCACGGCCGACGCGGCGGCGTGCCGGCGCACGTTGGCCAGCGCCTCCTGCGCGCCCCGCAGCAGCACGATCTCCTCAGCCCGGCTCAGCGCGGGTTCGGCACCACCCAGTGCCCCCGTGTCCACCCGCGTGACGATGCCGGTCTCCCGGCCGAACCGCTCGGCCAGCCGCTCCAGCGCCTCGACCAGGGTCGCCGAGTCCAGCGCCACCGGCGCGAAGGCGGCGACCATCGCCCGCGCCTCCGCGAGGTTCTCCCGGGCGACGTCCTCGATCACCGCCAACCTCTCGGCGGTGACGTCGGGATCGCCCGGCAGCGCGGCCGCGGCGGTCTGCGCCAGGACGACGATGCTCGTGTAGCCCTGCGCGAGGGTGTCGTGCACCTCGCGGGCCAGGCGCTCCCGCTCGGCGACGATGCCCTGCTCGTGGTGCAGCGCGGCCAACTCCGCCCGGGTCGACTCCAGCTCGCGGATGAGGGCCGCCCGCTCGGCGCTCTCGTCCAGCACCCGGAAGACCCACCACCCCATCGCCAGGCTGAAGACCAGCCCGACCAGCGTCTGCCCCGGGCCCCAGAGCGGCTCGTCTCCCTGGGCATAGGCGACTGTCGGCCCGGCTGCGGCCGCCATTGCCAGTGCCAGCGTCCACAGCGCCCCCGTCCGCACCGAGCGGACGAAGAACCACACCTGCGGATAGGCCAGGAACATGAGGAACAGCAGCGAGGGCTGCTGCCAGGCGATCACCCCGACGACAACGACGAGCACCGCCAGGTAGCCGGACGCGGTGTCCGAGCGCCAGTCGGTGAGCCCCAGCGGGCCGATGGCCACGTAGGCCAGGACCCACACCGCGAGCGCCGTCAGCAGGAGAGGCCGGGACCCGTCGAGGTCGCCCAGCACGACGATCGCCGTCGCCACGCCGAGCATGACGGCGAAGGCCGCGTGGAGGGCCAGGACGGAGGTCCGCCGGGCGCCGTCGGACAGCGGCGCGCCGCCGTCCCCCGCGGGGAGGGAGACGACGGCGGAGCGGTCCGCGGAGCCGGACGACGTCATCCCTCGCCCCGGCGCCAGCGGAACGTGCGTACGCAGACCATGACGCCGATGATCACCCATGCGATGAGCACGAGGGCAGTGGTTCCGTGCTCCCACGAGCCGGCGATCTCGCCCGCGGCGGCCCGGTCGGGCAGGAAGACCGAGCGCATCCCCTGGGTCAGCCACTTCAGCGGGAAGATCGCGGCCACCTGCTGCATCCAGGCCGGCAGCTCGCTGAAGACGAAGAAGACGCCGGAGAAGAACTGCAGGACGACTGAGAACCCGGTGATGCCGGCGGACGCCGCGCGGGCGCTGCCCACGAACGGCGAGATCGCGATCCCGAGCACGGTGCCGGACAGGATGCCGAGGACGGCGACCCAGCCGAAGGTGGCCCAGCGCTCGGCGTCGGCCGGCATCGGGACGTCGTAGGCCACCGCGGCCACGGTCAGCAGGAGCGCGAGCTGCGCCGTCGTCGTCACCACCACCTGACCGGCCTTGCCGATGACGTAGGCCGCCGGCGGGGTGCCCAGCACCTGCAGCCGCCCGAGATCGCCCCGCTCCCGCTCCTCGGCGATCGCGATCCCGACCGCCTGGAAGCTGGTCAGCATGATCCCGGTGGCCGCGATGCCGGCCAGGAAGTAGTCCTCGAACCGGACGTCGGGCCCGGTCGTCTGACCGCCGAACACCGAGCCGAAGATCAGCAGCATGATCACCGGATAGGAGAAGGAGAAGACCACCTGCCCGGGGTCGCGCAGGAAGAGCCGCAGCTCCAGCCCGATCCGGGCCAGCCCGATGGGCAGGGCACCGGGCGGCAGGGGCCGGCGCGTGGTCGTGGTGGTCATCGGAGCGCTCCCTGGATCTCGGTGTCCACATCCGCGGACGGGGCGGCCCCGACCAGCTGGAGGTAGACGTCCTCCAGGCTCGGCCGGGTGACGGTCAGGTCGGGCAGGTCGACCCGCGGGCCGCCGGCGAGCAGGTCACGCAGCACGGCCACGGGCTCGGTGGTGACGACCGAGCGGAAGCCACCGTCCTCGCGCCAGCGGACGGTGGAGCGGCGGCGCAGCTCCCCGCCCATCTCCTCCGGCGGCGCGACGTCGACGAGCCGGCCGCGGTCGATGACGCCGACCCGGTCGGCCAGGTACGCCGCCTCGTCCAGGTAGTGGGTGGTCAGCACGATCGTGGTGCCGCCCGCCCGCAGCCGCTCGAGCACCGTCCAGAACTGGCGGCGGGCCACCGGGTCGAGGCCGGTCGTCGGCTCGTCCAGGAAGAGCAGCTCGGGCCGGCCCTGCATGCTCAGCGCCACCTCGAGCCGGCGGCGCTGGCCACCCGAGAGCTTCGCGGTGCGGACGCCGGCGGACCCGGTCAGGCCGACCGCGGCGATCAGCTCGTCGGGGTCCTCGGCCAGGGCGTGGTAGACGGCGTAGTGCTCGATCGTCTCCCGGACCGTCAGCGCGTCCCCGGTCCCGGTCGCCTGCCCGACCACGCCGATCCGGGCCCGCCAGCCGCGGTTACCGGTGGCCGGGTCCTCGCCCAGCACCCGGACCTCCCCGCCGTCGCGCCGGCGCAGGCCCTCGAGGATCTCCACCGTCGTCGTCTTGCCGGCGCCGTTGGGGCCGAGCAGCGCGAACACCTCGCCGCGGCGGACGTCCAGGTCGAGCCCGTCCACCACGGCGCGGCCGCCGTACCGCTTCACCAGGCCGCGCACCCGCACGGCCGGTTCGATGTCGCGCGCCGCGGTGCTCTCGGGCGCGGCCTGTGTCGTCGTCATGCGACGAGCCTGGAGCCGCGCCGCCCGCCCCGGGACCGCCGGAACGCTGGTCCGCCGTCCACCGTTCGGTGGATCCTCCCGACCCGACGGCGACGTCCGAAAGCCGCCAGTCCACTCGCTGCGCGAGTGCCATGCTGGTCGGCATGACCGAGGTGCTGGACCACGAGCGGTGCTACCGCGCGGTCGCCGGCCGGGACGCCCGGTTCGACGGCTGGTTCTACACCGGCGTCCACACGACCGGCATCTACTGCCGCCCCTCGTGCCCCGCCCGCACACCGAAGCCGGCCAACGTCTCCTTCTTCAGCACCGCGGCGGGCGCGCAGGCCGCCGGCTTCCGCGCCTGCCGCCGGTGCCGGCCCGACGCCGTCCCCGGCTCCCCCGCGTGGGACGTGCGCGCCGACGTCGTCGCCCGCGCGATGCGACTGATCGCCGACGGCGAGGTCGACCGCTCCGGCGTCCCGGGAGTCGCGCGGCGGCTGGGGTACTCCGAGCGCCAGCTGCACCGGCTGCTCGTGGGCGAGCTCGGCGTCGGCGTCCTCGCCGTGGCCCGGGCGCAGCGGGCCCAGACCGCCCGGCTGCTCGTGGAGACCACGGACCTGCCCATGGCCGACGTCGCCTTCGCGGCCGGGTTCGCCAGCGTCCGGCAGTTCAACGACACGATCCGCGAGGTCTTCGCGACGACACCCACCGACCTCCGCCGAGCCCCCGGCAGGGCGACCGGTGCCACGCCCGGTGAGCTGACGGTGCGCCTGGCCGCCCGCGCGCCCTACTCCGCCGCCGAGGTGCTGCTCTTCCTGGGCGCGCACGCCGTCCCCGGGCTCGAGGAGTGGGACGGGACGACGTTCTCCCGCGTGCTGGACCTCCCGCACGGGCCGGGCATCGTGTCCCTCTCCCCCGCTGCCGACGGCGACGCCGCGGTGACCGCGCACCTGCGGCTGAGCCGCCTCGGTGACCTGGGCGCCGCGGTCAGCAGGTGCCGCCGCCTGCTCGACCTGGACGCCGACCCGGTCGCCGTCGACACCGTCCTGGGCGCCGACCCGGCGCTCGCCGCCCTCGTCGCCGGGGCACCGGGCCGCCGGGTCCCCGGCTCACCCGACAAACCCGAGCTCGCGGTGCGCGCCGTCCTCGGCCAGCAGGTCTCCGTCGCCCGCGCGCGGACGATCACCGGCCAGCTGGTCCGGGCAGCCGGCACGCCGCTGGACAGCCCGGTGGGCACGCTGACCCACGCCTTCCCGCGCCCGGAGGCACTGGCCGCCGCCGACCTGACGTCGGTCGGCCTCACCGGCGCGCGCCGGGCCACGGTGCACGCGCTCGCGGCCGCGCTGGCCGCGGGCGACCTCGTGCTGGACCCGGGCACGGACCGGGAGGAGGCCGAGCGCGCTCTGCTCGCCGTGCGCGGCATCGGCCCCTGGACGGCGGCGCTGGTCGCGCTGCGCGGACTGTCCGACCCCGACGTGTGGCTGCCCGGCGACCTGGCGTTGCGGCGCTCCCTGCAGTCGATCGGCAGCGACGACGTCGACGCCGCGACCCGCTGGCGCCCGTGGCGTTCGTACGCGGTGATGCACCTGTGGGCGCTCGCCGCGCCCGGCCTGTTCACCCGTCCGCCGGCCCCGACGTCCTCCCCGAGCACGGCCCGCACCGAACGGAGCGCCTGATGACCCCGCCTCCCGCCCGCTACGCCACCGCGGCCACCCCTCCCGGACCGTTCACCGTCGTGGTCACGACCGGGCCGGACGGTGGTGACGTCGTCCTCGCCAGCGGCTGGACCGACGACGTCGGCGCGCTGCTGCCGGTGGTGCACAGGTCGCTGCGCCCCAACTGGGTGGAGCACGTCGACCGGCTCCCGGTCCTGGACGCCGTCGACGCCTTCTTCGCCGGGGACGTGACCGCGATCGACGACGTGCCGGTGCGCCAGCGCTCCGGCCCGTTCCTCGAGGATGCCTGGGAGGTGCTGCGGACCGTCCCCGCGGGAGAACCGGACACCTACGCGGCGTTCGCCGCCCGCTGCGGCCGGCCGGCCGCCGTCCGGGCGGCCGCCAACGCCTGCGCCCGGAACGCCGCCGCGCTGTTCGTGCCGTGCCACCGGGTGCTGGGCTCCGGCGGCGGGCTCGGCGGCTTCCGCTGGGGGACGGCGGTGAAGGCGCAGCTCCTCGAGCACGAGGCGCGGCACGCCCCTGTCGCCGCGGCGTAGCCGGGAACTGTCGGACCCCTCGGGCAGCCTCCCGGGCATGGACGCCGCTTCCCTGCTGCTCGGGCTCCTCCTCGGGGCGCTGCTCGCCACCGCCGCCACCCTCGGCGCCGTCGCCGTGCGCACCCGCCGCGCTCCCGGCGACGCCGGGCTCGAGCCGGTGCACGAGTCCCTCGACCACCTCCACCGGCTGCTGGCCGGGATGGAACGAGCCCGCGCCACCGCTCACGGCGAGCTGCGCGAGCAGGTCGGCACGGTGAACCAGACCTCGGCCCAGCTGCGGCAGGAGACGGCCGCCCTGGTCACGGCGCTGCGGACCCCGCACGTGCGCGGCCGGTGGGGCGAGGTGCAGCTGCGCCGGGTGGTCGAGCTGGCCGGCCTGCTCGAGCACTGCGACTTCGTCGAGCAGCCGTCGGGCACCAGCGACGAAGGCGCGGGGGTGCGGCCGGACCTCGTCGTCACGCTGGCCGACGGCCGGCAGGTGGTCGTCGACGCCAAGGTGCCGTTCACCGGCTACATCGAAGCGGTGCAGGCCACCGACCAGGCGGTGCGGGACCAGCGGGTGGCCGCGCACGCCCGCCAGCTGCGCACCCACGTCGACGCGCTGGCGGCGCGCCGCTACCCGACCGCGTTCCGGCCCGCGGCGCCGTTCACCGTCCTGTTCGTCCCCTCCGACGGCTTCCTCATCACCGCGCTGGAGGCCGAGCCCGGGCTGCTCGAGTACGGCTTCTCCCGCGACGTCGTGCTCGCGACCCCCAGCACGCTGCTGGCCCTGCTGCGCACCGTGGCGTACTCGTGGCGGCAGGAACGGCTGGCCCGGGACGCCGACCAGGTGCTCGAGGTGGGCCGGCGGCTGCACGCGCGCCTCACCACGCTGTCCGGTCACCTCACCCGGCTCGGCTCGGCCCTCGGCACGACCATGGCCAGGTTCAACGACACGGTGGGCTCCTACGAGCGGTCGGTCCTGACCGCCGCCCGCCGCTTCGACGACCTCGGCGTCGCCGAGCAGCCCGTCCCCGCGCCGGAACCGCTGGAGGCGACGGTGCGCACCCTGCGGCCCAGCGAGTCAGCACCCGACACCGACGGCGTGCTGCTCGACGGGGAGGACCGGTTCGACCCGCGCCGGTACGAGCCGGGCGGACGCAGCGGCACCGACGGGTGATCCGCGGCGGGCGCCTGCCCACCGCGCCCCGCCCGCCCCAGCACTCACCCTGCGTCACCGAACCGATGCACCGGGATGCGCGACGCGACCACATCCTCCCGCTCTGCGGCGTGTGCGCTCGCTACCGTGGGCACCCAGGAACGGCCGTCCGGCCCGACCGCGGTGGAACGGAGGAGTGCCATGACCTCGGCGAGCACGGCCGATGCATGGCGGCAGGGCGGGGCGTACCCCGACCGGTCGTTCCCCGGTACCCGCATGCCCCGCGAGGAGCGGGCCGTCGGCCACGACCGCGGGCGGCCCGTCCGTCCCGCCGTTCCCCCGCGGAGGTCGTCCGACCGGATCCGCCCGGACGACCTCCGCCGTCAGGCACCGCCGCGGCGGGAGCCGGCGCGGCCGCTGCGCGCCGGTGAGCGACTGCCGTCCGACCCGCGCGCTGCCGGATCCCGTCCGCCGGTGCCCCGGCCGGCCGCCGCACGAGCCGAGGCACGGGGCGCGACGGCGCGCGGACGCTACGAGGCCGCGCCCGAGGCGGGCAGTGGGCTGCGCGGCGCGGTCGCCGTCCTCGGCGTCTTCCTCGTCACGCTGGCCGGAGCCGGCATCGACTCGTTCGTGGGGCTCGGCCTGGGCGTCATCACGCTCGGCACCCTCGTGGGGTCGGCCACCGTCGCGACGCTCGCCGTCCGGCACCGGGACCTGCTCTCGGTCGTCGTCGCACCGCCGCTGGTCTTCATCGCCGTCGCGGCCCTCAACATCGGCCTGGCCCCGTCGGCCTCGTTCAACGCGCCGACCGTCGCCACGCTGCTCATCCGCGGCTTCCCGACGATGGCCATCGCCACCGGCGTCACCGTCGTCCTCGCGCTGGGCCGGCTGCTCGCCCGCCGCTGAGGTCCGCACGCTCACCGCACGCCAGTCTCGGCGCCGGCACGACGTCCTCCCTCACCGCGCAGCGTCCTCCCTCAGCGCCCACCACGAGGGAGGAAGCGCTGGGATCAGGTCACCTGATCCCAGCCCGGGACGTCAGTCGGTGGGGGCGGTGCGCTTGGGGCGCAGCTCGTGGGGCAGCGCGAACACCACGCGCTCCTCGGCGGCCTTGACGGTCTCCACGTCGGGGAAGCCGCGGGCGGCCAGCCAGTCGAGCACCTCGCTGACCAGGATCTCCGGCACCGAGGCGCCGCTGGTCACGCCCACGGTGCTCACACCGTCGAGCCACGCCTCGTCGATCTCGGCGGCGTAGTCGATCAGGTACGAGGCACGAGCGCCGGCCTCCAGGGCGACCTCCACCAGGCGGACCGAGTTCGAGGAGTTGGTCGACCCGACCACCAGCACGAGGTCGCAGTCGGCGGCCATCTGCTTCACGGCCTGCTGGCGGTTCTGCGTGGCGTAGCAGATGTCGTCGCTCGGCGGGGACTGCAGCCCGGGGAAGCGGGTCTTGAGCTGGTCGACCGTCGCGAGGGTCTCGTCCACCGACAGCGTCGTCTGGGACAGCCAGACGACCTTCTCCGGGTCGCGCACCTGCACGTTCGCGACGTCCTCGGCGCCGTCGACGAGCTGGATGTGGGCCGGTGCCTCACCGGCGGTGCCCTCGACCTCCTCGTGACCGCGGTGGCCGATCAGCAGGATGTCGTAGTCATCCCGGGCGAAGCGCTTGGCCTCCTGGTGGACCTTGGTCACCAGCGGGCAGGTCGCGTCGATCGTCTTCAGCTGCCGGTCGGCCGCCTCCTGGTGGACCGCCGGGGAGACCCCGTGCGCGCTGAAGACGACGACCGAGCCCTCGGGCACCTCGGTCGTCTCCTCGACGAAGATCGCCCCGCGCCGCTCCAGGGTGGCGACGACGTGCTTGTTGTGGACGATCTGCTTGCGGACGTACACCGGGGCGCCGTGGATCTCCAGGGCGCGCTCGACGGCGACGACGGCCCGGTCCACACCGGCGCAGTAACCCCGGGGGTCGGCGAGCAGGACACGTCCACGCTGAGCTGCCATGGGCCCAGGGTACGTGGGCGGCGCGACGCGGCGGGCGCGCCGAACGTGTCCAGGAACACCCATCGAGCGGGTGCATCGGCGCAGGTGCGGGTGTCGAGCACGAAATCGTGGGGCAAGGTGTGCCCATGGCTCGTGAGATCCCCGAGGTTGTCCGCGCTGCTGCCGGCCTGGCGGCGACCGTCGTCGACGAAGCACGCAAGCTCCCCGAGACCCTCCCCGGCCTGCCGGTCCGGGTCATCGGCATGGCGATGCAGCACGCGATGAAGGTGCAGCAGCAGTACGCCGGCCTCGTCGCCCGCGGCGACGAGCTGTTCACCGGGATCCGTGGCGAGGCGGAGCCGGGCCTGGCCACCTTCGACGACGACGACGGCGACGCCGCTCCGGCCACGGGCTACCGCGAGTCGGCGTTCGACCGCGCCGACGTGGTCCCCGACGAGGTCCCCGACCGCGTCGGCGCGCAGGACCTGAACGACACCGCGGCAGCCGAGGCGCCGGCCAACGAGGAGATCCTCGAGGAGCTGGCCATCGACGAGGCGATCGAGAACGCGCCCACCCTCGAGGAGACCGCCCCCGCGGCCACCGAGGACGGCGACGCGGTGGGCAGCGCGCTCGCAGAGTCCGGCGACACCCTCGAGCTGCCCGTCGCCGGCGCCGCCGACGCCGAGGCTGCGGCGGTGCCCAGCACCGTCGACGTCCTCACGCCCGAGGGCGACGACGTGGAGACGGCGGAGGCCACCGTCACCGACGAGGGGGTCGCCACCCCGGTCTCCGGTGACGTGACCGAGGCCGCAGACGCCGCCGGCCCCGGGATCGACGTCGCCCGGGGTGACGTGCCGGTCGCCGCCGCGGCCGGGGTGCCGGCCGACGCCGACGGGGACACCGCGATCGCCGCCGGCGCGTCCGTGGAGGGCGACCCGGCCGGCGCGGACGCCGCCGAGGAGACGCCCGCCCAGCCTCCCGTCGACGGCTACGACGCCTTCACCATCGCCCAGCTCCGCGGCCGGCTCCGCGGCTACACGCTGGGCACCGTCACCGACCTGCTCGCCTACGAGGAGGCCACCCGCGCACGCGAGCCGTACCTGCGGATGCTGCGCAACCGGATGGAGAAGCTCGAGGAGAAGGCGATCGAGTCCAGCCCGCTGGCCCCCCGCGGCACCTGAGGAAGCACCCCGGGACGGGGCCGGCCGGAGTGTCACCGGCATCCGGCAGGCTGTGGGCATGACCGCGCCGTCCTCCCCCGAGGCTCCGTGGCCGGTGCGCACGGTCGCCCGGAAGATCGCGGACTGGATCGGCCGGCTCGGCGAGGTGTGGGTGGAGGGGCAGGTCGCCCAGCTGTCGCGGCGCGGCGGCGCGGCCACGGTCTTCCTGACGCTGCGCGACCCGGCCGCCGACCTGTCGGTGCCTGTCACCTGCCACCGCGACGTCGCCGACCGGCCGGGCCTCGAGCTCGCCGAGGGTGCGCGCGTGATCGTCCGCGCCCGCCCCGACTACTACGTGGCGCGCGGCTCGTTCTCGCTGCGGGCCACCGAGATCCGCGCTGTCGGCCTCGGTGAGCTGCTCGCCCGGATCGAGCGGATCCGGCAGCTCCTGGCCGCAGAGGGGCTCTTCGACGCCGCCCGCAAGCGCCCGCTGCCGTTCGCACCGGCCGTCGTCGGCGTCATCACCGGCCGGGACAGCGCCGCTGAGCGCGATGTCCTGGTCACCGCCCGGCGCCGGTGGCCGGCGGTCCGCTTCGAGATGTACAACTGCGCCGTCCAGGGCCCGCAGGCCGCGCAGAACGTCATCGACGGGCTGCGGCGACTCGACGCCGACCCCGCGGTCGAGGTCATCGTCATCGCCCGGGGCGGCGGCTCGGTCGAGGACCTGCTGCCGTTCTCCGACGAGGGGCTGGTGCGGGCGGTCGCCGCCTGCCGCACCCCGGTGGTCACCGCCGTCGGGCACGAGACCGACACGACCCTGGTCGACCACGTCGCCGACGTCCGCGCCGCCACCCCGACCGACGCCGCGCACCGGATCGTCCCGGAGATCGGCGAGCAGCGCCGGCTGGTCGACACCCTGCGGGCCCGCGCGCGACACCTGGTGATCAGCCGCGTGGAGCAGCAGGAGCGCTGGCTGGAGTCGGTCCGCACCCGGCCGGTCCTGGCCTCGCCCGACCGGCTGCTGCACGGCCGCGCCGACGACGTCGCCCAGCTGCGCACGCGGGCCCGGCGCACGGTCGTGCACCGGGTCGAGGGGGCCGAACGGGACCTCGAGCACGCGCGGGCCCGCGTCGCGGCGCTCTCCCCGGCGGCGACGCTCGAGCGCGGGTACGCGGTGGTGCAGCGGGCCGACGGTGCGCTGGTCCGCGACCCCGCCGAGGTGGCGCTCGACGAGCGGCTGGCCGTCCGGGTGGCCGGGGGCCGGCTGCACGTCCGGGTCGACAGGGAGGATGGGCAACCGTGAGCGGACAGGAACGGGAGCAGCGCAGCGAGGAGCAGTCCGGCGAGCCGACGACCACCTACGAGCAGGCCCGCGAGGAGCTCGCCGACGTCGTCCGGCGGCTGGAGGCAGGTGGGCTGACCCTGGAGGAGTCGCTGGCGCTGTGGGAGCGCGGGGAGCAGCTCGCCGCGCTCTGCCAGCACTGGCTGGACCGGGCGCGGGAACGCCTGGCCGCCGCCGCTCCCGACGACGAGGACTGAACGGCTCAGGCCGGGCGTCGCCCGATGGCCGACCCCGACGCAACGCCCGGTCCGATGACCAGACCGGCCGCGGTGAGCGCCCCGAGCACGCGCCCGGCCCGGCGCCGCAGGTCGGACAGATCCGGCACGCCGCCCGGCTCGGCGAGGCAGCGAGCGACCAGGTCGAGCACCGAGCCGTTCACCTCGCCCCGGGGCCTCGCCGGAACCCGCGTGACCATTCCGCAGGGGCAGCTGCCGCCCGCCTCCGGTGCCCGGTGCTCACCGTGCGCGCAGACCTCGTCCTCGAGCATGTCGGCTCCTCGTCCGGCCGGCAGCCGCGGTGGTGCCGGGCGGGAGGTCAGCATGGCCCGCCGACCACCGCACCGGGGCCGCGACGGCCCCGCCGTCCCAGGGTTGGCCGACATCCGACACCGAATCGCAACACGCGCCGGTCAGCGGACGGCGGCGGCCACCGTGCGCAGCTCGTCGTCCGACGCCGAGCCGCTGACCACGACGACGACGCCGTCGGCCTCCCGGCTGAACGCGGTCTCCCCTCGATCCGTGGTCGACCTGGTCCAGGTTTGCCCGCCGATCTCGACGGCGCCCTCCTCCGTCGCGTCCTCGAGCACGGCCCGCAGCGGATCGGCGCGGGGGTCGTCGCTGACCGCGAATCCGGCGAACTCCTGCGACGGCGTGACGAACCCGATCTCCAGGGTGACCGGGTCACCGTCCTCGGCGAACCCGGCGTCAGTCCGGGCACTGGTCGGCCGGTAGTCCTCCGGCAGCCCGGACGGGGCAGGCACGGCGTAGCCGGCGCGCTGCTCGGCCAGCCGCACCGTCGTCGAGGGGTCGATCTCGCGCACCGGGTCGCCCTCGTCGGTGCGGAACGCCTGCCAGGCGACGAGCAGCAGGCAGATGACCAGCAACGGCAGCAGCGAACGGATCATGTTCGCCGCGCTGAGCCGGTTCGCGCGCTCCACCGCGGAGGGCGCCGGTGGGGCCTCGACGCCGGTGTCGGTCGTCTCCTGGGTGCGCTGGGGGCGCTGGCTCGTCGAGCCCGTTCCGGTCATGCCCCTAGGATCGCAGCAACGCTTCCCCGCCTCGCCGCCCATGGCCCCGCGCCGGGCCCCACCCTTCCCCAGGAGGTCCCGTGTCGCTGCCCGTCCCCGACGGACCCGTCGCCCCCAGCGGAGGGCGGGCCTTCTCGACGGACCGTCCCGCCCCCGACCGCAACCTCGCCCTGGAGCTGGTGCGCGTCACCGAGGCCGCGGCCATGGCGGCGGGCCGCTGGGTCGGCCGCGGCGACAAGAACGGCGGGGACGGCGCCGCCGTCGACGCGATGCGGGCGCTCATCGGCACGGTGAGCATGAACGGCGTCGTCGTCATCGGGGAGGGCGAGAAGGACGAGGCCCCGATGCTCTACAACGGCGAGCAGGTGGGTGACGGCAACGGCCCCGAGTGCGACGTCGCCGTCGACCCGATCGACGGCACCACGCTGATGGCCAAGGGCATGCCGAACGCCATCGCGGTCATGGCCGTGGCCGACCGCGGCGCGATGTACGACCCGTCCGCCGTCTTCTACATGGAGAAGCTCGCCACCGGGCCCGCGGCCGCCGACGTCGTCGACATCACCGTGCCGGTCGCGGAGAACATCCGCCGCGTGGCCAAGGCGAAGAAGAGCGCGGTGGGCGATGTCACCGTCTGCATCCTCGACCGGCCCCGCCACGAGCAGCTGGTGCGGGAGGTGCGCGAGGCCGGCGCCCGCATCAAGTTCATCACCGACGGCGACGTCGCCAGCGCCATCGCCGCCGCCCGCGAGGGCACCGGCGTCGACCTCATCCTCGGCATCGGCGGCACGCCGGAGGGGATCATCGCCGCCTGCGCGCTCAAGTGCATGGGCGGCAGCTTCCAGGGCCGGCTGTGGCCCAAGGACGACGACGAGCGGCAGCGCGCGCTCGATGCGGGGCACGACCTGGACCGCGTCCTGCACATCGACGACCTCGTGCGCGGCGACGTCTTCTTCGTCGCGACCGGCATCACCGACGGCGAACTGCTGCGCGGCGTCCGCTACTCCTCCGGCGGGTGCACCACGCAGTCGCTGGTGATGCGGTCGAAGTCGGGGACGATCCGCTCCATCGAGAGCCTGCACTCCCTGGAGAAGCTCCGCGCCTACTCCGCGGTCCCGTTCGACTCCTGACGCCGGGCCAGGCGGTCCATGACCTGGCGCCAGCGACTGGCCGACTCACCCGGGGCGAGGCTGCGCAGCTTCAGGTCGCCGAACACCGTGCGCGCCTGGACGACGATCCGCGGGGTGCCGGCCACCCGGGGCACCGCGGCCAGGTCGACCTTCCGGTCGCCGAAGACGGTCCAGCCGTGGATCTGCGCGTCCACGCCCTCGGCGACGATCACGTCGACGTCCCCGAAGATCGTGCCGAGGTTCAGCTCCAGCCGCTCGACGTCGGTCCGCAGCCCGCGCAGGTCCATCTGCACGTCGCCGAACACGGTGGTCGCCCGCAGCGGCACGGACGGCCCGGACAGCTTGATGTCGCCGAAGACGCTGTTCTGGACCTCCGGTGCCCGGCTGCCGACGATCTCCACCGGCGCCTCCGTCGGCAGGTCGGCCACCAGCGCGGCGAGCTCCGCGGTGGTCACCGCCGCGTAGGCCGCGCCGGCCCGCTGCCCGAACTCGTCGATGTCGAGGCGGCCCTCGGCCATCGCCTGCTGCAGCCGGGCGACCAGCGCCTCGCGCTCGGCGTCGGAGGCGCGCACCACCGGGGTCAGGTCGTCGTCGGCCATGGTCTCAGTCCTCTCCCGGGAACGCGTCGGTGCAGAACACCGCGCGGGCGTCGGCGTTCGGCTGGCGGCCGGCGCAGGTGCCGCCGTAGAGCTGGTAGGCCGACCACCGCGGCGCATACCTGAACAGGTCGTCGCAGGCCTGCATGGCGCCGTCGTGGCACTCCTCCGCCAGGTCGTCGAGGTCGGCGTCCTCGCCGAGGTTGACCGGCTCCGAGGCCGCCTCGGGGATGCCGGCGCCGTCGTCGCCGCGGACGCCGACGAACAGCGCCACGGCCAGCACGACCGCGAGCAGCGCGGCACCGGCCACGATCCCGATGACCAGCTTCCGGCTCGACGACCGCGGCGCGCTCCCGCCCGCACCGCCCCACGGCGGCGGGGCGTACTGGCCCGGCGGCAGGTAGCCCGGCGACCCGTACTGAGCCGTCGGGTAGCCGGGCGCCGCGTACTGGCCGGGCGGCGGATGACCGGGCGGCACGTCCGGCCCCGCACCTCCGTAGGGGTACTGCTGGCCGTACTGGCGCGGGGCGTACTGGGCCTGGCCGTACTGGGGCTGGCCGTACTGGGGAGCCTGCTGGCCGTACTCGGGGCCCGGCGGGTCCCCACCGGCGTCGGAACCGCCCGGCGGCGGGTACGGCGGCTGCGACATCGGGCGCTCCTCGGTGCGTGGATCCGTCGGAGCGGATGCTAGGCCAGCCGCCCGTCGCGTCAGTCCAGCTCGGTGCAGGCGTAGACCGACAGGGGCTTCACCCGGCCGCCGCAGGTCGTGGCGTACTCCTCGTAGTCCGACATCGGCGGCGACTCGTACATGAGGTCGTCGCAGGCCTGGAGGTCGCCCTCGAAGCACTGCTGGGCGTAGCCGTCCAGGACCGGGTCGGGTCCGAGGGACTCCGGCGGCACGGGCGGGAACTGCTCGACGTCCTCGCCCGGCATCCCGGGCGCGCCGAACAGCCCTCCGAAGGCGCCGAAGTCCTCCATCGTCTGCTCCAGCGCCTGCTCGTTCCCGTCGACGACGCCCTGCCGGACGGCGGTCTCGATCTCCTCGGCGATGTCCGAGCCGAGTTGCGCACCATCGATGACCACGTTCGCGACCAGGAACGCCGCGCCGACCGCACCCAGCAGGGTGCCGAGCAGCGCCGCCAGCCCCACGAGCAGCAGGGCGGTCCGCGAGGTCGGCGCGGCGGCCGGCCGCTCGGGCGGGGCGGGCTGCGGGGCTGCTACGGGCTGCCACGTCGGGGTCCGCACCTCCCAGCCGGGCGCGGGCGCGGCCGGCGGTCCCCACGGGGTGCCGGGGCCGTCGGTGGGCGGGTGCGGCGGCTGGGACACGGTGGCTCTCCTCGCGGACAGGAGGCGGCCCGCGGCGGCCTCACCGCTCCCCTTCTCGGCGGCCCGCGTCCGGATCGGCACCGGGACCGGGACCGGGACCGCGCCGGCCGGCATCTAGGGTCGCGGGCGGAACACCGACCCCATCCACACACCCGGGAGACAGCGTGGCGACCCAGCAGGACGGCACGGACTACCGCATCGAGCACGACTCCATGGGGGAGGTCCGCGTGCCCGCCTGGGCCAAGTGGCGCGCCCAGACCCAGCGGGCAGTGGAGAACTTCCCGATCTCCGGCACTCCCATCGAGCGCGAGCTCATCGGCGCGCTGGCCGCCATCAAGGGCGCGGCCGCCGCCGTCAACGCCGACCTCGGCGTGCTGGACGCCTCGATCGCCGGCGCGATCACCGAGGCCGCGGCCTCGGTGGCCCGCGGCGAGTGGGACGAGCACTTCCCCATCGACGTCTTCCAGACCGGGTCGGGGACCTCGAGCAACATGAACACCAACGAGGTCATCGCCAGCCTGGCCACCGAGGCGCTGGGCAGCCCGGTCCACCCGAACGACCACGTGAACGCCTCGCAGTCGTCCAACGACGTCTTCCCCTCGGCGATCCACGTCGCCGCCACCACCGCGATCGTGCGGGACCTGATCCCGGCGCTGCGGCACCTGGAGCTCTCCCTGTCGCGCAAGGCCGACGAGTTCGCGACGGTGGTGAAGAGCGGCCGCACGCACCTCATGGACGCCACCCCCGTGACGCTGGGCCAGGAGTTCGGCGGCTACGCCGCGGCGGTCCGCTACGGCGTGGAGCGGCTGGAGGCCTCCCTCCCCCGCATCGCCGAGCTGCCGCTGGGCGGCACCGCCGTGGGCACCGGCATCAACACCCCGCCCGGGTTCGCCGCCGCGATCATCGAGCGGCTCGCCGGCGAGCTCGACCTGCCGCTCACCGAGGCCCGCGACCACTTCGAGGCGCAGAGCTCGCGCGACGGGCTGGTGGAGGCCTCCGGCCAGCTCAAGACGATCGCCGTCGGCCTCATCAAGATCGCGAACGACCTGCGGTGGATGGGCTCCGGCCCCCGCACCGGTCTGGGCGAGATCCAGCTCCCCGACCTCCAGCCCGGCAGCTCGATCATGCCCGGCAAGGTGAACCCGGTGATCCCCGAGGCGGTCATCCAGGTGGGCGCGCAGGTCATCGGCAACGACGCGGCCGTCACCTACGCCGGCACCACCGGCGTCTTCGAGCTCAACGTGACGCTGCCGCTCATGGCACGCAACGTGCTGGAGTCGATCCGGCTCCTGGCCAACTCCAGCCGGCTGCTGGCCGACAGGTGCGTGGACGGCATCGTCGCCAACGTCGAGCAGTGCCGCGAGTACGCGGAGTCCTCGCCGTCGATCGTGACCCCGCTGAACAAGTACATCGGGTACGAGGAGGCCGCGGTCGTGGCTAAGCAGTCGCTCAAGGAGCAGAAGACGATCCGCCAGGTCGTGCTCGAGCGCAGCTACGTCGAGCAGGGCAAGCTCACCGAGCAGCAGCTCGACGAGGCCCTCGACGTCCTCTCCATGACCCGTCCCTGACGCCGCTCCGTCCTCCCCGCCCGGGCGGGGAGGACGGAGCGCTCAGGCGCGCCGGATCTTCTTGTGCCGGGAGCTGTGCAGCGAGCCCTCGGCGAGCTGCACCTTGACGGGCACCTTGTAGTTGGCCAGCTGGGCGGCGCAGGCCTGCCGTACCCGCTTCTTGACCGACTCCACGGGCTCGGGCTCGTCCAGCACGACCGTCGCCACGACGATCTGGCCGAGCAGGGCGTGCTTCTCCCCGCGGACGGCGACGTCGTGCACGTTCTCCACGCCCAGGACGACGTCCTCGACCTCGGTCGGGTAGACCTTCTGGCCGCCGACGTTGATCAGGTCGGTGACCCGTCCGAGGATGCGGAACCACTCTCCGTCGACCTCGACCTCGTCGTGGGTGTTGAACCAGCCGTCCTCGTCGAACTCCGAGGGCGCGTTCAGGTAGCCGACCATCGCGTAGTCCGACTTGATCCAGAGGATCCCGTCCACGACGCGGGTCTGGAAGCCCTCGCCCCCGATCCGCATCCACAGCGATCCGTCAGGACGCGACTCCGACCGCAGGACACCGACCTCGGACAGCCCGTAGGTCTGCTGCAGCAGGACCCCGGGGAAGGCTTCCCGGACCCGGTCCAGCGTGGCCTGCGGCATGACCTCGGTGCCGTAGGTGATGCGGGTCAGGGAGGAGAGGTCGTACTCCTTGTGCGCGTTCGACGCCATGAGCAGCGTCAGGAACGACGGAGTCGCGGGGAGCAGCTGCACCCGGTGGCGTTCGATGGCCGCGCAGATGGAGGCGACCGAGCGGTCGGCCACCGTGACGACGGTGCCGAGGCTGGAGGTGATGGCCAGCAGGGTGTTGATCCCGCCGAAGTGGTCCATCATCAGGAACGGGATGGCCACCGCCGCGGACCGCTGCTTGCGGAACTTCTCCGCGACGCGGTCGAGGTCGTGCAGCATCCCCTTCGGCGTCCCGGTGGACCCCGACGAGAACAGCACGAGGCCCGGGGCGGTCCCCTTCCGGAACTCCGCCATGAGGGCGTTCTCCGTGGTCAGCCCGCGGTGCTCGATGGAGGCCAGCTGGCCGGCGGCGTCGAGCCGCACGTACCAGTCGCACCCGGAGACCCCGAGGGCGACGTCCTCCTCGACCACCGAGGCCGGGGTCAGCGGGATGATCACGGCCCGCCGCCGCGCGAGCGCCAGCACCAGGCAGAACGCCTCCGGCGAGTAGTCGCCGACCAGCGCCACGATGTCCCGCGCCGCGACGCCCGCGGCCTCCAGGCGCGCCTCGAAGTCGGCGACGGTGCTGACGACCTCGCCGTAGGTCACCGACCGCCCCTCGTGCACGAAGGCGACGCGGTCCGGTTCGGTCCGGAACCGGTCGATCAGCCACTCCACGACGCGGTCAGGCCTTCGCCTCGAGGCGGTCCTTCAGCACCAGGCGGATCAGCGGGTAGGAGGTGATGCCGCCGGCGTCCTCGTCGGGGATCTGGACGCCGAACTCGCTCTCCAGCGCGAGCACCAGGGTCAGGTGCCGCAGCGAGTCCCAGCTCTCCACCGTGTCCATGCTCGTGTCCGGGCCGATGCTCTCGGCCGGCACCTCGAGCACGGTGCCCATGAGCTCTTGCAGGGCGCGTTCATCCAACATGCGTCAACTCGATCCAGGTGGGGGGTGGGGTGTCGAACTCGGCCGTGCCGATGGCATACGACCGGGAGCCCTCGGTCTCGGCGGTGAGCCGCAGACCGAGACGATTGTAGAAGTCGGCGACCTGAGCGTTCTTCGCCGTCGGGAGGTACTCGGCCACCAGTTCGGTGCAGCCGCGGGCCTGCGCGTCGGCCACGATCGTCGACCAGATCGAGGTCTCGACGCCCCGGCCGAGCACGCGACAACTCAGGAAGAAGTTGTCCACGTGCGCCCGCTCGCCCTCGTAGCGGACCACGACGGCGCCGGTCAGCCCGGCGGAGCCGAACGTGTCGCCGACCACCAGCGAGTACACCCGGTGGTCGGGGTCGGCCATGTACCGCTCGACGTCCGCCACGCTCATCCGCCGGGTGGTCAGGTTGAACTGGTTGGACTTCTGCGACAGCTCGCTGACCCGCGGCGCGTCGGCCGGGACGTCGCGACCGAGCTGCACGGTGAGCTGCAGGGACGCCAGGTAGGACTCGTGGTCCACCGACCGCGCCCGCAGTTCCTCGGCGGCCGCCCGCTGCCGGTACTGCTCGGTCTTGTCCTTGCTCTCCGCGGTCACGCCGCCGGCCAGGAACAGCTCCTTGACGTGCTCGATCACGCGCGGGTACTCGGACGGCTGGGCGGGGACCTGCACCGTCGTCACCATCGGCAGCTGCTGCCGCACCGCCTCGCACTCGAAGCTCGAGTCGTCCAGGAAGACGATGCTGTCCAGGCCGACGTTCAGCTCGGCGGCCAGCGCCCGCAGGTTGGACGGCTTGTCCTCCCAGTTCACCTTCTTGACGACGAAGTCGTCGTCACGGAGCACCATCGAGGGGTGCTCCCGGAGGACCTCCGCGACGTCGTCCGGGTTGTTCTTGGTGCACAGGCACAGCAGCACGCCCTGGTGCCGCAGCGCGGCCAGCTCGTGCTGGACCCGCCAGAAGACGTCTCCCGGCGTCTCGTGCGGGTCGAGCTTGATCCCGCTGACCAGGTCCTCCCCGACCACGCCGCCCCAGAGGGTGTTGTCGCAGTCCAGGGCCAGCACCTTGAGGAAGTGCGCGCCGAAACCGCGCGCGGCGGCGGCGATCCGACGGGCGAACTCGTCGAGGAAGGCGGCGGTGTACGGCGCGGTGCCGCGGAAGTAGAAGCGCAGGTCGAACGCGGCGGGCCGGCCGACCTCGCTCAGCACGTCGGCGGTGTCGACGAGCCGGACGTTGGAGAACGCCGCCGCCTCCTCGCGCAGCGCCCGGTCGAACCTCTCCAGCACGGTCGCCACGACGTCCTGCCCGCCGACGTCGGCCGGGCGGCCCAGCCGGTGGAAGGTGCCCAGGAAGACGGTGGCCATGTCGCGCGCCTGCTCCAGCGCCACCCGGTACCGGGAGCGCAGCTGCTCCTCCAGCGCGTCCACCACGTCGGCGGACAGTCCGGGGAGCTGGGCCTCGAACGAGGGCAGCAGGGTGTCGAAGAACGGCAGCAGGACGATGTGCTCCACGCCGGCCTGCCGGAACAGCTCGACATCGCCGATCGGGTCGTCGAAGTTGCCCGCGACGATCTCGATCCGCGTGCCCGCGAGCACCCCGTGGCGGCGCAGGTAGGTACCCAGCAGATCGACGGTCACCGAGGAGGAGATCCCGATCCGGGCCGTGCGCTCCAGCGGTTCGCGCTCGAGCGTGCTCAGCGCCTTCATGACCTGGGTCATGCTGCTGCCAGGAGCGGCGAGGACCTCGCGCGCCGCTGCGCGGGGGTCGTCGACCAGCACGTCGACGCTCATCGCATGACCATCCCTCCGTTGACGGCGACGGTGTCGCCGGTGATGAAGCCCGCGTCGTCGGAGACGAGGTAGGCGACGGCCGCGGCGACGTCCTCCGGCCGGGACAGCCGCCGCAGCGGGGTCTGCCGCGCGGCCATCAGCTGGGCCTTCTCCGGAATGTCACCGATGAGCGCCGTCTCGGTCATCCCCGGGGACACCGCGTTGACGGTGATGCCCTTGGGGCCGAGCTCGGCGGCCATGTAGCGGGTGAACACGGCGAGCGCTCCCTTCGCCATCGCGTAGCCGGTCCAGTTCAGCGTCGGCGGGCCGTCGACGGCCTGCGACGTGATGTTCACGATCCGGCCCCAGCGGCGCTCGGCCATCCCGGGCGCCACGGCGCGGGTCATCGCGTACGCGGACCGCACCTGGACGTCGAGCTGCGCCTGCACGTCCGCCCACTCGAGCGCCGCCAGCGGCTTGGGGTTGATCCGCGGCGACGCGTTGTTGACCAACACGCTGACCGCGCCGAACTCCCCGATCGCGGCGCGGTAGAGGGCCTGGGCCCCCTCCTCCGTGCCGACGTCGGCCTTCACGGCCAGCGCCCGGACCTCGCCGATCGCGTTGATCTCACCGACCAGGTCGGTGGCCCGGTCGGCCCGGGAGTTGTAGTTGACGACGACGTGGAAGCCCGCCTGGGCGAGCCGGCGGCTGATGGCCCGGCCGATCCCACCCGCACCACCGGTCACGACGGCGACCTTCGGGCGCTCCTCCGGCTCGGCCGCCGCGACCGGCGCGGCCGTGGTCAGCACCTTGACCCGGCCCCGCCCGGCCAGCACGACCTGCTGGTTCTGGTTGACGATGCGGGTGTCGAGGTCGAGCAGGCGCTCCCGCTCGTGCTTGTCGACGACGGTCGCGCTCACCGTGAGCTCGTCGCCGAGCCGGACCGGCAGCACGAACTCCATGTTCTGGGAGATCCAGAGCGCGCCCGTGCCGGGGAGCTTGGTGCCGATCACGGTGGAGATGAACGACGCGCCGAGCATGCCGTGGACGACGATGTCCTTGAAGGCGGTCGTCTCGGCGAAGTCCCTGTCGACGTGCAAGGGGTTGTCGTCGCCGGTCATGTCGACGAACCGGCGGACGTCGGCCTCGGTGATGGTCCGGACCAGCGACCGGGTGTCCCCGACGTTGATCGACTCGAAGTCGGTGAACATCGTCAGACCACCGCCGGGACCGGGAGCTGCCAGCGCCACACCGAGGCGCCGAAGTTGAAGCCGGCGCCGACCGCGGCGAGCACCACGGTGTCGCCGTTCTTGAGCAGCCCCTTCTCGACCGCCTCGCTCATCGCGATCGCCAGGGACGCCGAACCGGTGTTCCCGACGCGGGCGACGTTGGTGTAGGTCTTCGACAGGTCGAAGCGCATCTTCTGCACGATGTACTCGATGAGCCGCAGGTTCGCCTGGTGGAAGAGCAGGAAGTCGACCGACTCGAGCTCGACGCCGCTCTTCTCGCACGCCCGGCGGACCACCTTCGGCAGGTGGGTGATCGCCTGCTTCCACGTGGCGATGCCGTTCATCTCCATGAGGTCGACGGCGGGGTCGAAGGCCCGGCCCTGCAGCGGGAAGCTCGAGCCGCCGCCGCGCATCCGGACGGCCTCGAAGTTCGAGCTGTCGGTGTGGAAGGCCGAGGCCATGATCCCGTCGTCGGGGTCGGCCGCCCGGCTGAGCACCGCGGCACCGGCACCGTCGGACAGGTAGATGGCCGTGTTGACGTCGGTCCGGTCGATGTAGCGCGACAGGAACTCCACGCCGATGACGACGGCGTTCCGCACGGTCGGGTCGACCCGCATCCGGTCCGAGGCCAGCGTCAGGCCGGTGACGAAGCCCGTGCAGTTGGCCTGGACGTCGAAGATCTGGGCGTTCGGTGCGACGAGGTCGCGCTGCACCTTCGCCGAGACCGGCGGGTAGATGTAGTCGCCGGAGAAGGTGCACACGATGATCAGGTCCACCTCGTCGGCGGGCACGCCGGCCATGGCCAGCGCGCGTTGCGCGGCGACGGTGGCGAAGCCCGACGCGGTGTCGTCCGGCCCGGCGATGTACCGCTGCTCGATACCGGTCTTCTCGACGATCCACTCCGGGGTCACGTCCAGGTTGCGGCACAGCGTCTCGTTGTCCTCGACCTGCTCCGGGAGGACGTGCCCGACCCCGGAGATGGTGATGGCCGCGGGGCGTGCGCCGCTCACGAGGCCACCAGGCCGAGGAAGGCGCCGAGCTGGCGGTTCTCGGTGCGCACGGTCGCGCCGTCGCCCGACTCCCCGTGCCCGGGGTAGACGCCGCGATCGGCGGTCAGCTCGGGCCAGAGGCGGAGCAGGCTGGCACGCAGCGTCTCCTCGTCCGAGCCGGGCAGCTGGGACAGCCCCAGGCCGTGCCGGTACAGGCTGTCCCCGGTGAACCAGGCGTTGCCGAACTCCAGCACGCACGACCCCGGCGTGTGCCCGGGCGCCGCGCGGAAGCGCAGCGGCTCGCCCGCGACGTCGACGGTCGCGTCGTCGCCGACGTAGGTGACGTCGGCGAGGGTGACCTTCTCCGGGATCCGCAGCGCCATCAGCAGGAAGTTGGAGCTCTTCATCGTCCGGGCGTCGGCCTCGTGGAGGAAGACCTCGCAGCCGTACCGGGTCTGGAACCACGACGCGCCGGCGGTGTGGTCGAAGTGGCCGTGGGTGCAGAACACCTGGTGGGGGCGCAGACCGTGCGCGCCGAGCGCCGCGTCGATGGCCGCCCCGTCCAGGCCGGGGTCGACCAGGACGCCGCCGCCCGGCACGTCGGCCTCGCAGAAGTAGGCGTTGGACGGGAAGCTCCCGCTGGTGACCCGCCAGACGGCGCCGCCGCCCCAGTTCCCGACCACGTGGGCCTCGTCACCGGCCACGTCAGTTCACTCCCCCCAAGTAGATCGTCTGAGCGGTGATGTACGAGCTCCGCTCCGACGCGAAGAAATCGAGCACGTTGAAGATGTCGTCGGGCTCGGCGTAGCGCGGCAGCGGGAGGCCCGCGACGACCTCGCCGATCTTGTCCTGCGGCAACTGGGCGAGCATGTCGGTGGCGATCGCGCTGATCGCCAGGGTGTTGACGGTGATGTTCAGGGGCGCGAGCTCCTTGGCCATCACGTTGCCCATCGTGGTGAGCCCGGCCTTCGTCGCCGCGTACAGCGAGTCGCCGATCGGTTCCAGCCCCACGGCCATCGAGCTGATGTTGATGATCCGGCCCCACTTGGACCGGCGCATCAGCTTGGCGGCCTCCCGGGACACCATGAAGGCGCCCAGCAGGTTCGTGTTCACCATCCCGGCGGCGGCGGCCGGGGGCATGATCATCGAGTACTGGGAGGTGAGCACCGCCGCGTTGTTGACCACGATGTGCAGCGCGTCGCCGACCTGCTTCACCTCGGCGAAGGCCCGCTGCACCGCGGCCGGGTCGGCGATGTCGACCTGGACGTGGTGGTACTCCGGGTGCTCGATCGTCGACTCGCCCCGACCGAAGCCCACGACCCGTCCGCCGTGGTCGAGTACGTGCTCGGCGATCAGCCGGCCGACCCCGCGCCGGCTCCCGGTGACCAGTGCCAGCTTCCCCCCGTAGACCGAGTTCGGCGCCGTCACGCCAGTTCGGGGAGGGAGAGGATGTAGGAGGTCAGCGTCTGCACGTCGGTGAACGGCGACACCTCCTGGCTCATCGCGCGGTCGTCGGTGAGGCTGATGCTCCGGCCCGACGCGGTCGAGACCGCCTCCTCGACGTCGACGATGACGGACACCAGCGCGAGCGAGTCCAGCTCCGCGTCGGCGCCGAAGAGCCGCGTGCCGGGGCCGACGTCGAGCTTCTCGTCGGCGTCGCGCTCGTCGTTGAGGGTCTCCAGGGCCTGCAGCACGATGGCCTGCACAGCGGCGTGATCCAGCACGAGTTCGTCCTTCGTCATGTCGTTATCGGTTCCGCGCAGCGGCGATGAGCGCGTTCATTCGGGGCAGTGTCCTGGTCCGGTAGTCCTCGACGAGCAGCCCCATGTAGATGCCGTCCTGGAACTTGCCACCGAGACAGAGGTGGTTGCGCAGCCGGCCTTCCTCGCGCATCCCCATGAACTTCTGCCACTTGATGACCAGGGTGTTCTCGGCGGCGGCGATCCCGCAGAGGCGGACGAGGCCGAGCCGGTCGAACGCGAGGTCGTACAGGAGCTTGGTGGCCTCGACCGCGGCCGGGATGCCCTGGACGGCGGCCTGCTCGCCGATGAGGAAGCGCCCGGGCTCGCCGCGGCGGCTGACCGGGTCGATCGCGTACAGGGACAGCATCCCGACGGGGCGGCCGTCGACCAGCTCGATGATGTAGTTGAACTCGCTGTCCGGGCGGCCCGCGATCCAGGCGGCCTGCTGCTCCACCGTCTGCGCGCCGTCGTTGAGGTACCGCGCGCGGTCGGCCGTGCGCCAGCGCAGGGTGAGCTCGGCGTCGGCGACCTCGAGCGGCCGCAGGTTCACGAACTCCCCCCGGAGGACCCGGTCATCCGTCCGGACCTCGTCCGAGGCGACGGCGGACGGCATCACGTCAGTAGACAATGAAGGCCGCCGCGAGAGGGACCGGCACACCCGGCCGGGACGGCTTGTACGCAGCGCCGACGAAGGACTGCTCCAGCGTGAAGCCGGCCTCCGTCAGGTGGGCCAGCACGTCCTCGGCGGTGCGGTACAGGTAGATGTGGTCGGCGTGGGCGGCGTTGAGGGCGGCCGTGATGAATGCTTTGCCCCCCGGCGCCATCGTCGCGCGCAGGCCGCGCAGGAAGGCGACCGGATCCTCCAGGTGCTCGAGCACCTCGACGCAGACCAGCCACTCCGCCGGCGGGTCGGTGGGGACCTGCGTGACGTCCTGGAGCCGCGCCTCGTAGCGGTCGGCCACGCCCAGCGCGGCGATCTGGGTCTCGGTGAAGCGCTTCGAGGACGGGCTGATGTCGAAGCCGGTCCCGCGGACATGCGGCAGCCGGCGCAGCAGGAGACCCGAGTAGAGGCCGGTGCCGATCCCGACCTCGATGAACGAGGAGGCGCCGGCCACCCGCATCGCCTCGACGAACAGCTCGTCGAAGAAGCGGATCTGCCGGTAGTGGTGCGGCCAGAGGAAGTGCGACAGCAGCAGGCCCGGGAGGTACTCCTCCATCATGTGCTGCTCGTTGAAGTAGACCTCGGCCGCGGCCTCCTCGTAGGTCTTCGACCGGTACTCGAGGTCGCGCTCGAACGCAGCCTGCAGCCGCATCGAGTGCATGGCGAAGCCGGCGTAGCCCTTGACCGCCGCGTCCACGGCCTCCTGCGTCGGGAACAGCGCGTTGAGCAGCTCCTCGAACTCGTCGGCCCAGCGGGCGCCGAAGAGCGCGGCGCAACGGTCGACGATGTCCGCGGCGAACCGGTGCCTGGCCCGCAGCGCTTCCGCCATCCGCGTCAGACCGGGATAGCTGGCCCCGTCGAGCTGGAACGATTTCATCTCCGACGGAAAGGTCGTCTGGGCCATGTCATCCACCATGACACGGGTGGAGCTACGGACCGGTGGCGGGAAGTCCCCGGTGGCGCACGAGTCACATCGTCACCATGGGTCAGGTGCGCCGTCCCTCACAGCACGACGCGCTCCGACGGAGCGAGAGCCGGGACGCGTCGCGGCTAGGTTGGACGGCTGGATCGGCACGGCCGCCACCTGCCGATGGCCGACCGGCCGGCGCGGGAGGTGCTGAGCCTCCCGGTGCACCGAGACGCCCGTGGAGGAGACGCCCGTGACCGAGCCGCTGGTCAGCATCCTGATCCCCACCTACAACGGCGAGCGGCACCTGAAGGCGGCGCTGCGCTCGGCCCGGGAGCAGAGCCACCGCACCCTGGAGATCCTCGTCGGCGACGACGGCTCCACCGACCGCACCCCGGAGATCCTCGCCGCGGCGGCGGCCGAGGACGAGCGCATCCGGGTCATCCGCCACGAGACCAACGTCGGCGCCCACGACAACCTGTCGGGGCTGTTCGAGGCGGCTCGCGGTGAGTTCGTGAAGTACCTGCTGCACGACGACGTCCTCGCCACCGACTGCGTGCGCGAGCTGACGCGGGGCCTGCAGGCGACCCCTGGCGCCGCCCTGGCCTTCTCCCGGCGGTCGCTGATCGACGAGAACGGCCGCCTGCTGGGCGAGCTCGCGGCCGTGCGCGACCGCCAGGGGCCCATCGACGGGTGGGAGCTGGGGAACTCGATCCTGGAGTCCTGCACCAACTCGATCGGTGAGTTCACCACCGTGCTGTTCCGACGGGACGCCGTCGACCTCGCCACCTTGTGGGAACCGGACGGCCGCCGGATCGACGTCGTCACCGACGTCAAGGTGTGGCTGGACCTGCTGGCCCAGGGACCGGCCTTCTACACGCCGCGGGTGCTCAGCCGCTTCCGCCAGCACGCCGGGCAGAACACCCACCAGCCCTGGACCATCGCCCGCGGCGAGCGGGACTGGGTCCGCCTGATCGACCACGGCATCCGGCTGGGCTTCCTGCCGGAGGTCGAGCAGCGGCGCCGGGCGTACTCGGTCCTGCTGCAGCACGCCGCAGCCCGCCTGGTGTCGTTGGGCAGCAGTCCTGACCACGGCCCGTGGCACGAAGCCGTCTTCCTGGCGACCGCGGCTCTGGTCGAGATCGACGCCGGGGTCACCGACGACGCCACCGGCCCGCTCTGGGCGCGGGCGCACGAGCCGCAGCTGCTGGGCCGGTTGACCCAGCAGCTGGAGGTGTGGGCCCGCACCTACCCGGTCGCCCTCGCCGCCCCGGCGGTCGAAGCGGCAGAGATCGAGGCCACGGTGAAGGCCCTGCGCGAGATCGCGGCCGCGGGGGTGGCGGAGAAGCTCCTCCTGGCCGTGCCGTCGTCGGCGGTGGAGAGCGCGGTGCCGCTGGTCGAGCAGGCGCTGGCCGCGGGGACCGACATCGACGTCGAGCTGGTCCCGGCCGACGAGCCCTCGACCCTGCTGGCCCACCCGTGGCTCGCCGTGGTCCCCCGCGGAGGGCGGTGGCACGCCGACCGGGCGGCCGCCGTATGGATCGTCGACGTCGGCCCGCACGCCGGCTGACCGGCCAGGTCAGCGCGGCGGATCGCCGGGCACCGACGATGAGCCCATCGGCGTCCGCGGGGGTAGCGTCAGGCGCGATGAGCGAGACAGACGTAGCCCTGCGCTACCCCGGTGGAGAACTGCCCCTTCCCGTCAAGCGCGCGACGGAGGGCGCCGACGGCCTGGACACCAGCAAGCTGCTGGCCACGACAGGCACGGTGGCGCTGGACATCGGCTTCGTGAACACGGCGGCCTGCACCTCGGCGATCACCTACATCGACGGTGACGCCGGGATCCTGCGCTACCGCGGCTACCCCATCGACCAGCTGGCCGGCCAGGCGAGCTTCCTGGAGGTCAGCTACCTGCTGATCTACGGCCAGCTGCCCACGCCCACCCAGCTGACCGAGTTCGACCAGCGGCTGCGGCGGCACACCCTCCTGCACGAGGACCTCAAGCAGTTCTTCAAGGGCTTCCCGCTCGACGCGCACCCGATGCCGGTGCTGTCGTCGGCGGTGAGCGCGCTGTCGACCTTCTACCAGGACTCGCTGGACCCGTTCGACGACGAGCAGGTCGAGATGTCCACGATGCGGCTGCTGGCCAAGCTGCCGACGATCGCGGCCTACGCCTACAAGAAGTCGGTCGGCCAGCCGCTGCTCTACCCGGACAACTCGCTGGGCCTGGTGGAGAACTTCCTGCGCATGACCTTCGGCTTCCCGGCCGAGCCGTACGACCTGGACCCCGAGCTGGTCAAGGCGCTGGACATGCTGCTGGTCCTGCACGCCGACCACGAGCAGAACTGCTCGACGTCCACGGTCCGGCTGGTGGGTTCCGCGCACGCCAACCTGTTCGCCTCCGTCTCGGCCGGCATCAACGCGCTGTTCGGCCCGCTGCACGGTGGGGCCAACCAGTCGGTGCTGGAGATGCTCGAGGCGATCCAGGCCGACGGCGGCGACATCCCCCGCTTCGTCGAGCGGGTCAAGAAGAAGGAGCCGGGCGTCAAGCTCATGGGCTTCGGCCACCGGGTCTACAAGAACTACGACCCGCGCGCGGCGATCGTGAAGTCCACCGCCGACACGGTGCTGGACAAGCTCGGCGGCAGCAACGAGCTGCTCGACCTCGCCCGCCAGCTCGAGGAGATCGCGCTGAAGGACGACTACTTCGTCGAGCGCAAGCTCTATCCGAACGTCGACTTCTACACCGGCCTGATCTACCGGGCGATGGGCTTCCCGACCCGGATGTTCACCGTGCTGTTCGCCATGGGGCGGCTGCCCGGCTGGATCGCCCAGTGGCGGGAGATGATCGCCGACCCGACCACCAAGATCGGCCGGCCGCGCCAGCTCTACATCGGCGAGACCGAACGGAGCTTCGTCCCGCTCGACCAGCGCTGAGCGGGCGGCCTCGGGGCCTCCCCTGCGGCACCGACCCGGACGCCCGGGGAGCCTCGGGGCGCAGGTCAGGAGGCCGCCCCCTACGGTGAGGGCGCCCGCGTCCGATGTCGCCCTGGAGGAGGTCCGCCCGTGGCCGAACCGCCCGGCGACGACGTCCTCGTCGTCCCGCCCGTCCCGCTCGCGAGCGGCAGCGTCCTCGAGACCGAGGGGGACGGCCGGCCGGTGCGCATCACGGCCGTCGAGGTCGTGGTCTCCACCGAGGACGGCGGCGAACTGCGCATCCCCCTGGTCCACCGGCACGGCGCCTGGTGGGCTCCGTAACCGCTCTCCCCCGGCGCTCATCCTTCCGGGCGCCACCCGACGTTCACCCTCACCCGGAGGGGTGAGAACCCCCCTCGCCTTCCTCAGGCGCCCCTCCAGGCTCGTCGATACGAGGTCCAGAGCCCGACTGCACGCGCAGCCGGGCCGGCCATCGACACGACGACACCGCCGGGGGACACCGCAGTGCCCGCACCACGCACGCCCGTCCGCCGCGCCACGTCCTCGAGTCGCGCTACGTCCTCGAGTGGGCCGTCGGCCCGCCGCCCGGTGGTCAGCGCCCGCGAGGCACAGGCCCTGCGCGAGGCGCTGGCCCTGCGCCAGCTGGCCGCGGCCCGCCCCGACCTCACGCCGGCCCAGCTGGCGGCGGCCCGCACCGCGCTGGCCGCGAAGGCGTCCACCCCCTCGGGCGCCCGCCGCTCGACCGATCCGCGTCCGGCCGCGAAGCGCCCGACGACCAAGCGCCCAGCGGCGAGGCGTCGTCGTCCCACCGCCCAGGGCTCGGCGGACCGCACCGGATCCCGCTGGTCGACCCGGCTGGGCGTGGTCGCGCTGAGCACGCTGCTCTTCCCCGCCGTCGTCACCGTGGTGCTCCCGGGCGCGACCACCCCCTCGGGCGGTCCGCTGGACGTCACCGCTCTCGCGCTGACCGCCCGCAGCTCCCTGCTGGAGGCGGCCGACGGCTACCGGTCGCTCGAGGAGCGGGCCGAGCTCCGTCGCGCCCAGCTCGAGGAGGCGCGCGTCGCCGCGGAGGCCGCCCGCGCCCAGGTCGAGGCCGACCAGAGCGTCGTCGCCGCCGGCGCCGCCGAGCTGTACCGGGCGGCCCCCGCCGTCCGCCATCCGATCCTCGGCCTGGATGCCGGGCACCCCGCCCGCACCAGCGACGTGCTGTTCTCCGCCGCCGTCGGCGAGCGCGACCGTCGCGCGCTCGACGGCGCCGTGGTGCGCGCCGAGCGCACCCGCGCCGCCTACGCCGTCGCGCAGACCCAGGTGACGGTCGCCGAGGAGGCGCTCGCCGCTGCCGAGGCGGAGCTCGCCGTCGCGCTGTCGACGATGCGGGAGGAGGTCGCCGGGCTGACGCCCGAGGTCACCGCGCGGCTGGCCGGACTGGGCAGCGTCCCCGCCGCCGCCGAGCAGCAGGACCGCAACCAGCGGGCCGTGGCCCGCTGGCAGGCCTATCTGACCCAGCTCGCCGACGCGGGCATCGAGTTCCCGCCCGCGTCCGCCCTCGCCGACCCCGGCAACCTGCCGAGCGGCCTGTCCTCCGCCCTCGACTCCGCCGGCGCGCCGATCCCCGGTGTGGCGTGGGCGGTGATCGGCAGCAGCCCCGTGACGGTGCTGCCGTCGGAGACCGTCGCCGCGGTGAGCAACGCGCTGTCCCAGCTGGGCCGCCCGTTCGTCCCCGGCACCGCGGGTCCGGAGACCTACGACTGCGCCGGCTTCACCGCCTCCTCGTGGCTGCTGGCCGGCTACGCCCTGCCGGGCACCCCGCAGGAGCAGTGGGCCACCGGCGCCGCCGTCCCCATGGAGTCCCTGCAGGTCGGTGACCTGGTCTTCTCCCCCGGCGGCCAGGACGTCGGGCTGTACCTGGGCGACGGCGACGTCGTCGGCGCCTCGGCGGGCACCTTCCAGGTGAGCGTCCGCTCGGTCGCCGCCGGCTCGGCGGCCGTGCGGGTCCCCGTGGCCGCACCTGCCGCACCCAACGAGCCGCTCCTCGGGACGAGCCCGACCGGCCCCTGCGGTGCCGAGCTGCCCGCGCCGGGCGTGACGAGCCCGCGCTGGGGCGGCTACGACAACGGCAAGATCCCCACCGACGCCCTGTGCCGCCTCGGAGTGCACCGGCACGCGCTGCGCTGCGACGCCGCCGCCGGCTACCTCGCCATGGATGCCGCCTACCGGGCCGCCTTCGGCACGCCGCTGTGCATCACCGACTCCTACCGGTCGCTGGCCGGCCAGGTGACGGCGTTCCACCTCAAGCCCGCGCTCGCCGCGGTGCCGGGTACGTCCAACCACGGCTGGGCGCTGGCGGTGGACCTGTGCGGCGGGATCAACGTCGCCGGCTCCGCGCAGTGGCGGTGGATGACCGCCAACGCCGGCCGGTTCGGCTTCGTCCAGCCCGCCTGGGCCGCGCCCGGCGGCGAGAAGCCCGAGCCGTGGCACTGGGAGTTCGGCTTCATCTCCTGAGGCAGCCGCCCCGGGCGTGGTCCTAGAGCCAGGGCAGGTCGGCGAGCTCCGACCACGCGAGGGTCACGCTGGCCTCGGTCGTCTCGCCGGACAGCCGAGCGGCCACGCCGCGGCCCGCGCAGGCGACCGGCCGGTGCGGGGTGACCACCACGTGCACGTCGTCGGCGGGGAGGCCGGCGGCGACCACGCGGGCGAGCATCCGGTCGGGGGCGGCCAGCACCGTCGTCGCCAGGATCGGCACCGACGCGTGGGACCACAGCGCCACCGGGCCCTCCACCCGCAGGGCGAGGTCGACCTCGCGCGAGCGCCCCAGCGCGGCCGCGCGCGTGCGCCGCACGTCGTCGGCGGAGCTCCCGCTCACCGGGCTCCACGGCAGTGCCGACTGCCCGCGGCGGACGACCACCCGCCAGCCCACCGAGGTCCGCCGCCCGTCGGTCCAGTCGAGGACGGCGACGCCGTCGGTCGCGGCGCTCGCGTCGGTCACCGGACGCCGGTCCACCCAGGCGACCAGGGCGGCAGCGATCGAGTCGTGGGTCGGTGCCACCCCGGCGCGGGTCAGCTCGTCGGCGAGTTCGAGCAGTCCGACCCGCAGGCTGCGCTCGTGCTCCTCCAGGACGACGACGGTGCCGCTCGCCGTCCGCCGCACGAGGTCCACCCGCAGGCGCGGGCCGCTCAGGGCGGGCAGCACCGCCTCGGCCACCTCGAGCAGGTCGGCGACGTCGACGGGCACCGGGCGCAGCCGTTGCAGCAGACCACTGCCGGAGCTGCGAGAGGCCGAGGTGGTCACGCCCCGTCCCCGGCCAGCCGGACGCGGAGCGCTGCGGGCAGCGCGGGGACCGAGAGGACGGCCGACACCTCGGCGGTGCTCAGCCGCACCGGCAGCACGTCGGCGTCCCAGCCGGTGGCCAGCCGGACCCGCGCCGCCGGCGCCGGCCACACGGCGTCGCGGGCGGCCGCCACGTGCAGTTCGGTGAGGACGTCCTCGAGGTGGATGCGGGCGACCGGGTGGACGGCCGGGTCGCCCAGCGCCGTCCGCACCGCGGTGGCCAGCTGGGCGCGTTCCGCGGCGGCGAGCCAGTGCGGGACGAGCACCTCCGCCCCCGACCCGGCGGCCGGTTCCGCGCTCATCGGACGTCACCCCGGAACACCTTCGCCGCGCCGACAGCACCTGCGAGGTCGCGGGTGCTGGGGCGTGGCGTCACGAGGTGGATATCGGCAGCGCACGACCCGGATGGACCCCTCCACCGCCACGTTTTGCCTCGCCCGATGATGATCAGCCCTCCTGGTCATCCGGGGACCTCCCTCGTGGTCGACCGCGAGGGAGGTGACGGAGCGACGAGGGAGGAGGGCGCCGGCGGGCGTCAGGCGACGTCCGAGGCCCCGTCGGGCTCGTCGGTGCGGACGGCCCGGAAGCGACGGAGCCCGATGAAGGGAGCGGCGAGCAGCGCGCCGATCTGGCCAGCAGTCTCCGTCCAGGGCGGGCCGAGGTCGGCGTTCCCGATGCGGACGAACCGGATGCCGCGTGCGCGCATGGCGTCCTCGCGCCGCTTCTCGAGCCACAGCACCTGGCCGGCCGAGGATGCGTAGCGCGGGTCGGTGTACTTCACCAGTCCGTCGAACTCGATGGCGACCGCGGCGTCCTCGTACCAGGCATCCACCCGCCCGAGGAAGCGACCGCCGTCGTCGTGGATCTCGACCTGCAGTTCGGGTCGTGGCAGCCCGGCGGCCAGGATGGCCAACCGACCCCTCGTCTCCAGGGCCGATTCCGCGCGCCCGTCGGCCAGCCCCAACGCCCGGGCCGCCTTCGCGATCCCGACCCGGTGGCGCCCGCCGAGCACCGCCTCGAGGAGCTCGGCGCGAGTCACCTTGCGCTCGTTGATGGCCGAGTCCATGGCGACGACGGCGTCGGTCACCGACCACTCCCGGGCACAGTCGACCAGGGTGCGGGCGACCGACGTGGCCGCGAACTCCAGCCACGGCGTGGTCTCCCCCGCCACCAGCGCGGCCTGGGCCACGCGGTAGCGGCGGCCGCGGCGCCACTGCCCGGTCGTGGTGAGCCGCACCTCGTCCGAGGCCGATCGGGGGACGATCAGTTCGTGCAGCCGCGCCGCCGAGGCGTGGCTGAGCACCGGGCGGTCGGCGAGGCCGAGCAGGACCGCGACGCAGTCGATCAGGTGCCGATCCCGGTCGGTCGCCGTCGCCAGCTCGTCGGTGGCGATGTAGACGCCTTTGCGGAGGCGCGACCATCGCCGGCTACGCAGCTCGGAGCGGATGTCCTCGACGTCGTAGCCGGCCCGCAGCGCCTCCTGGCTGGTGAAGACGCCGAGGCGGGCGGCGGCGCTCAGTTCCGGGTGCACGGAGGAAGTGTGGAGTCGACGGCCGGGACGGCGGGGCGGCGGCGCCGTCGGCTGTGGACAACCGCCGTCCTACCTCGCCGTTCCGGGACCTCCCCCGCGGTCGACGGCGAGGGAAGTCCCGGAACGACCAGGCCTCCTGATCAACACGGAGAAGCGGTTAGTCGGCCAGTTCGGCGAGGCGGGCCTTCAGCGCGCGCTCCACCCGGTCGGCGTACACGTTCATGTTCCGCACCGAGGTGTTCAGCTCCGCCGACAGCTGCGTCTTGGTCTGCCCGCCCCACGTGGTCAGGTACCAGGTGGCCCAGCCGAGCACGTTGGGCTGGCCGGCGCGCTGGTCGCGGCGCGCGTCGGGATCGGGGGCGCAGGCCGCCGTGAGCGCGTGGGACAGCAGCGTCTGCTCCGCCTCGCCCATGATCTCGTCGGGCGCCTCACCGGAGTCCGGCAGCAGGATCTCGGTCGCGTCCGGCCCGCCGTCCAGGGACTGCAGGTTGCGCAGGCCGTTGAGGGTGGCGACGGTCTGCGAGTTGCGCCGCAGGGTCGCCACGCTCTGCCCCATGAAGTCGGCGAGCTCCTTCTCGCTGGGCCGGCGCTGGTGCTCGGCGATGAAGGCGGCGATGGCCTTCTGCTGCTTGTGCTCGGTGTCCGCGGCGGTGCGCCCGTGGGCGTTGCGGCCCAGGTCGTGCACCCACTTGGACAGCTGCGTGGCGAGGAACGCGCCGAACGGGACCGACTTGGTCTCGTCGAACTGCGCGACGGCCTTGAGCACCCACTCGTACACCTGCTGGCCGAGGTCGTCCGGGTCGGGCAGGTGCAGCCGGATCGTGCTCATGTTGCGCTGCAGCCGCTTGAGGCTGACCGGCCCGTAGTGTCGGCACAGGTCGGCCAGGAACTCCGGGGGCAGGTCCCTCGGCGCCCGCCGACGCACGTCGGTCTCGGCGCGCAGCCCCACGGTGGAGCAGCCGTGCCGCGCGCACCAGGCCCGCACCCAGTCGGCCAACACCGACGCCGAGCCGCGGGCGCCGTCGACCCGGTAGAGCCCGTCGCCCTGGTCGTAGCTCACCGTGACGCCGTCGGGCAGGTCCGCCCGGAACTCCTCCAGCGGCAGCTCCCGGTCGACGCGGAAGTGCACGCGGTCCCGAGCGGTGATGGGCGCGAGCGCCCACCCCTCCGCCTCGGGGATGCCACCGAAGACGAGGGGCTGGCGGACGCGGGCTCGGGGATCGTGGACGGGCGGGGCGGACGCGAGGATCTCGGACACCGGAACTCCTGGGCACTACGAGGAAGAACAGGCCACGGGGAAGGAGGCCTGCGAAGACGCTCGGGAGCCGGCCGTCAGGCCGGGATGCGCTCCCCCGGGCCGGCGGGGCGCGGGTTGGGGACCGCGGTGCCGGTGGCGGGCAGCGACTCCACGACGTCGGCGGGCGCGGCACCGCCGGCCGCCCGCTCGAGCAGGACGGCGGCCGCGGCGCGCTCGACCTGGCTGGGCTCGGCCACGTAGACCGGCATGTGGTCGTACAACGACGTGAAGAGGGCGCTGACGAACGCGTAGGCGGCCTGCGCCTGCGGCGAGAACTTCGCCACCGCCGTCCGCGGCCCGAGATCGACGCCGACCGTCACGCGCACGACCCGGTCGTCCTTGCTGAGCCCGGAGACGGCGAACGAGACGTCCTCGTGCTCTGCGGCGAGCGACGCGAGGGCAGCCAGGCACTTGCGGGTGGCGCCGCGGCGCGGCCGGAGCTGGACGTGGACCACCACGGACTCCTGCTCGCCGCCGTGTTCGACGTCGGCCTGCGCGCTGATTGCGTTGTGTTGCACCTTGATCGCCCCCTGTCACTTGCTTGGGGGAAAATCTGCCCTATGCACTCGACAACCGAGGGCACAACACTCGCCGTGTCATGCGCACTTCTGAGCGCCCACTTCGGCAGATGTTGCCCGTGTCGCTGCGACGGCGAGCGTCGTGATGAGCATTCGGGCAACACCAGCCGACGTGGCCAGGCCGGATCTGTGGTGATCTCGTCAGGCAGGGCGCTCCGCGGGTGCCGGCTCCGCCTGCTCGTCCGGAGGAGCGGCGGGAGCGAAGGCAGCGAGCGCGCCGATGCTGTCGGCGGTCACCTGCGCCGCCAGGCGGTTGGCCTCGGCGATCTGCCGGTAGACCTCCTCGCGGTGGATCGCGACCTCGCGCGGGGCCTTGAAGCCCAGCCGGACCGTTCCTCCGCGCACCTCGACGACGTGGACCTCGATGTCGTCGCCGATGCGGATCGTCTCTCCGACGCTGCGGGTGAGTGTGAGCATCTGCTACCCCTCCATGGGTTCGCTGTGGCCGTCCGTGGCGTGCTGGTCGTACGTGCGGGGGCGCGGTTCTCGCCCCGTCCGGTGTGTTATCGGCGCACGGGCCTCCGGACGGGATGTGTCGCGTCGGACAGGAGCACCTGGCGCGCCCGACCGGTGGCCGGATGGACCACCACGGGCGCCCGCAGGTTCGCCGTCGCCGAGATGACGTCCCCGTCCGGCACCGTCAGGACGCAGTACACGTCCGGGGCGGCTCCGCCGGTCAGACCGAGTTCGGTCCGGACCGCCGCCGGCAGGGCGGGCGCGTAGTCGGGGAACCACGCCTCCGCCCGCGCCACCAGCAGTCGCGGTCCGTCCGGGGCGACGGCCTGCAACCAGGAGAGCAGGCCGGTGGTGTCCGCCGGCACCAGGGCGTAGTCCCGGTGGGCGGGGAAGCCCGGGAGGGGCTCGGTGAGGGCCAGCACCTGGATGGTGGCGGCCCCGCGGGCAGGGCGTCCCCGGACCGGCGCGCACGCGGGGGCGTGCGTGCGCGCGGCCAGGGTCGCCGGGGACGGCGTCATGCCGCCTCCCTCTGCGGAGGAACGGCCGCGGGGGCGGTGCGGCCGTCCATCAGCGGAGGTAGTCCAGCAGCGTGGGCGAGATGGCCTTCGCCGTCGCGGCCAGCGCCGCTTCGTAGCCCATCTGCTTCATCTGCACGTCCATGATCGTCTTCGGCAGGTCGATCCCCTCGACCGCGTCGAGCTGCGTGCGCAGCACCAGTTCCCGATCGAGGTTCACCTGCTCGGCCTGCTCCAGCCGGGACCCCCGGGCCCCCACGTCCGCGACGGCGCTCTGCATCGTCTTGAACGCCGCGTCCAGGGCCGCCAGGTCGGTGTCGAGGTTCCCCGGGTCGTTGATCAGGTCGTCGGCGATGCGGCCCACGACCACGAACAGGTTGTCGGCGCCGGTGCCGAACGCCTGCGGTCCGCTGATGTCCACCCGGAGCAGCTCGCTGTCGGAGACCCGCCGCAGCACCTCGCCGCGGTCGTCCCCGACGAAGGTGCCGGCAGGGTCGTAGGCGATCTGCCCGGCGGTGACGCCGCCGAACAGCGGCCGGCCCATGACCTTGGTGTTGGCCATGTTGAGCAGGCCGTCACGCAGCGATGCCACCTCGGTGGCCAACGCCTCGCGGCTGGTCTCGGAGGCCGAACCGTTGAGGCCCTGCAAGGTGAGGTTCCGGATCCGCTGGGTGACCTCCATCATCTCCATCAGCGTGGAGCTGCCCTGCTCCAACCATGCCTTCGCGTCGGTCACGTTGCGGTTCTGCTGCGCCACCGTCGCCTGCTCGGCGCGCGTCTGCATGGCGGAGTTCGTGCCGGTCGGCGAGTCCGAGGGCCGGCTGATCGCCTTGCCCGACGTGAGCTGCTGCTGCAGCTTCGCCAGGGAGTCCAGGTTCCGGTTGAGGCCCTGCAGGCTGGTGAGCGTGACGGCACGCTGGGTGATCCGCACTCAGATCACAGCCCCACGCGGCCGGTGCGGTTGATCAGCACGTCGAGCATCTCGTCGACCGCGCTGACCAGCCGGGCGGCCGCCGCGTAGGCGTGCTGGTACGAGAGCATGTTGGTCATCTCCTCGTCGATGTTGACGCCGGCGACCGACTCGCGGGCCGCGTCGACCTGGCTGGTGATCACCTGCTGGATCTCCACCCCGCGGTTGGCCACGGCGGCCTCCACGCCGAGCTGGACGACCAGCGCGCGGTACGTCGCGTCCGGACCGCCGGCCTTGGTGCGCAGCTGGGCGATCTCGTCGGCCTTGCTGTTGTCGGTGTTGGCCGCGCCGCCGATGCCGGAGGCGGCGATCAGGGCCGGGTCGTCGAACGCCACCTGGATGTTGGTGGCGGTGACGTCCGGCCCGGTGCCGGAGAAGACGAAGACGTCCCCGCCGGCGACGCCGTTCCGGTCGAAGGCCGTGCGGTGCACGGCGTTGACCGCGTCGGCGATCCCCTTGGCCAGCGCGTCGAGATCGGCCTGGTAGTCCGGGAAGATCGTGTTGAGAGCGGACAACTGGCCGGCGGCCGTGCCGTCGGGGTTCACCGTGAGGTTCCCCGCCGCGGTGACCAGCCGGACCTTGTCCCCGGGCGCACCGGCCATGTCCGAGCTGCCGGCCAGCGCCACCTTGGCCGAACTGGAGCCCGCCACGAGCACGATGCCGCCGACGATGACGTCGAGCATGCCGTCCTTGCTCGGGCGGACGGTGGCACCGACCTGGTCGGCCAGCTTCATGACCAGCAGATCGCGCTGGTCGTGCAGGTCGTTGGCCGGCAACCCGTTCTGGGTGGCCCGCTGGATGGCCTGGTTGAGGTCGGCGATGGTGGTGGCGGCCGCGTTCACGTCGTCCACCAGGACCGACAGGTTCTCCCGGGTGACCTCCCACTGGGCATCGAGCGAGGCGGAGGCGAAGTGCAGGCCGCCGACCAGCGCCTTCATCTGCTGGAGGACCTGCGCCCGGGTGGCATCGGTGTCCGGGCCGTTGCTCACGGCCTCCCACCCGTCCCACATGTCGGCCATCAGGCTCTGGATGCCGTACTCGCCGGGCTCCCGGAAGGCCGTCTCCACCTGCTCCAGCGCCGCGGCCTGGGTGCTGAGGCGGGCGTAGTTGGCGTGCTCGGTGTGCCCGCGCCCCTCGAGGAACGCGTCGCGGATCCGGATGACCTGCTCGACCGAGACGCCCCCGCCGATGCCGTCACTGGTCGAGTAGAACGCCGGGACGGCGCTGCCGCCGATCGCGCGCATCTCGGCCCGCTGCCGGCTGTAGCCGTCGGTGTTGACGTTGGCGATGTTCTGGCCGGCGACGTCCAGGGCGCGCCGCTGCGCCCAGAGCGCCGTCGTGGCGGCGTTCAGCCCGCTGAAGGTGCCGCTCACAGGGCGCCGTCCAGGGTGACCGCGCGGTGGTTGCCGTCGTCGTGCCGGCCGGTGGAGCCGTAGGTGCCCGATGCCGCGCGGGTCTGGATGAGCGTGTCGCCGATGGCGGCCAGCCCGCCCTCGATCAGCTCGCGGTTGGCGTCGGAGAGGCTGCGCAGGTCGGTGACGAGCCCGAGGAGGGCCTCGTGGTGCTTGGCGAGCAGGTCGTTCCACGGCGCCGGCGAGGCCTCCGCCACCTGCTTCAGCGACGGGTTGGCCTCCAGGCCGATGGCGGCGGCGATCGCCTCGGTGACCGCCGCCCGCTCCACCTCGAGGGTGCGCAGCTGCTCGAGGACGACCTCGATCTCGTGCGCGATCCGCGCCAGCCAGCGGGTCTTCCCGGTGACGATCAGGTACTGCTTCTCTTCCGCCTTGAACAGCAGGAGGTCCAGGAGCTCCTGCTCCCGCCACAGCAACGTCGACAGGTGCTGGTAGTCCACGCGTCCACCGCCTCTCCGTGTCTCGTGCCGGTCGCGCCCCGGAAGCCGGTCGGCGCACACCCTCGTCGGTGCTGGCTTCGGCACCCGAGGCCGCCGCCTCAAGCCGAGCGGGCGAGGAGGGCTCAAGTACCGGCGGAAAGTTGCCGATGGGCGGTGCCACCCCCGCTCCGGTCAGCCGAGAAGAAGGACGTGAGCCCAGCCCGTGCACTCGCGTCCGAGCGCTCCCGGCGCGAGCGGATCCCCAGCGAGCGAACCGCGTCCGGACGCACACCGCATCCGTCGAAGTCGACCGCCGGGCCCGGTCGCGACCAGGCCGAGATCGACGCCCTGGTCACCGCGCACCTGCCGCTGGCCACCTTCGCCGTGAACGCCGTCGCGGCGCGCATCTCGCTGCCCGCGCACGTCAGCCGCGACGACCTGGTCTCCTGCGCCCACGTGGCGCTGGTCGAGGTGGCCAAGCGCTTCGACCCCTCTGCGGGCGCCTCGTTCGCGACCTACGCGCTCGCCCGCCTCCAGGGTGCCGTCCTCGACGAGTTGCGCTCCGGCGACTGGGCCAGCCGCTCGGTGCGCGCGGCCGCGCGACGCACCGACGCCACGGCCGACGCGCTCACCATCTCCCTCGGCCGTCCCCCGACGCGGGAGGAGCTGGCCGAGGCGTTGGGCGTGCCGCGCGCCGAGCTCGACAGCCTCCAGGTCGACGTCCACCGCGCGGTGATGGTCAGCATCGACGCCGAGACCGGTGACGCCGGCGGCTCGCTGGACCTCCCCGACACCGGCGAGTCCCCCGAGCGGGCGCTGCTGCGCGGCGAGCTCGCGCGCTACCTGCACGAGGCGATCCGTGCGCTGCCCGACCGGCTCGACGAGGTCGTCGAGCGGAACTTCTTCGGTGACGAATCCCTGACCGAGATCGCGGAGGACCTCGGGGTGACCCTGTCGCGGGTCTCGCAGATGCGCGCCCGGGCACTCACCCTGCTGCACGCGGCGATGAGCGAGGTCTGGGACGGCACCGCGGTACCCGCGCAGGGCGGGGTGCGGGCTCGCAACCAGCAGCGCAGCTACGTCGACCGGGTGGCCGGGCGCAGCGCTCCCCTGCCTCCCCCGCCCCGACGGGCACCCGCCGGCGCGAACCCCTGGGCGACGGCCCTCCGTCCGGCGCCCCGGACGGCCTGACTCCTCGGACGCGCACCGGCTCCACGGAGCCCCGACGCACGAGAGGGCGGGAGCACCGGTCCCCCGGTGCTCCCGCCCTCTCGTCGTCCGCCTCGTCAGGCGCCGATGCGCCGGCTCCGGGCCCGATTGTCCGCGGCGCGGCGCCAGGCCGTGGCCCACAGCTCGGCGGTGTGCTCGGTGAGGTGCTTGGCGAGGACCTCCTGGTGCGCGGCCGCCGCGGTCTCGCGACGGAAGTCGGCGTCACCGATCGCCCGGCTGAGGTGGGCGGCCCAGTCGCGGGGGCGCTTGGCCCGCATGCCCAGGCCCAGCCGCTCGTACTCGGCGGTCGCGGACCGGACGGAGAAGACGCCCCGGCCCGAGTACTCCATCACCTTGAGCCAGCTCTTGGCCGTGTTGAAGCGGTCGACCCGCAGCGGTGCGACCCCGACGTCGAGCACCTCGCCGATCGCGGCGACGTACTCGTCGACGCTCTTGATCCACGAGATCTCCAGCGGGTCGTCCTTGAGGAACAACCGCTTCCGCGCGTCGAAGGCCTGGCCGAGGATCGCGAACCGGCTGCGTCCGGGGTGGTCGTCCAGCGCCCGCTGCAGTCCGGACTCCATCACCTGCAGGTCGTACGGGTGGCTGGCCACCGATCCGGTCCAGCCGACCGTCACCACGTCGGTCTCGCGCTCGTAGGCCGGCGGGAGCTCGACGTTCCGGCGCGGCATGGCGTTGGGGATGACCATGCCGCGACCGTGCGGGGCGTACTCCTCGAGGAGCAGCTGCGAGGAGACGGTGACGAAATCCGCCTCGCGGGCGCAGGCCCGGGCCCACTTGTCGACGTTGGCCTTCGTGAGGACGCGGTAGCCGAGGTGTCCGTAGGCGACGTCGGAGAACAGGTCGTCCATCTCCACCACGACGGCGACCCCCTGCGCCTGCAGCACCCGGACCATGTCCAGCTGCGCCTTGGTCTTCGGCAGCTGCAGCACGACCACGTCGGCGTCGCCCGCGTCGACGGCCAGCACCTCGGACGAGGCCAGCTTGGCCGGGCCGCTCATCGTGGTGGGCAGGCCGTAGCGCAGCTCCGCGGTGATGCCGACGCCCGCGTCCAGGACGGCGCGCACCGGCTCCTCCATCCGGTAGTACCGGGAGCCGGCAAACTTCGAGTGGGACAGCAGGACGTGCATCGTCGGACCCTTCCGGTCAGGGGACGCGCCGGCGTCCGCGCCGTCGTCAGCGGATCGCGCCGCGGCGCTCGGCGGACGCTACGGGACCCCCGACCGTCGCCCGGCGGCAGCGAAGCGCACGGCGGGCCAATGTCTCCCGCGCCAGTTGGCAGGTCGTGCCAATCGCCACGGCCCCGACGCCGGGGGCCGCCCGGGTTCCACCGTTCGGGGGATGCGGGGACGAGAAAGTTCCCGATTGGGGTCAAGGAACCGCCCGCTCCGGCCGTAGTCGGGAGTGCACCACCCCGCCAGCACGGATGCCAGCGGATCGAGAACAGCAAGACCCCAGTCCAAGGAGGAACACCATGGGTCTCAGCGTCAACACGAACATCGCGGCACTCAACTCGTACCGCAACCTGTCGAACACCGACAACCAGCTGAGCAAGTCGCTGGAGAAGCTCTCCTCGGGCTACCGCATCAACCGTGCCGCCGACGACGCGGCCGGTCTCGCCATCTCCGAGGGTCTGCGCTCGCAGATCGGTGGCCTCAAGGTCGCCATCCGCAACACGCAGGACGGCATCTCCGTCGTGCAGACCGCTGAAGGTGCGCTCACCGAGACGCACGCCATCCTGCAGCGCATGCGCGACCTGGCCGTCCAGTCGGCCAACGGCAGCAACGACACCGACTCGCGCAACGCCCTCAACGCCGAGGCCACCGCGCTGTCGGACGAGCTCGACCGCATCGCCAACAAGACCACCTTCAACAACGTGAACCTGCTCGACGGCAGCTTCTCGTCGGTGGACTTCCAGGTCGGCTACGCCTCGGGCGACACCATCTCGGTGAGCATCGAGTCGGGCGCCTCGGGCGAGGGCTTCGACGCCGCCGACCTCGGCCTCAGCGGCGTGGACCTGTCCACCGCCAGCGGTGCTGCGGCCGCGATCGACGCGATCGACGAGGCCATCAAGGAGGTGTCGACCGCTCGCGCCGACCTCGGTGCTCTGCAGAACCGGTTCGAGCACACGGTCAAGAACCTGAGCGTCACCCAGGAGAACCTGCAGGCGTCGGAGTCCCGCATCCGGGACACGGACATGGCCCAGGAGATGACCAACTTCTCCCGGAACCAGATCCTGGCCCAGGCGGGCACGTCGATGCTCGCCCAGGCCAACGCCGCTTCGCAGAACATCCTGAAGCTGCTCGGCTGACAGGCCTGAGGCCTGAGCACCACCGCACCACCGGTGAGGGGGGAGACCGCGGGTCTCCCCCCTCACCGCGCACGGAACCCTGAGATCTTGGAGGCACAGTGGCCGGCATGAGCGTCGGTGGCCTGGTGTCCGGTCTGGACACGGCCGCGATCGTCGACCAGCTGATCGCGATCGAGAGCAACCCTCAGCGGCTGCTGAAGCAGCAGCTGTCGGCGACCCAGTCGCAGGCCGCCGCCTACCGAGCGATCAACACCCGCTTCGACGCCCTGCGGACCGCCGCCGAGGGGCTCATGAAGGACGCTGCCTGGCAGCAGGTCAAGCCGTCGACCTCCTCGAGCTCCGTCGTCGCCGTCAGCAGCGCCTCTGCCAGCGCCGGGACCGTCACGTTCAGCGTCGACCAGGTCGCGCGTGCGCACGCGGTGGTCAGCAGCGGGACGTGGACGGCGACCGGTGACCAGACCGCCTCCGACCTGGCCTACGGCGCCTCGACGCTGGAGATCACCGTCGGCGGGACGACCACGTCCCTGGCGCTGGACCGCAACAGCGACGGCACCGCCACGCTCGCCGAGGCCGCAGCCGCCATCAACGCCCGCAGCGACCTGGGCCTCACGGCCAGCGCCGTCAAGGTGTCCGACACCGAGTACCGGCTGCAGATCACCAGCACCAAGACCGGCGCCGCGTCCGCGTTCACCGTGGGTGCCCCCGGCGACTTCGACGTCGTCAGCCAGGGCCGCAACGCCGAGATCACCGTGGGCGACCCCGGCTCCGGTTACACGATGAGCTCGGCCACCAACACCTTCACCGGCCTGCTCGACGGCACGACGATCACCGTCTCCGCGCCGGCCGACGACGTCACGCTCACCGTCGCCGCCGACCCCGAGGCGACGACCAAGAAAGTCGAATCCCTGGTCAACGCGGCCAACGGGCTGCTCGAGGCGATCTCGTCCTACACCGCGCCCACCGGCGGGCTGAAGGGCAACAGCACCCTGCGTCAGCTGTCCAGCCGCGTCCTCGACGTCCTCGCCTACGCGGTCGGCGGCGACGGCTCCGCGTCCGCCGTCGGCCTCGAGCTCACCCGTGACGGCCGCTTCTCCTTCGACAAGGAGGCCTTCACGGCCAAGCTCACCGCCGACCCCGCGATCGCCCAGCGCATGTTCACCGCGGTGGCGGCCACCGGCGGCGCGGACGGCGACCTCGCCACGACCGGGGACAACGGCACGGCCGCCGTCGGCATCGCCGCCAAGCTGCTGGACCTGGCGAAGTCCGCCTCCGACTCGACGACCGGCACGCTGGCCACGCTGGCCAAGAGCAGCGACTCCCGGGCGAGAGACCTGGAGGACCGGATCGCGGACTGGGACCGGCGGCTCGAGCTCCGGCGGAGCACGCTCAGCCGCCAGTACACCGCCATGGAGACGGCGCTGCAGACGATGCAGAACCAGGGGAACTGGCTGGCTGCGCAGCTGTCGAGCCTGGGCACGTCCCAGAAGAAGTCCTGACCCCCTCGCCCAGACACTAGGAGCCCATCCCCATGAGCGCTGCCGCCCTGCGCGCCCGCTACCTGGGCGACTCGGTCGCCACCGCCTCCCCCCAGCAGCTGCTGGTGATGCTCTACGACCGGCTCGCGCTGGACCTCGAGCGGGCGCAGATCGCCATCGGTGCCCGCGACCCGCACGAGGCGCGCGAGCAGATCGAGCACGCGCAGGCGATCATCTTCGAGCTGCTGGCCAGCCTGCGGGTCGACGTCTGGGAGGGCGGCCCCCGCCTGGCTGCCCTGTACGAGTGGCTGATCCAGGAGCTCACCCAGGCGAGCATCAAGCAGGACGCGAACCGGATCGGTTCCTGCCGCCAGGTGGTCGAGCCCCTCCGCGACGCGTGGCGGCAGGCCGCGGCGTCGCTGGCCGGCGCTCCGTCATGACCGGCGTGAGCCCGGTGAGCGGCACGGCCGCCGCGGGGTTCGGGTTCAGCCCCTACGCGCCCGCCGCCGAGGCGCGGGCGCTCGCGAGCGCTGGTGACCGTGATCGCCGGCGCAAGCCCCAGGACTGGCAGGAGGCGCTCGACGAGCTCGAGGGCGACGTCCTCGACGCCGAGGCGGCGCTGGCTCGCAACCGGTCCGAGGAGATCGCCACGTGGGGACGCCGCACGGAGGACTGGGTCCCGCCGAACGACCTCGGACCGCTCCCCGAGAACCTGCGCGAACGCGCCGCCCGCCTGCTGCAGCACCAGCTCGCGGTGGCCGAGCAGCTCGTCGAGCGGATCACGCAGTCGCAGAAGCAGCGCGACCTCGCCGCCCGGATGTCGTACGCGCCGACCCGCCCGGTCGCGTCGTTCATCGACCGCGGGCTCTAGCCCGACCCAGCTCCACCTCCCTGGCCCCGTCTCTCCCGCCCCGCCGCCGGCCCCCGCCGGAGGCGGGGCTTCGTGCTCCTCCGCGGAAACAGGTCCCTCCGGGAGCGATCCACCACGGAAGGTGCCAACTCCCCCGTCCCAGTCGACGCGGGACACGGCCAGGTCACCGTGGGTCACACCCGCCCCACCTCTCCCTGCTCCCACCGCTGACCCTCGCGTGGCGGTGATCCGGTCAGTCGACGGAGCCCGGGTGCCGATGAAGAACCTGCACGGACAGCACCACCTCGCCACGGATCGGCGGACCCTCCACTCGCTCGCGAGTGCCTTCCGCATACCCGGAGGTCGATCGTGTCCCGCTCTCCCTGGCGGCCGTCCTCGTGATCGGCGAGATCACACCGGCGGCGCTGCACGCCGCGCTGTCCGGCCTGGCGCAGCGCCAGCGCGTCACCGCCGACAACATCGCCAACGTCAACACGCCCGGCTTCCTGGCCGGGCGCACCGACTTCGAGTCCTCGCTGCGCGGCGCGCTGCGCTCCGGTGAGACACCGCAGATCAGCGGAGGCTCGGTCGCCCGCTCCCTGGAGCCCACGAACACGAACGGGAACAACGTCAACCTCGATGCGGAGACGCTCATCGCGACGGAGACCGGGCTGCGCTACCAGCTCGCGCTCAGCGCGCTGGACGGCAAGTACAACTCCATCCGCACGGCGCTCAGGACGCAGTGACGTGGCCATCTTCGACACCTTCGGCATCTCCGGGTCCGGCCTGCTGGCGCACCGCAAGTGGCTGGACGCCGTCTCGGACAACATCTCCAACGTCAACACCGTGTCCCGGACGAACGAGGACGCCTTCCAGCAGCGCATGATCGTCGCCCGGGCCGTGGACTACGGCACCGGTGAGGGTGGGGTCCGCGTCGCCCGCGCCGAGTTCGGCAACCCCGAGGGCCGGCTGGTCTACCAGCCGGACCACCCGCTCGCCGACGCGGAGGGCTACGTCAAGTACCCGGACATCGACCTGGGTGACCAGATGTCCCAGATGATCATGGCGCAGCGCGGATACCAGGCGAACCTCGCCGTGGTCGAGCGGGCGACGGCCGCCTACCAGGCCGCGCTGCAGCTCGGGAAGGGCTGACCATGACCTTCCCGATCAGCGGCATCCCGGGGATCGGCGCCGCCTTCGGCACCGGCGGGGTCGCCGGCATCGACACCACGGCGACCGCCCGGACGGCCGGCGGCGGGGACGCCTTCTCCTCGGTCCTCGCCTCGACGTTCGACCAGCTGCAGGCCACGCAGGCGAGCGCCGACGGGCTGGCCGCCCAGGCCGCCACCGGCGACCTGAAGGACGTGCACGACTACATGATCGCCAGGAGCGAGGCATCCCTGGCGGTCGAGATGGTCGTGGGCATCAAGAACAAGGCCGTTGAGGCCTTCAACGAGATCATGAGGATGCCCATCTGATGAAGACGGCACTCGCCGGGACGCTGGAGCGTGCCCGCTCCGCGTTCGCCACGATCAGCCTGGGACAGAAGGTCGTCATCGGCCTCCTGCTCGCCGGGCTGCTCCTCGGCGGGTTCTTCTTCTCCCGGTGGATCACCACCCCCACCCAGGCGCCGCTGTTCTCCAACCTGTCCTCCAGCGACGCCGCGGCGATCGTCGAGGAGCTCAACGCCGGCGGCGTCGCCTACGAGCTGAGCGACGGCGGCCAGACGATCCTGGTGGCCAAGGACGCCGTGTACGACCTGCGGCTGCAGATGAGCGGCAAGGGCCTGCCGTCGGGGTCGGACACCGGGTACGCGCTGCTCGACGAGCAGGGCATCACCACCAGCGAGTTCCAGCAGCAGGTCACCTACCAGCGGGCGCTGGAAGGTGAGCTGTCCCGGACGCTCAAGTCCCTCGAGGGCGTCCAGCAGGCCATCGTCCACGTGGCCCTGCCCAAGGAGGAGGTCTTCGTCCGCGAGAAGGCCTCCCCCACCGCGTCGGTCCTGCTGCAGCTCACGGCCGGCACCACGCTGTCCGGCGAGCAGATCCAGGCGGTCACCAACCTGGTCTCCTCCAGCGTCCCGGACATGAGCCCCGACCAGGTCACTGTCACCGACGCCAGCGGTCAGGTGCTGGCCAGCCCCGGTGCCGGGGTGACCGCGGCCGCCGGCGACGCCCGCTCGCAGATCGAGCTGGAGACGCAGACCCGCCTGGCGGCCAACGCCCAGCAGATCCTCGACCGGGTGCTCGGCCCGAACCGCGCCGTCGTGTCGGTCCGCGCCGACGTCGACCTCGACCAGCGCGAGTCCACGTCGAAGACCTACACCTACGACGAGGGCACGCCACCGACGTCGGAGAGCACCACCACCGAGAACTACACCGGCGCGGGTGGCGCCATCGTGGGTGGCGTCCTCGGGCCGGAGAACATGCCCGACGCCGCCGGCAACGCCGGGGGCGGCGACTCCACCTACACCAAGGAGTCGAGCACCACGAACAACTCCGTCAACGAGACCATGACCGTGGAGCAGGGCGCTCCCGGTGGGCTCAACCGCCTCACGGTCTCGGTCGTCATGGACGAGGCTGTCGCGGGGAACCTGCCGCAGGGCCAGATCAGCGCCCTGGTGAGCAACGCCGTCGGCCTGGACCAGGCGCGCGGCGACGCGATCACCGTGGCCTCGATGCCGTTCGACACCACCGCCGCGGACCAGGCGGCCGCCGAGATGGAGGCCGCCCGCGAGGCCGAGGCCAGCGAGCAGATGTGGTCGATGATCCGCACCGGGGGGATCGCCGCCGGCATCGCGCTCGTCGTCCTGGTCGTCTGGCTGCGCTCCCGCCGCGGCGGCCAGGAGATCGAGGAGGACTACGAGCCGCTCGAGCTGACCGACGACATGCTCGCCGAGCTGGACCGCATCCGGATCGCCAGCACGCGCGAGGCGCCCATCGACAACGCCGCCGCCGAGCTGGAGGCCGCCGAGCGGCAGAAGGTGCGCGGCGAGATCTCCGCCATGGTGAGCGAGCGACCCGACGAGGTCGCGGCGATGCTGCGCGGCTGGCTGACGGAGAACAAGTCGTGACGATGGCCGGGATGGACCAGCTGCTGGCGGCCACCGGGGGCAACCTGCCCGCCGTGCCACCGCCTCCGCCGCGCCCCGAGCTGCCCGGGCTGCGCAAGGCGGCCGTCTTCCTCGCCCAGATGAGCAAGGAGGAGGCCGGCGTCCTGCTGTCCAAGCTGCGCCCGCGCGAGGTCGAGTCCCTGACCCGCGAGCTCATGCGGCTCGGATCGGTCGAGGTCGAGGACGTCGACGACGTCATGAACGAGTTCCACGGCCTCATGACCGCCCAGCACTTCATCGGCCGCGGCGGCGTCGACTTCGCCCGCGAGATCCTGGCCGCGGGCCTGGGCGAGGACAAGGCCGAGGGCATCCTGTCGCGGCTCAACGTCGTCTACACCGAGGTGCCCTTCGCCTCGCTCCGGAACGCCGACGTCCGCCAGCTCGTCACCTTCCTCAAGGACGAGCACGCCCAGATCATCGCGCTCGTCCTCGCCCACCTCCCGGCCGCCCAGTCGGCCGAGGTGCTCTCCGGGTTCGCCCCCGAGCAGCAGGCCGAGGTCGCCCACCGGATCGCCACGATGGACCGCACGTCCCCGGAGATGGTCCGCCTCGTCGAGGAGGAGCTGGGCCGGCGGATGGGCTCGATCCTGGCGCACCAGGACATGTCCACCGCCGGGGGTGTGGAGGCCCTCGTCGAGATCATCAACCGCTCGCCGCGGCCGACCGAGCGCTCGATCCTCGAGTGGCTGGACAGCACCGACCCCGAGCTCGCCGAGCAGGTCCGGTCGCAGATGTTCGTCTTCGAGGACATCGTCACGATCGACGACAGGTCGCTGCAGCTGGTGCTGCGCGAGGTGGAGGCCAACGACCTGGCCACCGCGCTCAAGGGCGTCCGGCCCGACGTGCGGGACAAGGTCACGCGGAACCTCTCGGAGCGCGCCGCCGAGAACCTCGCCGAGGAGATCGAGCTGCTCGGCCCGGTGCGCACGCGCACCGTCGAGGAGGCCCAGGCCAAGGTCGTCGGCATCATCCGCACCCTCGAGGAACAGGGTGTCCTCACCATCTCGCGCGGCGGGGACGATGAGTTCGTCGCCTGAGACCTCCCGCCCGGTCGTGCTGCGGGGCGGCGAGGCGGGCGGTCTCCCCGCGCCCCGGCCCCCGCGGGAGGGCGCCGTCCTGCGGGGCGGCGCGGCCGTGGGGGCCCGCCCCTACCGGCAGTCGCCCGGAGGAGCGCCCCCCGCACCGGGCATCCCGCCGCAGGCCGCGCCGATCGAGCGACGCATGACCGTGCGGCGGGCCGAGGACCAGCCGGTCGCCGGCAGCCGGCCGACCTTCCGGCTCGGCGAGGTGTACGCCGAGGAACTGGAGCGGCTGCGCGCCCGCGCCCACGCCGAGGGATACGCCGCCGGCCACGCGGAAGGGATGACCGCCGCCGCCGACGTGGTCGCCGAAGCGGAGCGCGCCGCCGTCGAGCGCCTCACGGCGACGCAGGAGAAGTGGGAGCGCCGGATCGCCTCGGCCACCGCGGCGCTCGGCGCCGCCGCGAGCCGCCTGGACGAGGCCGCGCAGCCCACGGCCGAGGAGATCCGCGAGACGATCCTGGCCTCGGTCCTGACGCTGGTCGAGGACCTGGTGGGCCGGGAGCTCGCCCTGGCCGACTCCCCCGTCCTCGACGCGGTGCGCCGCGCCCTCACGCTGTGCCCCGCCGACGCTCCAGCCGTGGTGCGGGTGCACCCGGACGACCTGGCCGAGATCCCGGCCGATGCGCTCGAGGAGCTGCCCGCGTCGGTGCGGGTGGTCGCCGACCCGGCGATCGAGCGGGCCGGCGCGGTCGCCGAGAGCGGGTCCCGCCGCATCGACGCGCAACTCGTCGCCGCCGTACAGCGAGTTCAGTCGGTGTTGGCGCCGTGACCCTCTCCGCCGCGCCGGTGATCCCGCCCAGCTTGATGGCTCGGGCCCGCGTCGCCGCCCGCCCGCAGGTCACCGGCGTCGTCACCGGCGCCATGGGGCTCACCCTGACCGTCGACGGCATCGTGGCCGCCGTCGGGGACCTGGTCGAGGTGGGTCACGGGCCGCGCCCGCTGCTCGCGGAGGTCGTCGCCGTGGGCCGTGACCGGCTCACCTGCATGCCCCTGGGCACGCTGTCGGGCATCCACTCCGGAGCCCCCGTGCGGGCCACCGGTCTGCCGCTGCAGGTCCCGGTCGGGGAGGCGCTGCTGGGCCGGGTGCTCGACGGCCTGGGCCGGCCGGTGGACGGCGGTCCGCCGCTGGCCTCGCGCGTCTCGTGGGTCGACCTCGCCAGCGAGACGCCGCATGCGCTGTCCCGCACCCGCGTCGAGGAGCCGCTCACCTTCGGGGTCCGCGCCCTGGACACCCTCGTGCCCTGCGGCAAGGGCCAGCGCCTCGGCATCTTCGCGGGCTCCGGCGTCGGCAAGTCGAGCCTGCTCGCGCAGATCACCCGCGGCACCGACGCCGACGTCCGGGTCATCGGGCTGATCGGCGAGCGTGGTCGCGAGGTCCGCGAGTTCCTCGAGGAGAACCTCGGGGCGGAGGGGATGGCGCGCACCGTCGTCGTCGTCGCCACCTCCGACGAGCCACCGCTGGTCCGGCTGAAGGCCGCGTTCGTGGCCACCCGGATCGCCGAGGCCTTCCGCGACCAGGGCCGCGACGTGCTGCTGCTCATGGACTCGATCACCCGCACCGCGATGGCCCAGCGCGAGGTGGGCCTCTCGGCCGGCGAACCGCCGGCCACCCGCGGCTACCCGCCGAGCGTCTTCGCGATGATGCCGCAGCTGCTGGAGAAGGCCGGCACCGGCGCGACCGGCTCGATCACCGGGCTGTACACCGTGCTGGTCGAGGGCGACGACCACAACGAGCCGATCGCCGACACCGCCCGCTCCATCCTGGACGGCCACATCGTGCTCACCCGCAAGCTGGCGACCGTCGGCCACTTCCCCGCCGTCGACGTCCTGGAGTCGATCTCCCGCGTGGCCACCGCGGTGATCCCGCCGCCGCAGATGGCCGACGCGCGCGAGATCCGCCGGCTGATGGGTGCCCTCCGCGACGTCAAGGAGCTCGTCGAGATCGGCGCCTACCAGGCGGGGAGCGACCCGCTGGTCGACCGCGCCCGCGAGCTCGCGCCGCAGATCGAGGCGTTCCTCCAGCAGCCCATGGGCGAGTCGACGCCGGCGGCCGAGGCCTGGGCCTGGCTCCAGCGGATCGTGCGGGCACCGTGAAGCGCTCCACCTTCCGGCTGCAGGCGGTCCTCGAGCTGCGCCGCACCCAGGAGCGCGCTGCCGCGGTGGCGTCCGCCGAGGCGGCGCGCGCCGCGGCCGAGGCCGCCCGCCAGGCGACGGCGTACGAGACGGCGCTGGCGGCGGCCACCCTGCCCCGCACGTCGTCGTCCGAGGACTTCCGCGCGGCGATGACGCTGCTGCGCGTCGCCGCCACCGACGCCTCCGACGCGCGGGCGGCGGCGACGGCGTCGGCGGAGCAGGCGGAGGCGGTCCGCGCGCTGTGGACGGCGGCCGCGCAGCGGACCAGGGGGCTGGAGCGACTCCGCGAGCGCCACCTGGAACAGCAGCTGATCGCGGAGCTGGCGGCCGAGGAGCGCGCCGTCGACGACCTGGTCACCGGTCGGGCCGGCCGGGGCACGCCCGGGGAGGTGCCGTGGACGCCCTGACCTCGGTGCAGACCCGGATCAGCGAGATCCACGCCCGCTTCGCGCCGGTCGTCGCTCCCGCCAGCACGCGCGGTTGGGCGTCGGCAGCCGCGGCCGCCGGCCTCACCGGCACCGGCTCGACGGCCGGCAGCCACGTCTCCGGCGCGGCCGGCACCGCGTCGGAGACCGCCGTGGTGGCCGAGGCCGGCAAGTACCTGGGGGTGCCCTACCTCTGGGGTGGCACCGACCCGGCGAAGGGGCTGGACTGCTCCGGCCTCGTCCAGCTCGTCTACGGCAACCTCGGCATCAGCCTCCCGCGCACGTCGTCGCAGCAGGCGACCAGCGGCACGGCCGTGGCCTCCCTCGCCGAGGCCCGCCCTGGGGACCTCGTGTTCTTCGACAACACCCCGTCCCGGCCGGGGATCGACCACGTCGGCATCTACATCGGCAACGGCCAGATGATCGCCGCCCCGCAGCCCGGCGAGGTGGTGAAGGTGCAGGACGTCGGGCGGCCGACCGCCATCCGCCGCGTCCTCCCCGCCGGCGGCGTCCCGGCCACCCCGGGCGGCGGCGGGGTCGCCGGTGTCCCGTACGCCAACCTGTTCACGGGTGCGGCGGGCCGCCACGGCGTCGACCCCGCACTCCTGGCCGCCGTCGCGTCGGTCGAGTCCAACTTCGACGCCCGGGCGGTCTCCCCCGCCGGCGCCCAGGGCCTCATGCAGTTCATGCCCGCGACCGCCCAGGGCCTCGGCGTGAACCCGCTCGACCCGGCCTCGGCCGTCGACGGCGCCGCGCGCTACCTGAAGAACCTCACCCAGCAGTTCGGCTCGACCGAGCTGGCCCTGGCCGCCTACAACGCCGGCCCGGGCACCGTCAACCGCTACGGCGGGATCCCGCCCTATGCCGAGACCCAGAACTACGTCCGCTCAGTGATGAGCAAGGCGGAGGCCTACCGATGACGACCCCTGTGCTCCCGGCCGCACCGACGACGCGTCCACCCACGGGCGGAGGCGCCACCGAGCCCGGGAAGGCCGACAGCGCCGCGCCCTTCGCCTCCGCGCTCGACGGCGTCCTGTCCGACGGACGCGCCCCGGTGGAGGACGCCGCGGACGGCGCTGGAGAGGGCACCGGGCAGCCGGGTGGGCAGGGCGTGCCCGGCGACGTCGACGGCGCGGCGGAGACCGCCGCCACGGCGGGGCTCACCGTCGCGGTGTGGGCCTTGGCCCTGGGCGCGCAGCAGAGCACCGGCCAGCCCGCGACGGCGACGGCCGGCGACGCGGTCCCCGCCGCCGTGCCCGGCGTGCCCGGCGTGGGCGGCGGTACCGCCGGGACCACGACCGCCGTCGCGGCGGGTGCGGTCTCCACCGGAGGGGACGTGCCCGCCGCGCCCACCGCGCCGACCGGACCCGAGGTCCCCGCACCGGCCGCACCGGGCTCTCCCGCGACGGCACCCGCCGTCGCGACCGGCCTGCCGCCCGGCGTGGTCGCCGCACGAGCCGATGCACCGGCGGCGAGCGCCTCCCCTGCAGTAGCCGGCGTCCCTGCACCGGGAGCGGTGATCGCCGGCGCTCCGGCGACCGAGGCGACCGTGACCGCGGCGGTCCCCCAGCCGGCCACCGCCCCCTCCGCGTCGACCAGCGAGCCGACGCCGGGGACCGCACCGGCCACCGCAGCCACCGGAGCGACCGGAGCGACCGGAGCCGCCCGGCACCGGCACCCCCTCCCCGGCACCTGCTCCTGCGGCCGACGGCGGCGAGCCCACCGTCGCCACCGCCGCCGCGGCTGCCCCGCCCGTCGCCGCGACCAC
>NZ_LWUA01000234.1 GCF_005222955.1 Blastococcus sp. CCUG 61487 | reverse complement strand
CGGGCCGCGAGGGCGGCCGCCCCGCGGGCAGCGAGGCGCACGACGCGGCGAGCGAGCGCGACGGCCGCGAGCAGCGCGATCGGTGCCGCGACGTAGTCGAACCTGTCGGACACCGCGTGCGTGGCGACGACGGCCAGCGACAACCCGAGGATCCCGAGCAGGACGACGGCCGCCACGATCCCGGCTCCCGGGGAGCTCTTCCCCTGCCACGGCTGCCCGCAGTGGGTCATGTCGGGGTCGCAGTCGGGCGTGAGCGCGCTCATCGCGGCCTCCTCGCACGGGCGCAGGCATGCACCCTCATGACGTCAATCACACGGACAGTACCTCTGCGTGACGTCGATCACAAGCGGCCGGCTCAGACCACGAGGCCGAGCCCGCCGTCGACGAGCAGCGTCTGACCGGTGGCGTAGCGGGCGCCGATGAGCCCGACGCAGGCGTCGGCGACGTCGTCGGGCGTGGCCACCCGCCCGAGCGGAGCCATCGCGGCCACTCCCTCCTTGGCCGCGTCCCACGTCTCGGTCCACAGCGTCGCGACCAGCCCGGGGGCGACGGCGTTGACCCGCACGCGACCGCCGGCGTGCTTGGCCAGGAGCGTGGTGAGGTGGTCGACGGCCGCCTTCGACACCGCGTAGGGCAGCGAGCTCCCCGTCTGCCGGATGCCCGCGATGGAGGTGATGTTGAGGATCCAGCCGTCGTCGGCGGCGCGGAGCAGCGGCAGCGCGGCCTGCGACACCAGGAAGGTGCCGACGACGTTGACGCCGAGCACGCGGTTCCAGTGGTCGACCGTGACGTCGTCGATGTCGGCCAGCGCGACGTCGGCGGTCACCGCCGCGTTGTTGACCAGGCCGTCGAGCCGTCCCCACCGCTCGCGGGCCGCCTCGACGAGCGCGGACGCCGTGGCCGGGTCGGAGATGTCGCCCTGCACGTAGGCGGCTTCGGGCAGCTCGTCGGCCAGCCGCTGCCCGGCCTCGACCGAGCTCGCGGAGTTGACGACGATGCGGGCGCCGGCGGCCGCCAGCCTGCGGGCGACGGCTTCGCCGATCCCGCTGCTCGAACCGGTGACGATGACGACGTGGTCGGTGAGGTCCATGCCCGCAGTCTGGCGCCCCGGGACCGACGCGGTGGGTGCGGCCTCAGCTGGCTTTCCTGCGCGTCTTCTTCTTCGGCGCACCGGCGGCGGCGACGGCGTCCTCGTCGAGGATCTTCGCCAGGTACCGGCCGGTGTGGCTCTCGGGCACGGTGGCCACGAACTCCGGCGACCCCTCGGCGACGACGGTGCCGCCGCGGAAGCCCCCTTCGGGCCCCATGTCGATGAGCCAGTCGGCGCTCTTGATGACGTCGAGGTTGTGCTCGATGACGATCACCGAGTTGCCCTTGTCGACCAGCCCCTGCAGGACCTGCAGCAGCTTCCGGATGTCCTCGAAGTGCAGGCCCGTGGTCGGCTCGTCGAGGACGTAGATGCTGCGTCCGTTGTGCCGCTTCTGCAGCTCGCTGGCGAGCTTCACCCGCTGCGCCTCACCGCCGGAGAGCGTGGTCGCCGGCTGGCCGAGCCGCACGTACCCCAGCCCGACCTCGGTGAGCGTGCGCAGGTAGCGGGCGATCGCCGGGATGGCGGCGAAGAAGTCCGCGGCCTCCTCGATCGGCATGTCGAGGACCTCGGCGACCGTCTTGCCCTTGTAGTGCACCTCGAGGGTCTCCCGGTTGAACCGGGCTCCCTTGCACACCTCGCACGGGACGTAGACGTCCGGCAGGAAGTTCATCTCGATCTTGAGCGTGCCGTCGCCGGAGCACGCCTCGCAGCGGCCGCCCTTGACGTTGAAGGAGAACCGGCCGGGCAGGTAGCCGCGCACCTTCGCCTCCGACGTCTGCGCGAACAGCTTGCGCACGTGGTCCCAGACGCCGGTGTACGTCGCCGGGTTCGACCGCGGGGTGCGGCCGATCGGCGACTGGTCGACGTGCACCACCTTGTCGAGCTGGTCCAGCCCGGTGATGGTGCGGTGCCGGCCGGCGACCATCCGCGCCCGGTTCAGCTGGTTGGCCAGGGTCGTGTAGAGGATGTCGTTGACCAGCGTCGACTTGCCCGACCCGGAGACGCCGGTGACCGCGACGAGGACGCCGAGCGGGAACGCGACGTCGATGCCGCGCAGGTTGTTCTCGCGGGCCCCCTTGACGACCAGCTCGCGGCCCGGCGTCGGCTCGCGGCGCTTCTCGGGGATCTCGATCGCCTTGCGGCCGGACAGGTACTGGCCGGTGATCGACCGCTCGCTGGCCAGCAGCTCCTCGACGGTGCCGCTGACGACGACCTCGCCGCCGTGCTCCCCGGCGCCCGGGCCGATGTCGACCACCCAGTCGGCGACCTTGATCGTGTCCTCGTCGTGCTCGACGACGATCAGGGTGTTGCCCATGTCGCGCAGCCGGACGAGCGTCTCGATGAGCCGGGTGTTGTCGCGCTGGTGCAGGCCGATCGACGGCTCGTCGAGCACGTAGAGGACGCCGACCAGCCCGGAGCCGATCTGGGTGGCCAGCCGGATGCGCTGGGCCTCGCCGCCGGCGAGCGTGGCGGCGGGCCGGTCGAGGGAGAGGTAGTCGAGGCCGACGTCGACGAGGAAGGAGAGCCGGGCCTGGATCTCGCGGAGCACGCGGTCGGCGATGGCCTTCTCCCGCTCGCCCAGCTCCAGCACGCCCAGCCACTGCGCGGCCTCGCCGATGGACAGGTTGGTGACCTCCGCGATCGACCTGTCGTTGAGCTTGACGGCGAGGATCTCCGGCTTGAGCCGGGTGCCGTGGCAGACGGGGCACGGGACGTCCCGCATGTAGCCCTCGTACTTGTCCTTCATGTAGTCGCTGTCGGTGTCCTCGTGCCGGCGCTCGAGGAACGGCAGCACGCCTTCGAACGCGGCGTAGTAGCTGCGCTCGCGGCCGTACCGGTTGCGGTAGCGGACGTGCACCTGGTCGGGCGAGCCGTGCAGGACGGCCTTCTGCACCTTGGCCGGCAGTCGCTCCCACGGGTCGTCCATGGAGAAGCCGAGCTGCTGGGACAGGCCGGTGAGCAGCCGCGTGAAGTACTCGTTGCTCATCGAGCTCGACCACGGGGCGATGGCGCCCTGGTTGAGGCTCTTCTCCGAATCGGGCACGACGAGCTCCGGGTCGACCTCCTTGCGGGTGCCGATGCCGGTGCACTCCGGGCAGGCGCCGAAGGGCGAGTTGAACGAGAAGGAGCGGGGCTCGAGCGCCTCGAAGGAGAGGCCGTCGTCGACGCAGGCGAGGTGCTCGGAGAAGGTCCGCTCGCGCTGCGGGTCGTCCTCGGGCAGGTCGACGAACTCGAGGACGACCAGGCCGCCGGCCAACCCGAGGGCGGTCTCCACCGAGTCGGTGAGGCGGCGCTTGGCGCTCTCCTTGACGGTGAGGCGGTCGACGATCACCTCGATGGAGTGCTTCTCCTGCTTCTTGAGCTTCGGCGGCTCGGTGAGCGAGTGCACGACGCCGTCGACGCGGACGCGGGAGAAGCCCTGGGTCTGCAGCGAGCTGAACAGGTCGACGTACTCGCCCTTGCGCGCGCGGACGACGGGGGCGAGCACCTGGAACCGGGTGCCGTCCTCCATGGCGAGGACCTGGTCGACGATCTGCTGCGGCGTCTGCCGGGAGATCGGCTTGCCGCAGTTCGGGCAGTGCGGCTGGCCGGCACGGGCGTAGAGCAGGCGCAGGTAGTCGTAGACCTCGGTGATGGTGCCGACGGTGGACCGCGGGTTGCGGTTGGTCGACTTCTGGTCGATCGAGACCGCGGGCGAGAGGCCCTCGATGAAGTCGACGTCGGGCTTGTCCATCTGGCCGAGGAACTGGCGGGCGTAGGCCGACAGCGACTCGACGTAGCGGCGCTGCCCCTCGGCGAAGATCGTGTCGAAGGCGAGGCTCGACTTGCCGGAGCCCGAGAGACCCGTGAACACGATGAGTGCTTCGCGGGGGAGGTCGAGGTGGACGTCCTTGAGGTTGTGCTCTCGGGCGCCGCGGACGACGAGCCGGTCCATGTGTTCCCTGTCGGTCGCTGGTGGATGTCGCGGTGGTGCGGGGAGGTGCAACGTCGGGGCCCGCTGCGGTCGTCCGCCCACGGGGTGTGACGTGCGCCTGCCGGCCGCGGACGGCCCAGGCCTCAGGAGGCGGGCTCCTCCACGGCGGTGGGGTCGAAGACCGGCGCGTACCGGCGCCACGGGAGCCGGCGTTCCAGCTCTCCGGCGAGCCAGAGTAGTCGCCCTTCGGCACCCGGGGGGCCGACGAACTGGACGGCCACCGGCGGGCCGTCCGGCCGTTGGGCGGCCGGGAGGACGGCCGCCGGGAGGCCGGCGAGGTTCCACGCCGCCGTCCACGGCGCCCAGCGCGCGTTGGCCGTGACGTTGGCCAGGAACCCGCGCTCGTGCCAGGGCCGGGCGGGCAGCGGCGGACCGGTCGTCACCGGGGTGAGCAGCAGATCGACGTCGGCGAAGAACGCGACCATCCGCGCGCGGAACCGCTCCTGCGTGCTGGGCCGGACCAGGCCGAGACGGCGGACCAGCCGGCCGAGCCGCGCGTGCGTGCGGCTGCGCGGCTGGAGCTCGTGGCGCGGGATGCCGAGGGCCTCCGCGTCGTCCTCGGCGCCGGCCATCCAGCGCACCAGCGCGCCGGCTGCGGCGCCCGGTGTGATCGGGGGGTTGCGGCGCATCACCGTGTGCCCGGCGGCCTCCAGCTCGGCGACGACGGCATCGACGGCCGACCGGGTCGCCGCGTCCGCTCCCACGCCCGGGACCGGCGAGCGGGTGCTCACCGCGACGCGCAGCGGGCGGTCGGGGGCCGGAGGTGGCTCCGGGGTCTCCCCCGCCACCACCGCATGGGCCAGCGCCAGGTCGGCCACCGTGGTGGCGAGCGCGCCGTTGACGGCCATGCCCGACCAGTCGTCCGCGCCGATGCCACCAGGGACCACGCCACGGCCGGGCTTCAGCGTGACCAGGCCGCAGGCGGCGGCGGGCAACCGCAGCGAGCCCATGCCGTCGTTGCCGTGCGCGATCGGCACCGACCCCGAGGCGACGGCGGCGGCGCTGCCACCGGAGCTGCCCGCCGGCGACAGCGCGGTGTCCCACGGGTTCCGGCTGACCGTGCCCGGACCGTCGGTGGCCGCGTACAGGCAGAGCTCGGGAGCCCGCGTGATGCCGACGACGACGGCGCCGGCCTTGCGCAGCCGGGTGACCACCGGGTGGTCCTTGGGCTCCGGGCCGCTCGGGCAGGCCGGCGACCCGTCGGTGCAGGTCTCCCCCGCGACGGCGACGTTGTCCTTGATCGCCACGGGGACGCCGGCGAGCGGCAGGGCGAACCGGGTGAGGCTGGAGTCGACCGCGGCCGCCTCGGCCAGCGCGGCCTCCCGGCGGACGACGCGGAAGGCGCCCACGCGGGCGTCCACCGCGTCGATGTGGTCGAGGTGTGCGCGCACCACGTCGACCGCGGTCACCTCGCCGGTCCGCACCCGCGCGGCGATCTCCGCGGCCGGCAGGCCGACCAGCGAGGCATCGCTCGGCGTCCCGTCCGGGACGGCCGTCGGTGCACCGTTCTGCGTGACGAGCTGCGCGACCTTCCGCTCCGTCGAGGGCCGGCCGGCACCTCCGCTAGCGTCCATGCCTGGACCGTAACGGCGCATGCCGACACTTTCCGAACGGAGGCCGGAGATGAGCTCGTACACCGGGGACGTCGAGGTCGGTGGAGCGCCCGACGTGCGGGAACTGCCGGGGATGACGATCACCAAGCTGGCCGTCAGCGAGATGGCGAACAACGCCTACCTGCTGCGGTGCACCGCCACCGGCGAGCAGCTGCTCGTCGACGCGGCGGCGGACCCGGACGCCCTCGCGGCGCTCATCGGCGACGGCGGGCTTCGCACCGTCGTCACCACCCACGGGCACTGGGACCACCACCGGGCGCTGCCCGACGTGGTCAGCGCCACCGGCGCCGTCACCGTCGCGCACCCCGCCGATGCGGCGGACCTGCCGGTGCCCGTCCAGCGGCCGGTCGAGCACGGGGACACGGTGACCGTCGGCGAGCAGACGCTCGAGGTCGTGCACCTGCGCGGGCACACGCCCGGCAGCATCGCGCTGGTCTGGCGGGGAGGCCCGGAGGCCGGGACGCACGTCTTCACCGGCGACAGCCTCTTCCCCGGCGGCGTCGGGAACACCTGGGACGACGCGGAGCGCTTCGCCAGCCTGATCGACGACGTCGAGCAGCGGCTGTTCGGCACGCTCCCGGACGAGGCCTGGGTGTACCCGGGGCACGGCAAGGACACGACGATCGGGGCCGAGCGTCCGTCCCTCCCGGAGTGGCGCGCCCGCGGCTGGTGACGTCGGCTCAGGCCTCGTCGAAGGCGGCGACCAGCTCGTCGGCGGTGCCCGGGAGGTACAGCGGCAGCAGCGAGACGCTCCACCCGGGCCGCCGCTGGTCCACCCCGACGGCGAGCTCCCACGCCGCCCGCGCTGTCAGCGGCCCGAAGCAGCCCTCGTCGCCGTCCTCGCCGAGCGCCACCTCCACGAGCCACTGGTCGGAGAGGTCGGCCGCCAGCTCGGCGAAGTCCGGTGGTGCCGCCTCGTCGGGCTCCGGAGCATCCGCCAGGACCGGGTAGATGAGCGCCATCCCTGCACCGTAGGGCCGGAGCGCGGGGCGCGCTCCCCGCCTAGCGTGGGCCGCATGCCAGCGGACGGAGACACCCGATCGATGCGCGAGCGGATGGAGGCCGGCGACCCCTACATCGCCGACGACCCCGAGCTCGCCGCCGCCAGCACCCGCGCGCTCGACCTCGCCGACGCGTACAACGCCACCACCGTCCGGCAGGCACCGCTGCGCCGGCAACTGCTCGAGGAGCTGCTCGGCGCCGTCGGCGAGGGCACCGAGCTCCGCCCGCCCCTCTACGTCGACTACGGGAGCAACATCCGCATCGGCGCCCGCTGCTTCGCGAACTTCGGGCTGGTCGCCCTCGACGTCGCCCCCATCACCATCGGCGACGACGTGCAGTTCGGGCCGAACGTCCAGCTGCTCACGCCGACGCACCCGCTCGAGCCGGAGCCGCGCCGGCAGAAGTGGGAGGCCGCGGAGCCGATCACCATCGGCGACAACGTCTGGCTCGGTGGGGGCGCGATCGTGCTGCCGGGCGTGACCATCGGCGACAACACGGTGGTGGGCGCCGGCGCCGTCGTCACGAAGGACCTGCCCGCGAACGTCGTCGCCGTCGGCAACCCGGCCCGCGTGGTGCGCACCCTGGACGGGTGACCGTCAGCCGTCGGACGACGGCGCCGGGTTCTGCTCCGTGGGCAGCCAGCGGGCCCACCACCGGAGGATGTGCTCGAACCGGGCCAGCCGGTGCCGCGGCCGCCCCGACCGGGACAGCTCGTGCCCCTCACCGGGGAAGAGCAGCAGCTCCGAGGGGACGCCCCTCCGCTTGAGCTCCACGTAGAGCCGGGTGCCCTGCTCCAGCGGGCACCGCCAGTCCTGCTCGGAGTGGATCACCAGGGTCGGCGTGGTGATCGCGCCGGCGCCCGCGAGCGCGCTCTGCGCGGCGACCCGCGCCGGGTCGGTGCCGACGTACTGGTCCGGGAAGACCCAGCCGATGTCCGCCGAGCCGACGAAGCTGACCGGGTCGTTGAACGCCCGCTCGCTGATCGCGGCCGCGAACCGGTTCGTGCGGCCGATGAGCAGCGTCGTCATGTACCCGCCGTAGGAGCCGCCCAGGATGCCCACGCGGTCGCCGTCCAGCGCCGGGTCGGCGAGCGCGGCGTCGAGGAAGGCGACGACGTCGTCGGCGTCCACCGTGCCGAGGGCTCCCCGGACGGCCCGGCCGTGCGCGGAGCCGTACCCCGACGACCCGCGCGGGTTGCACTGCACCACGGCGTAGCCGGCCGAGACCAGCACCTGCGTCTCGTCGAGCAGCGTCCAGCCGTACTGCGCGAACGGTCCGCCGTGCACCATGAGCAGCACGGGGTGCGGCCCCGGACCGGGCGGGGTGGTCACCCAGCCGTGCACCGGGTAGCCGTCCGGCGCCGTCGCCGTCCGCTCGTGCATCCGGTGCAGCCGTCCCGTCTCCCCCAGCACCGTGCCGAAGCGGGTCAGCAGCCGGCGCCCGCCGGCGGTGAGCGCCACCAGCTCGCCGGCGGAGCGGTCGTGCGCCACCGTCGCGACGACCACCCCTCCCCCGGCCGCGATGCCCTGCACCGAGAACCGGCCCTCGACGAGCGGCTCGGGCGGGCCGCCGTCCAGCGGCACCCGTAGCAGGTCCACCGCTCCTCGACGCTCCACACCGACCAGGACGGCGCCGTCGGCCACGACGGTGCGCGGGGTGCCGTCCCCCCGCTGGTGCTCCTCCGGGTCCAGGAGCGGGAGCAGCTCGCCGGCGGCCGACACGCGGCAGGGCACCGCCTGGCGGGCCACGAAGTCGATGCCGTCCGGGCCCAGGTCGGGCACGGCGGTGACGTAGAGCGTGCCGTCGTCGGCGTAGGCCGGGCCGGAGCACTCACCCCGCGAGCCGGTGACCCGCCGCAGGCCGGTCCCGTCGGCGCCGGTCTCGTAGACGTCCCGCACCAGGTCGCGGTCGGCGCGCGGGTGCCGGGCGGAGACGAAGGCCAGCGTCCCGCCGTCGGGATGCCAGGTGACGTCGGTGCAGTCGGCGTCGCCCGCCGTGACCTGGGTGGGCTCGGGGGCGGCCGCCTCGTCGACGCCGTCCGGGAGCTCGAGGACGAAGACCTGGGAGCGTTGGTCGCCCAGGAAGCCGACGTCGTCGAGCCGGTACTGCAGCGTGGTGATCAGCCGCGGGGCCTCCGCCTCCGCGCCGACCCCCTCGACGGTGCCGTACCGCCCGGCCTCGGGCACCCGCGCGACGTAGGCCAGCCGGCGGGAGTCCGGCGCCCACGCCGGCGGGCCCGCACCGAGGTGGTGGTCGGTGAGCCGGCGCGGGTCCCCGCCGGCGGTGGGCAGCACGGCGAGCTGCGGCTTCCCGCCGCGTTCGGCAGTCAGGTACGCGAGCCAGCGTCCGTCCGGAGAGTACGCCGGCGCGGTGTCGCGGAAGCCGCTGGTGATGGGCCGGGCCGGCGCCGAGCCGTCGGTCGGCACCGCCCACAACCGGCTGCGGTACTCGTCGTCCTGCAGGTCCGGCCGAGCGACGGCGACGACGGCGATCCGGCCGTCCGGGGACACCGTCGGTACGCCCGGGGTGCGGAGCAGTTCGAGGTCGTGCGGGCGCATGGTGGGGCGATCAGTCCTCGTCCCCGCGGGTGACCGGCGCCGAGTAGGGCTGCGGCGGGCCGTCGACCGGGCCGACGCCCGGGTCCCGGTCCCCCGGGGCGGCCACGTGGCGTCCGGACGGGTCGGCCCCCGGGTCGCCGGCCGACGTCGGGCTGTCGTAGCCCTCGACGCGGTCCCGCTTGTTCTTCGCCAGGCTCGCCAGGGTGGTGATCAGCAGGGTCGCCAGGATGACCGTGAGCGAGAGCCAGGTCGGGATCTCGGGGATGACCGTCACGTGCTCGCCGCCGTTGATGAACGGCAGCTCGTTGGTGTGCAGGGCGTGGATGAGCAGCTTGATCCCGATGAAGCCGAGGATCACCGCCAGGCCGTAGGCGAGGTAGACGAGGCGGTCGAGCAGCCCGTCGATGAGGAAGAACAGCTGGCGCAGGCCGAGCAGCGCGAACGCGTTGGCCGTGAACACCAGGTAGGTCTCCTGGGTGAGGCCGAAGATCGCCGGGATCGAGTCGACGGCGAACAGGATGTCGGCACTGCCGATGGCCACGAGCGCGATGAACAGCGGGGTGATGTACCGCTTGCCCTTCAGCTTCACGACCATCCGGTCGCCGTGGTACTCGTCCGTGGTCGGGACGGCCTTGCGGGTGAGGCGGAGGAAGAAGTTCTCCTTGAACTCCTCGTCGTCGTCGTGCCCGCCGCTGCGCGCCTGCGCCCACGCGGTGTAGATCAGGAACCCGCCGAAGATGTAGAAGACCCAGCTGAAGTTCTCGATCGCGGCGGCACCGATGAGGATGAAGACGGTGCGCAGCACCAGCGCGAAGGCGATGCCGAACAGCAGCACCTTCTGCTGGAGCGCCCGGGGCACGGCGAAGCTGGCCATGATCAGCACGAAGACGAAGAGGTTGTCGACCGACAGGCTCTTCTCGGTGATGTAGCCGGCGAAGTACTCACCGCCGAACGTCGGCCCGGCGAAGATCAGCACGAGCAGGCCGAACACGACCGCGATCGCCACATAGATGGCCGACCACGTCCCGGACTCGCGCAGCGTCGGCGCGTGCGGCGTGCGCACGTGCCCGTAGAAGTCGAAGACGAGCATGGCCACGATCGCGCCGACCGTGACCGCCCAGACCCAGAGTGGGACGTCCAACAGAAGCCTCCGATGACTGGCGTCGCGTCAGTACCGGAGGTCTCTCCCACCGCCACCCGGAGGTGGTCGGCCGACGGGCCGGGGGTCACGGGACCCCGTACTGACGACCTCGCCGCGCGGGGATACTCCCCTCCACGGACGGGTTCGCTGAACCCGTCCCGGCGCTCAACGTACCCGCCTCTCCCGGGAGCCCGCTCGGTCAGGCCCCCGTGGCGAGGAACGCCCGCCGGGCGCGCGCCAGCATGCGCTCGCGTTCGGCGGGCCGCAGGTGGCCCGTGCCGATCTGGGCGTCCAGCGCGGCGGCGTAGCGGGCGAGGTAGCCCTCGACGTCGCCGTAGCGCGCCCGCAGTTCGTCGGCGGAGAACGGCTGCCAGCCGCCCCAGTTCCCGCACACGTCGGTGATGGAGGCGGTGCTCAGCGGGCCGAGCGCCGCGGGAACCGGCCGACCCAGCGGGACGACGGCGTCCGGGAAGCGGACCCCGCCGAGCGGATGGGCGGTGTCGTCGTCGACCGCCGGCAGGAGGAGCGGGACCCCCGGCAGCTCGTTGAGCGTCGCCCCCGGTCGTGGCGGGACCAGGTCGAAGACCGCCGGTTCCTGCAGGGCCGCCAGGTCCCCGTCCCGGAGGACGTCGGTCACGCCGGCGACCAGCGTGCGGAGGTACGGGTCGTAGCCGATCGGGTTGCGCGGGACCTCGACGCCGCCGTTGCAGCCGAGCAGCCCGAAGACCATCGCGTCGGGGTAGGCGGGCCCCGCGTGCGGCGCCGGCCAGTCGTACCGGAGGACGCCGTCGCGCCGGGCGGCGTGCGCGGTGACGCTGGCCCGGAGGCGGTAGTAGTCGGTGTACGTGGCGACGTCGACGTACAGCGGGTCGCTGGCCGGGCGGGTGAGCACCTGCTCGTAGGACAGCGGCACCCCGTTCTCCAGCAGGTACGGCCGCTGCGACTGCTCTCCCGCCCCCTGGTTGAGCGCGAGCCAGTTCCCCGCCCCCGAGACGGCGAGCGCGGCCGCGAAGACCCCGTCGCCCGAGGCGGGATCGACGTTGAAGCCCTCGGCCACCAGGGTGGTGACGAACCAGGCGCTCTGGCTGATGCCGGCGAGGATCGCGTGCTCGAACCGGGGCAGCCCCTCGGCGCCCTGCACCGGCGCGCCGAGAGCCCCGGTCAGCAGCCGCCCGAGGTCGCGGACGACGACCTGACCGACGCCCTGCGCGGTCGCGGGAACTCCGGCCGCGAGCCCTGTCTCCCACTGCACGCGGGCGTAGCCGAGCCGCTGCTCGGCGAGGAAACCGATGCCCCGGCCGTCGGGGTAGACGGCCCCGGTCGGCGTGGTGTCGCCCGAGCCGAGGGAGAGCTGCTCCAGCGCCAGGAGCACCGTCGGCCGGCCGCGGTTCTCCGCGTCCACGAGCACGACGTCGCCGGCGCCCTCGGGGAGGATCACCTCGAACTCGGCGCTCCAGGGGTACCGCCCCGGGCCGTCCCGAGCGAGCTCGGTCAGGCCGGCCACCTGCTCCCGGGTGTCGACCACGCCGTCGACGGTGCCGGTCGTGCGCCGGCACGTCGCCTCGCCGATCCGCATGCTCCCGGTCGTCGCCACGACGCGGGCGATCGTCGACGCGAGCGGCGGGGACCCGGCGTTGTCCGTCATCGAGCGCCGCGGTCAGGCGTGCGCGGCGTCGAACTGGCGGAGCTCCTTCTTGAGCTCGTTCAGCTCGTCGCGCAGCCGCGCGGCCACCTCGAACTGGAGCTCCCGGGCGGCCGACAGCATCTGCTCGTTCATCTGGGTGATGAGGTCGGCCAGCTCGGCGCGGGGCAGGCCCTGCACGTCGATCGAGCCCGCCTTGACCTTGGTCTTGGAGGACAGGCCGGGCACCGGCGCCTTGCCGCGCGACTGCTGCCGCCCCGAGCCGCCGAGCATCTCGGTGGACGACTCGACGTCCTCCGCGGTCTTGTAGATGCCGTCGAGGATGTCGACGATCTTCTTGCGCAGCGGCTGCGGGTCGATGCCGTGCTCGGTGTTGTAGGCGATCTGCTTCTCGCGCCTGCGGTTGGTCTCCTCGATCGCCTGGGCCATCGACGGGGTGATCGTGTCGGCGTACATGTGCACCTGGCCGGAGACGTTCCGGGCGGCGCGGCCGATCGTCTGGATGAGCGACTTGCCCGAGCGGAGGAAGCCCTCCTTGTCGGCGTCGAGGATCGCGACCAGCGAGACCTCCGGCAGGTCGAGGCCCTCGCGCAGCAGGTTGATGCCGACCAGGACGTCGTACTCCCCCTGCCGGAGCTCCCGGAGCAGCTCGACCCGGCGGAGCGTGTCGACCTCGGAGTGCAGGTACCGCACCTTGATGCCGAGTTCGAGCAGGTAGTCGGTGAGGTCCTCGGCCATCTTCTTGGTGAGGGTGGTGACCAGGATCCGCTCGTCCTTCTCGGTGCGCAGCCGGATCTCGTACACCAGGTCGTCGATCTGGCCCTTGGTCGGCTTGACCACGACCTCGGGGTCGACCAGACCGGTCGGGCGGATCACCTGCTCGACGACGTCACCCTGCACCCTGCCGAGCTCGTAGTCGCCGGGGGTCGCGGAGAGGTAGACGGTCTGGTTGATGCGGTCGGTGAACTCCTCCCACTTCAACGGGCGGTTGTCCATGGCCGACGGCAGCCGGAACCCGTGCTCGACCAGCGTCCGCTTGCGGCTCATGTCGCCCTCGTACATGCCGCCGATCTGCGGCACCGTCACGTGTGACTCGTCGATGACCAGCAGGAAGTCGTCCGGGAAGTAGTCGATGAGACAGGCGCCGGCGCTGCCGGGTGCCCGGCCGTCGATGTGCCGCGAGTAGTTCTCGATGCCGGAGCAGAAGCCGACCTGCCGCATCATCTCGATGTCGTAGGTGGTGCGCATGCGCAGCCGCTGGGCCTCGAGCAGCTTGCCCTGGCGCTCCAGCTCCGCCAGCCGGGTCTCGAGCTCGGCCTCGATGCCCCGGATGGCCCGCTCCATGCGGTCCGGCCCGGCGACGTAGTGGCTGGCCGGGAAGACGAACAGCTCCTGGACCTCGCGGACGACCTCGCCGGTGAGCGGGTGCAGGTAGTAGAGCCGCTCGACCTCGTCGCCGAACATCTCGATGCGGACGGCGAGCTCCTCGTACACCGGGAAGATCTCGATCGTGTCGCCGCGGACGCGGAAGGTGCCGCGGGTGAACGAGAGGTCGTTGCGGGTGTACTGCTCGGTGACCAGGGTGCGCAGCAGCTCGTCGCGGTCGCGCTCCTCGCCCACCGAGATCTTCAGCGCCCTGTCGACGTACTCCTCGGGCGTGCCCAGGCCGTAGATGCAGGAGACCGTCGAGACCACCACCACGTCGCGGCGGGTGAGCAGGCTGTTCGTCGCCGAGTGCCGCAGCCGTTCGACCTCCTCGTTGATCGAGGAGTCCTTCTCGATGTAGGTGTCGGTCTGCGGGACGTACGCCTCGGGTTGGTAGTAGTCGTAGTAGGAGACGAAGTACTCGACCGCCGCGTCCGGCAGCAGCTCCCGGAACTCGTTGGCCAGCTGCGCGGCCAGCGTCTTGTTCGGCGCCATGACCAGCGTGGGGCGCTGCACCTGCTCGATCAGCCAGGCCGTCGTCGCCGACTTGCCGGTGCCGGTCGCGCCCAGCAGGACGACGTCCTGCTCCCCCGCCTTGACGCGCTCGGCGAGGGCGGCGATGGCTGCCGGCTGGTCGCCCGCGGGTTCGAACTCGCTGACGACCTTGAAGCTGCCCTGGGTGGGCCGGAGGTCGGTGGTCGTGCGCACGGATACGAAGGTACGTCGCGGCACCGACAGAACGTCGTGCTCGCGGCCGCGCGGACCTCCCCGGACGGTCCGCCCGGCGCTCCTGCTGGTGCTGCCGGGGCGCACCGGGCGGAGCCGACGCATCGATGCGCCCCAGGTACTTGTGAGACCGGCCGTCCTCCCTTTAGCGTCGCGGCTCGCAGGAGCGCCTGCGGGCCAGCGCCACCCGGGTGACCCGGGCGAGGTCGGCCCCCCGCTCCGCGCACGGGGCGGGCAGGGTCACACGCGTCCCAGGTGTGCGGGGCCCTCCGTGCGGGCACGGCCCCACGGTCGCCCCACCCATGCCTCCGCCACGATGTGTGCGGCGGGGCAGGCTCCACGCCCCCGGGAGCCGCACAGCGCAGGAGGAAGCAGTCCATGACCCAGGTCTGGCCCGGAAGTGCCTATCCCCTCGGGGCGACCTACGACGGCACCGGCACCAACTTCGCGATCTTCAGCGAGGTGGCCGAGAAGGTCGAGCTCTGCCTCTTCGACGAGGAGGGCAACGAGGAGCGCATCCGGCTCCCGGAGATGGACGGCTACGTCTGGCACGCCTTCCTCCCCGGTATCCACCCCGGGCAGAAGTACGGCTTCCGGGTGCACGGCCCGTACGACCCCGCCCAGGGCCTGCGCTGCAACCCGAACAAGCTGCTGCTCGACCCCTACGCCAAGGCCATCGACGGCCAGGTGGACTGGGACCCGTCGGTGTTCGGCTACGACTTCGAGACCTTGGAGCGCAACGACGACGACTCCGCGGCGCACATGCCGAAGTCCGTCGTCACCAACCCGTACTTCGACTGGGGCACCGACCGCCCGCCGCGGACGCCGCTGAACAAGACGGTCATCTACGAGGCCCACGTCAAGGGCCTCACGATGACCAACCCGCGCATCCCCGAGGAGCTGCGCGGCACGTACGCCGGCGTCGCCCACCCGGCGACGATCGAGCACCTCCAGGACCTCGGCATCACCGCGATCGAGCTGCTGCCGGTGCACCAGTTCGTGCAGGACGACACCCTGCAGCAGAAGGGCCTGCGCAACTACTGGGGCTACAACACGATCGGCTTCTTCGCGCCGCACAACGAGTACGCGTCGACCACCACCGGCGGCCAGCACGTGCAGGAGTTCAAGGGCATGGTGCGCGCCCTGCACGAGGCGGGCATCGAGGTGATCCTCGACGTCGTCTACAACCACACGGCCGAGGGCAACCACCTGGGCCCGACGCTGTCGTTCCGCGGCATCGACAACCGCACGTACTACAAGCTCGTCGAGGGCGACGAGCAGCACTACATGGACTACACGGGCACCGGGAACACGCTCAACGTCCGGACGCCGCAGTCGCTGCAGCTGATCATGGACTCGCTGCGCTACTGGGTCACCGAGATGCACGTCGACGGCTTCCGCTTCGACCTCGCCTCGGCCCTGGCCCGCGAGCTGCACGCCGTCGACCGGCTGGCCACGTTCTTCGACCTGGTGCACCAGGACCCGGTCGTCAGCCAGGTGAAGCTGATCGCGGAGCCGTGGGACGTCGGCGAGGGTGGCTACCAGGTCGGCAACTTCCCGGCCCTGTGGGCGGAGTGGAACGGCAAGTACCGCGACACCGTGCGCGACTTCTGGCGCGGCGAGGGCGGCACGATCGGTGAGTTCGCCGACCGCATCTCCGGCTCCTCCGACCTCTACCAGCACTCCGGCCGCCGCCCGGTGGCGAGCATCAACTTCGTCACCGCGCACGACGGCTTCACGCTCAACGACCTCGTCTCCTACAACGAGAAGCACAACGAGGCCAACGGCGAGGACAACAACGACGGCGAGAGCCACAACCGCAGCTGGAACCACGGCGTCGAGGGCCCCACCGACGATCCCGAGATCCTGCAGCTGCGCGCCCAGCAGCGGCGCAACTTCATCGCCACGATGATGCTCAGCCAGGGCGTGCCGATGCTCCTGCACGGCGACGAGCTCGGCCGCTCGCAGGCCGGCAACAACAACGGCTACTGCCAGGACTCCGAGCTCACCTGGATCGACTGGGAGGACGTCGACGAGGGCCTGCTGGAGTTCACCAAGCGGGTCACCCGGCTGCGGGCCGACCACCCCACGTTCCGCCGCCGCCGCTTCTTCCACGGCCGCCCGGTCCGCCGCGGGCAGGGTGAACCGGTGCCGGACATCGCCTGGCTGACCCCCGAGGGCGAGCAGATGGGCGAGGAGGACTGGGACGTCGCCTACGCCAAGTCCCTGGCCGTCTACCTCAACGGCGTCGGCATCCGCGAGATGGACGAGCGCGGCGAGTACGTGAAGGACGACCACTTCTACCTGGCCTACAACGCCTCCGGCGACGCCATCGAGTTCACGCTGCCCAGCGACGACTACTGCCGGGTGTGGACGACGGTGCTCGACACCGCGGAGATGCACGAGGTCGAGCCGGTCGAGGTCAAGCCGGGCGAGACCGTGACGGTCCAGGGCCGCTCGATCGTCGTGCTCACCGGGCCGGCGGAGTGAGCCGGCCGGACGGCGACCGCCGGCGCGGCGTGCCCGCGGCCACCTACCGGCTGCAGGTGCACGCCGGCTTCACCCTGGACGACGCCGCGGAGGTGGCCGGCTACCTGGCCGACCTCGGCGTCACCCACGCCTACTCCTCGCCGCTGCTGCGCTCGGCCGAGGGCAGCACGCACGGGTACGACACCATCGACCACGCCCACGTCGACGAGGCCCGCGGCGGGCGGGCGGGCCTCGACAGGTTCGTGGCCGCGCTGCACGAGCACGGGTTGGGTCTGGTGCTGGACCTGGTGCCCAACCACATGGGGGTGGAGGATCCGGCCGCGACGCCCTGGTGGTGGGACGTGCTGCAGCACGGGCCGGGCTCCGCGCACGCGGCGGCGTTCGACGTGGACTGGGAGTTCGGCGGCGGCAAGGTCCGCATCCCCGTCCTGGGCTCGGCGGACGACGTCGAGAAGCTCGAGGTCGTCGACGGGGAGCTCCGCTACTACGACAACCGCTTCCCCATCGCGCCCGGCACGGGTGAGGGCACCCCGCAGGAGGTGCACGCCCGGCAGCACTACGAGCTGGTCGACTGGCGGCGTGCGGACTCCGACCTGAACTACCGGCGGTTCTTCGCGATCAACACCCTCGCCGGCCTGCGGGTCGAGGACCCGGCGATCTTCGACGCCACCCACGAGCTGGTGCTCGAGCTGGTCCGCGAGGGCGCCGTCGACGGGCTGCGGATCGACCACCCCGACGGCCTCGCCGACCCGAAGGGCTACCTGGCCAGGCTGGCCGAGGCGTCCGGCGGCCGCTGGACCGTCGTCGAGAAGATCCTCGAGCCCGGGGAGGATCTCCCGGAGGACTGGTCGACGGCGGGGACGACGGGCTACGACGCGCTGACCGAGGTCGACCGGGTGCTCGTCGACCCGGCCGGCGAGCCCGCCCTGACCGCGCTGGACACCGAGCTGGCCGGCCAGCCCGTCGACTACGCGCAGCTCGTGCACGACTGCAAGCGCGAGGTCACCGACGGGATGCTCGGCTCCGAGGTCGCCCGCCTGGTGCGGGTCATCGGCGAGCTGCCGGGCATCGACACAGCCGCGCAGACCGAGGCCCTGGCCGAGCTGCTGGCGAGCTTCCCCGTCTACCGCAGCTACCTGCCCGACGGCCGCGAGCACCTGGACCGCACGGTCGCCGCGGTGCGCGAGCGACGTCCGGACCTCGCGCCGGCGCTGGACGCGCTGCACCCGGTGCTGTCGCAGGCCGGCAGCGAGGCGGCGACCCGCTTCGAGCAGACCAGCGGGCCGGTCATGGCCAAGGGCGTGGAGGACAGCGCCTACTACCGGTGGGCGCGGTTCGTGGCGCTCAACGAGGTGGGCGGCGACCCGGCCGCGTTCGGCGGCACGGTCGCGGACTTCCACGCCGCGCAGGCGCACCGGCTCGCGGTCAAGCCGCACACCATGACCACGCTGTCCACGCACGACACCAAGCGCAGCGAGGACGTCCGCGCCCGCCTGGCGGTGCTCGCCGAGCTCCCGGCGGCGTGGTCGCAGCTCGTGCGCGGGTGGCTGGCCCGGCACCCGCTGGCCGACAGGCCGCTGGCGCACCTGGTGTGGCAGAACCTGGTCGGGGCCTGGCCGCTGTCACGGGAGCGGGCGCACGCGTACGTCGAGAAGGCGGCCCGCGAGGCCGGCACCTCCACGACCTGGACCGACCCGGACCAGGAGTTCGAGGAGCAGCTGCACGCGCTGGTGGACGCCGCGTTCGACGACGCGACGACGTCGGCGGAGATCGAGGCGTTCGTCGCCCGGATCGCGCCGCTGGGCTGGTCGAACTCGCTGTCGCAGAAGCTGCTGCAGCTGACGATGCCCGGCGTCCCCGACGTCTACCAGGGCACCGAGCTGCACGACTTCTCCCTGGTCGACCCGGACAACCGCCGGCCCGTCGACTACGCGGCGCGCCGGCGGATGCTGGCCGCGCTCGACGCCGGCGAGGTGCCGGCGGTGGACGGGACCGGCGCGGCCAAGCTGCTGGTCGTCTCCCGGGTGCTGCGCGCCCGTCGCGACCATCCGGAGTGGTTCGAGGGGTACGCGCCGGTGGAGGTCACCGGATCGGCGGCCGACTCCGTCGTGGCCTTCGACCGCGGCGGGATCGTGGCCGTGGCGACCCGGCTGCCTGCCCGGCTCGCCGAGACGGGCTGGGGGGACACCGGGCTGGAGCTCCCGACCGGGGCGTGGCGGGACCTGCTGACCGGCGAGCGGCACGTCTCCGATGCCGCCGGGATCGCCGCCGGAACGCTGCTCGCCCGACTCCCCGTGGCCGTGCTCGTCCGCGACTGACGAGGCGTGGTGTGATGCCCCGATGCACATCGAGGCGTTGTACCGATTCCCGGTGAAGTCCCTGCTCGGCGAGCGGGTCGACCAGGCGCGCATGACCGACCGCGGCGTCCTGGGCGACCGCGCCTACGGCCTGGTCGACGTCTCCGACGGCACCGTCGCCAGCGCCAAGCACCCCCGGAAGTGGGGCGCGCTGCTCGGGCTCTCCGCCCGGTTCGTCACCGAGCCGGAGCCCGGCGCCCCCGTGCCGCCGGTGGTCATCACGCTGCCCGACGGCACGCAACTGCGCAGCGACGACCCGGGCACCGACGCGGCGCTGTCCGACCTGGTCGGCCGCGAGGTGCGGCTCACCAGCGAGGCGCCGGCGGGCATCAGGTTCGAGGAGCAGTGGCCCGCGATCGACGGGCTGGCGCCGACGGAGTTCATCGAGGGGACGACGCACGACTACGAGGGAGACGAGCCGGTCAGCGCCATCGACCTCGGGATGCTGGCGCCCGGCACGTTCTTCGACCTCGCGCCGCTGCACCTGCTGACCCGGGCCACGCTCGACCGGCTCACCGAACTCGGCGACGGCAGCGACTTCGACGTGCTGCGCTACCGGCCCAACGTCCTCGTCGCGGGCACCGAGCCCGGATTCGCCGAGGACGAGTGGGTGGGACGCACGGTCGGGCTGGACGATGCCGTCCGCGCCGACGTGAGCATGCTGACGATGCGCTGCGTCATGACGACGCTCGCCCAGGGCGAGCTCCCCGAGGACCGCGGCACGCTGCGCACCGTCGCCAAGCACCACCGCCGCGAGATCCCCGGCCTGGGCACCTGGGCGTGCGCCGGGGTCTACGCCGGAGTGTCCGGCACCGGGATCGTCCGCACCGGCGACGCCGTCACCCTGGCCTGAGCACGCCGGCGTCAGGAGGTCCCCGCCATCAAGGCCGCTGTGCGCACCCGGTACGGCCCTCCGGAGGTCGTCCGGATCGACGAGGTGCCGACGCCGGTACCCGCACCCGGCGAGCTGCTCGTCCGGGTGCAGGCGACCACGGTGAACCGCACCGACTGCGCGTACCGCAGCGGCACCCCGTACGTGACCCGCGCGGCCAGCGGGCTCACCTCGCCCCGCGTCGCGATCCTCGGGACCGAGTTCGCCGGGGTGGTCGAGGACGTCGGCGGCCAGGTCACGGGGTTCGCCACCGGCGACCGGGTGCTCGGCTACGTCGAGGGACGCTTCGGCGCCCACGCCGAGTACCTGACGATCCCGGCGTCGGGCTCCGTGGCGCACGTGGCAGCGGGGGTCGCCCTCGCCGCGGCCGCGGCCGCGACCGAGGGGCCGCACTACGCGCTGGCCATGGCCCGCGTGGCCAGGACGAGACCCGGGCAGCACGTGCTGGTCCTCGGTGCGAGCGGAGGCATCGGCTCGGCCGCCGTGCAGCTCCTCGTCGCGGGCGGGGTCACCGTCACCGCCGTGACGCGCGACGCCGTCGACCGCGTCGAGAGCCTGGGCGCCGACCGCGTGATCGAGGCGACGGCCGACGCGGTCCCGGACGACGGGACGCGGTACGACGCGGTCTTCGACGCCGTGGGGAAGAGTTCGTTCGGTCGGTGGCGCCGCCGGCTCACCCCGCGCGGCGTCTACACCTCCTCCGAGCTCGGACCGAAGGGGCAGAACATCCCGCTGTCCCTGCTCTCGCCGCTGTCGCCCGGCCGGCGCGTCCGGTTCCCCTTCCCGCTGCACGACCAGGCGATGATGCAGCGGTTGGCCGCGCTCCTCGCCGACGGCCGCCTCCGCCCCCTGGTCGACCGGCGCTATCCGCTCGACCGGATCGTCGAGGCGTACCGGTACGTGGACTCGGGCCAGAAGATCGGCAACGTCGTCATCGACGTGCGCTGATCAGCGCGTTGCCCCGCCACCGGGGCAGACGGCGGCACCATCCGCACGGCTCGACTACAGCTGCAGGTGCAGACGGAGAGCGTCGTCCAGCTCGGCCAACACCGGCGCGGGAAGACGCCCCACCGCAGGGCCGAGCCGCTCGACCGCGACCGACCGCACCTGCTCGGCTTGGGCCTTGGAGTCGACCTGCAGTCCCGTTGCCTCAGCCCGCAGGAGCACCTGGAACGGGAAGACCCGGCTCACGTTGCTGGTGACCGGAACGACGGTGACCACGCCCCGCCCGAGTCGCACGGCAGCGGCGTTGGCTCGATCGTTGCTCACGACGATGGCGGGCCGGCGTTTGTCCGCCTCGCTGCCGCGGACCGGCTCCAGGTCGGTCAGCCGGATGTCACCGCGACGCATCCGTCACTCCGTCGCCGGCGGTGACGTCCCAAGCCGCGCGCTCGCCGCTGGTCTCCCACTCCTCCCAAGCGGCGGCGTAGTCCTCTTCGAGGTCGACGTGCCGAAGCAAGCGGATCGCCTGTTGCAGGGCCGCCGACCTGGTGCGCAGTCCGGACGAGCGGACGTACTCGTCCAGTACGGCGACGTCCTCCTCCGACAGACTCACGCTGAGCTTCACGGCGCAGTATGCTACCCGAGTAGCAGCTGAGTAGCAATCACGTCTCCGGCCCACTCGCACGACCCACCGAGGTTGAGACCTCGGACGGCGGGCAGGATCTCCCGGCTCCCACCCCTCGTACCGCTCCGGAGGCCCCCGCATGTCCGCACCCGTCGAGTTCGCCGTCTGGGCACCGCTGCCGGAGCGGGTGCGCGTCCAGGTCGACGGCGCCGTGCACGACATGACCCGCGACGACGGCGGCTGGTGGCGCGCCGAGGTCGAGGCCGGCCCCGAGGCGGACTACGGCTTCCTGCTCGACGACGGTCCGACGCCGCGACCCGATCCGCGCAGCCGCCGCCAGCCCGCCGGCGTGCACGGGCTGTCCCGCCGCTTCGACCCGGCCGCGCACGAGTGGGGCGACCGCGCCTGGACCGGCCGACCCCTCGCCGGCGGCGTCGTCTACGAGCTGCACGTCGGCACGTTCACCCCCGAAGGGACCCTCGACGCCGCGATCGGCCGGCTCGGCCACCTGGTCCGCCTGGGCGTCGACTTCGTCGAGCTGCTGCCGGTCAACGGGTTCAACGGGACGCACAACTGGGGTTACGACGGCGTCCTCTGGTACGCGGTGCAGGAGGAGTACGGCGGTCCGGCCGCCTACCAGCGGTTCGTCGACGCATGCCACCAGCAGGGCCTCGGTGTGATCCAGGACGTCGTCTACAACCACCTCGGCCCGTCCGGGAACTACCTGCCCGAGTTCATGCCGATCTTCGCGGGCGGCGCGAACACCTGGGGCGACTCGATCAACCTCTCCGGCCCGGACTCCGACGAGGTGCGCCGCTACGTCATCGACAACGCGCTGATGTGGCTGCGCGACATGCACGTCGACGGGCTGCGGCTCGACGCCGTCCACGCGCTGGTCGACGAGCGGGCCACCCACGTGCTCGAGGAGATGGCCCAGGAGGTCGACAAGCTGTCGGTCGCCGTCGGCCGGCCGCTCACCCTCATCGCCGAGAGCGACCTGAACGACCCCCGCATGGTCACCCCCCGGGTGGCCGGCGGCCTCGGATTGACGGCGCAGTGGAGCGACGACTTCCACCACGCGCTGCACGCGGTGCTGACCGGCGAGGGCCAGGGGTACTACGCCGACTTCGCCGAGGCGGGCCTGGCGGGGCTGGCCAAGACGCTGACCGGGGCCTTCTTCCACGACGGCGCCTGGTCGAGCTTCCGCCGGCGGCACCACGGCCGCCCGGTCGACACCGCGGCGCTGCCCGGCTGGAAGTTCGTCGGCTACCTGCAGGACCACGACCAGATCGGCAACCGCGCCGTCGGGGACCGGATCTCCGCCTCCCTCTCCCCGGGGCTGCTCGCCGTCGGCGCGACGCTGGTGCTCACCAGCCCGTTCACGCCCATGCTGTTCATGGGCGAGGAGTGGGGCGCGAGCACCCCGTGGCAGTTCTTCACCAGCCACCCCGAGCCGGAGCTCGGCAAGGCGACCGCCGAGGGCCGCATCGGGGAGTTCGCCGCGCACGGGTGGGACGCCGACGTCGTCCCCGATCCGCAGGACCCGGAGACCTTCACCCGCTCGAAGCTGGACTGGTCGGAGCTCACGCAGGAGCCGCACGACCGGCTGCTCGCCGTCCACCGCTCGCTGCTGGTCCTGCGCCGCGCGCACCCCGACCTGGTCGACCCGGACCTGTCGCGGGTCCAGGTCCAGTGGGACGACGCCGACCGCTGGCTGGTGGTGCACCGTGGCACGCTGCGGGTCGTGGTGAACCTGGCGGATCAGTCCCGCGAGATCGACCTCGACGTGCCCGCCTCCGAGGTCCTCTTCGCGACCGGCGAGCTGCCGGGGATCGAGCAGCACACGGTCACCCTCCCGCCGGAGAGCGCCGCCGTGGTCGACACTCGCTGACGTGCGCCGCCTGCTGCCGACTCCGGCCGAGCTCGACGACGACGGGCTGGTCGACGCCTACCGGCTGCCCGAGGGCCCGGCTCTCCGGGTGAACTTCGTGACCTCGCTCGACGGCTCCATCGCCGTCGACGGGAAGAGTGCGGGCCTCGGCTCGCCGGGTGACAAGCGGGTGTTCCGGGTGCTGCGCGCCCTGGCCGACGTGGTGCTCGTCGGGCACGGGACGGCGGCGGCCGAGGGGTACCGCGCCGTGGCCCCCGACTCCCCCGTCGGCCGGCTGCGCACCTCGCTCGGCCGGCCCGCCACCGTCCCGATCGCCGTGGTGTCGCGGCGCGCGGCCCTCGACCCGACGTCCGGCCTGGTGACCGACGCCGTCTCCCCCACGCTGCTGGTCACCTGTGCGGCGGCCGACGCCGGCCGACGCCGGGCCCTGGCCGAGGCGGGGGTCGAGGTGCTGGTCTGCGGGGACGACGACGTCGACCTGCCGGCCGCCGTCGCGGCGCTGACCGAGCGCGGCCTGGCCCAGGTGACCTGCGAGGGCGGCCCGCAGCTGCTCCACGCGGCGCTCGCCGCCGGCATCGTCGACGAGCTCGATCTCACGATCGCGCCCGCCCTGGTCGGCGCGCCGGAACGGCTGCTCGACGCCGTCCTGCCCGCACCGGCCCGGCTCGCGCTGCGCCAGCTGCTCGAGGAGGACGGCGTGCTGTTCGCCCGCTACGACGTCGCGCCGGGCGCCCGGTAGCCGACGGACTGGGCGCGCTCGAGGGCCTCCAGCGTCTCCTCGACGGTGAGCAGCACCGTCGTCTCCACGGGGTTCAGCGCACCCCCGGCGCCGATCGCCAGGACCACGGAGGCCATCGAGACGTTGTCGGGCGCTTCCCACAGCGTGAACCCGTCCCGGTCGCCGAAGGCGTACCAGAAGCCGTGCAGCGTCCCGCCGACCGACTCGATGTACGCGGCGGCGGCCTTCCGGCGGTCCTCCGGCTGGGCGAGCATCATCGCCCAGGTCTCCGGGGTGTAGTTGAACCTGGTCAGGTACATCGGCATGAGCGGCCTCCAGCAGCGGCACCCCCGCGGAGGTCACGGTAGGGGCTCCGGCCGCCCCGGTCGACGGCCCGCGGCGCGGTGCCACCGCCGCATCGGGGAGAGTGGCCGGCAGCGGCTGGGGACGACGGCGAGGAGCAGGCATGGCGGCGCTGGACCGGAACGCGGTGGCGGAGCGGGTCGCCGGCTTCCCGCGGATGGCGGCCGAGCGGCCGGAGCTGAAGCAGGCGGCGGTGGCGCTCTGCGTGACCGAGCAGGACGACGCCCCCACCCTGGTCATCACCCGCCGGGCCCCGGGCCTGCGCGCGCACGCCGGTCAGTGGGCGCTGCCCGGCGGCCGGCTGGACGACGGCGAAGGTCCCGTGGAGGCCGCACTGCGCGAACTGCACGAGGAGATCGGCGTGGACCTCGGCCGGAACGCCGTCCTCGGCCTGCTCGACGACTACGTGACGCGGTCGGGCTACGTGATGACGCCGGTCGTGTGCTGGGCGGGCCCGGTCGAGGAGTTCGCCGGGTCGGACTCCGAGGTCGCCGCCGTCTTCGAGGTGCCGCTGACCGATCTGGACGTGGACCCGGTGTTCGAGGCGATCCCCGAGTCGGAGTCGCCGGTCATCCGGCTCCCGCTGCTCGGCGGGTTCGTGCACGCCCCGACGGCCGCCGTCGTCCACCAGTTCTGCCGGATCGCCTGCCGCGGCGAGGTGGAGCGGGTCGCCGGCTACGAGCAGCCCGTCTTCGCCTGGCGCTGACCCCCTGCCCGCGCCGCGAACTGCTTGACTGACCGGCATGGACCTGCCGCTGAACCCGCCGGTGAAGCCGATGCTGGCCAAGGCCGCCACGAAGCTGCCGGTCGGCGAGGACCTGTTCTACGAACCCAAGTGGGACGGCTTCCGCTGCATCGTGTTCCGCGACGGCGACGAGGTCGAGCTGGGCAGCCGCAACGAGCGACCGCTCACCCGCTACTTCCCCGAGGTGGTGGAGGCGGTCAAGGCGCAGCTGCCGGAGCGCTGCGTCGTCGACGGCGAGATCATCGTGCCCGCCGGTGACCGGCTGCACTTCGAGGCGCTGCTGCAGCGCATCCACCCGGCCGAGTCCCGGGTCCGCCTGCTGGCCGAGCAGACGCCGGCGTCCTTCGTCGCCTTCGACCTGCTCGCTCTCGGCGACGAGTCGCTGCTGGAGACGCCGTTCGCGGAGCGCCGCGCCCGGCTGGAGAGCGCGCTGGCCGGCATCGAGCCGCCGGTCTACGTCACCGGGCTCACCCGGGACCCGGAGACGGCGCAGCGCTGGTTCGAGACGTTCGAGGGCGCGGGGCTGGACGGCGTCGTCGCCAAGTCCGCGGAGCTGCCGTACGGCCCCGACCAGCGGCTGATGACCAAGGTCAAGCACGTGCGGACGGCGGACTGCGTGGTCGCCGGGTTCCGCTGGCACAAGAGCGGGCCGATCGTCGGCTCGCTGCTGCTCGGGCTCTACGACTCCGCGGACGGGGGACCTGGACAGCTGCAGCACATCGGTGTGGCGGCGTCCTTCCCGATGAAGCGGCGCGCCGAGCTGGTGGACGAGCTCGCGCCCTACCGCGCCGAGGCGCTCGACGGACACCCGTGGCAGGACTGGGCCAACGCGCAGATGCAGGCCGACGGGGAGAACCGGATGCCGGGGGCGGTCAGCCGGTGGAACGCGAAGAAGGACCTGTCCTGGGTGCCGCTGCGGCCCGAGCTGGTGGTGGAGATCAAGTACGACCAGCTCGAAGGTCGTCGTCTTCGTCACACCGGCCAGTTCCTCCGCTGGCGGCCCGACCGCGACCCGCTGAGCTGCACGTACGACCAGCTGGACGTGCCGGTGCGCTACGACCTCGCCGAGGTGCTGGAGACGCCGTAGCCGGGTCGGCGCGCGCACAGCGCCTGCACAGGTGCCGGAGGGCTCCTAGGCTCGTGATCATGCGTCTGCACCGCGGCCGGCGTGCCGTCGTCCCGAGCCTGCTCGCCGCCCTGGCCCTCGTCGTGGCCGGCTGCACCTCGGGCGACGACGCCGAGCCGGAGCCCACCGCCAGCCCGACCACGGAGGCGGAGCCGACCGCCGAGCCCATCGAGTGGGAGGACTGCAACGAGCTCGTCCGCCCGCTGCTGGAGGGGCAGCCGGGCAGCGAGCGCCCGATCTCGTTCGAGTGCGGCACCGTCAGCGTCCCGATCAGCTACGACGAGGCCGACAGCGACCGGCTGCCGCTGGTCCTCCTGCGCGGGGTGCACGGCGAGCAGACCGACCGGATCGGCTCGTTGGTGATCAACCCCGGTGGGCCCGGCGCGTCCGGGCTCGACGCCGCCATCGCGCTGGCGCTCACCCTGCCGGAGAACGTGCTGCAGCGCTTCGACCTCGTGGGGTTCGACCCCCGCGGCGTCGGCGCGAGCCAGTCGGCGGTCGAGTGCATCTCCGACGAGCTGAAGGACCGCATCGTCGCCGCCGAACCGCAGCCGACCACCGCCGAGCAGCTGGACGACGCGTTCGCCCTGGCCGACGAGGTCGCCGAGGGGTGCGCCGAGCGGTACGAGTCCCCCGCCGCCCTCGGCGCCTTCAACACCGTCGACACCGCCCGCGACCTCGACCTGATCCGGCAGGCGCTCGGCGACGAGCAGCTGACCTACCTCGGCTACTCCTACGGCACCACGCTGGGCTCGACCTACGCCGAGCTGTTCCCCGAGAACGTCCGGGCCCTCGTCCTGGACGCCGCCGTCGCCCCGGGCACCGAGCCGCGCGAGGACGCCGAGGCCGCCGCGGCCGGCTTCGAGAACGCCTTCAACGCTTTCGCGGAGAACTGCACCGGCCTGATCGCGGGCTGCCCGCTGGGTCCCGACCCGCGCACGTTCCTCGAGGAGACCCTCCTGCAGGCGTCGCAGGCCCCGATCCCGAGCGCCCGGGAGGGCGAGACTCGGCAGGCCACGCCGGGCGTGGTCCTCACCGCCGTGCAGTCGGCGCTCTACGACAACGGCACGTGGCCGCAGCTGTCCCAGGCGCTGGCCGCCGCGCGGGCGGGCGACTCCGCCGGCGTGTTCTCGCTGGCCGACCGCTACGCCGGGCGCCTGGAGGACGGCACCTACTCCAACCTCCTCGACGCCAACGTCGCGATCAACTGCGCGGACACCGAGGTGACCTACGAGGCCGACGAGGTGCGGGAACTGGCCGCGGAGTGGGACGCCGAGTACCCGCTCTTCGGCGCCGGCATGGCGGTGGGCCTCTACACCTGCACCCCGTGGGAGGCCGACCGCACGCCGCTGCCCGAGCGGGACGCCGAGGGCGCCGCACCCATCCTCGTCGTGGGCAACGAGGGCGACCCGGTGACGCCGCTGGCCGGCTCCGTCGCCATGGCCGAGCAGCTCTCCTCCGGGGTGCTGCTCACCTGGCAGGGCGAGGGCCACACCTCGTACCCGAAGACGCCGTGCGTCACCGATGCGGTGAACGCCTACCTCATCGATCTGGTGGCGCCCATGGACGGGCTCACCTGCCCTGCGTGACACTCGGCGCTCCGCCGACGAGAGGATCCCACCGATGGCGAGCAGCAAGGACGCCGTCGTCCTCGACGTCGCGGGGCACGAGGTCCGGGTCTCCAACCCGGAGAAGCCGTACTTCGCCGAGAAGGGCATCCGCAAGATCGACGTCGTCGAGTACTTCGTCGCCGTCGGCGAGGGCATCCTCTTCGCCCTGAAGGACCGGCCGACGACGCTGGAGCGCTGGCCGGGGGGCTACTCCCCCGACGCGAAGATGGCGACGCGAGCGGACTCGCACGGCGACGCCTTCTACCAGAAGCGGGTGCCGAAGAACGCCCCGCCGTGGGTGCCGACGGCGCACATCACCTTCCCCAGCGGGCGGACGGCCGACGAGATCGCGCCCGACTCGGTCGCCGTCGTCGCGTGGTGCGCCAACCTGGGGACGCTGACCTTCCACCCGTGGCCGGTGGACAAGTCCGACGTCGAGTCGCCGAACCAGATCCGCATCGACCTCGACCCGCAGCCGGGCACCGACTTCTCCGATGCCGTGGCGGTCGCGCCGCACGTGCGGGAGCTGCTGCACGAGTTCGGCATGGAGGGCTGGCCGAAGACCTCCGGCGGCCGCGGCGTGCACATCTACGTGCCGATCCAGCCGCGGTGGACCTTCACCGAGGTCCGCCACGCCGTCATCGCCTTCGGCCGGGAGCTGGAGCGGCGGCTGCCCGACCGCGTGACGATGTCGTGGTGGAAGGAGGAGCGCGGCGAGAAGATCTTCATCGACTACAACCAGATGGCGCGTGACCGCACGATCGCCTCGGCGTACTCCATCCGGCCCCGCCCGCACGCCCCGGTGTCGGCGCCGGTCGACTGGGACGAGCTGCCCGACGTCTCACCGTTCGACTTCGACGTCCTCACCATGCCCGGCCGGTTCCGCGAGGTCGGTGACAAGCACGCCGGGCTCGCCGACCACGCCTTCGACATCACGCCGCTGCTGGAGCTGTTCGAGAAGCAGACCACCGACGCCGGGCTGGGTGACCTGCCCTATCCGCCGGACTACCCGAAGATGCCCGGCGAGCCGATGCGCGTGCAGCCCAGCCGCGCGAAGAAGCCGGTCACCGGCTGACTCCTCCCCCATCGGGGTGAGCACCGCCCGCCGATGCGGTCACCCGCCTCCATTCCCGGGCAACGCTGGTCGATGCAGCAAGTCGACCCGGGAGAGGAGGACGGATGAAGCACGTGCTCATCGGCTACGCCGTCGTCCTCGTCGTGCTCCTCATGGTCTCCCGGGAGTTCGAAGCGGCCGGCTGGGCCGGCGTCGGAGCGCTCGGCATCGCCGCTGCCGTCGTGAACGCCTTCCTCGTGCTCGCCGTCCTCGCCGGGCTGTGGCTGGCCGGCCGCCTCGGTCTCGAGCGGTGGGCGCGCTCCATGGACGGGTGGCGGCGGGAGCAGGCCCGGGAGGCCGGCCGGCGCCTGCTGGAGGCCGAGATCATCGGGGTGACCTCGTGGCGCGACGAGGAGCAGCCCGCTCCCCTGCCGCAGCGGCGGCCGTCCGCGCCGCCGTCTCAGGCCTCGGCCGGGTTCACCTACGTCGGACCGTCGTACGGCCACGAGGTGCTGCCGGCACCCGTCGCCGCGGAGGACCGCGACCCCCGGAGCTGACGTCGGCCGACGCGGCACACCGGGTGGGCCGGGCGGGCGCTGGCCGCCGGGCCTGTCCCCAGCAGGCGTCCCCCGCTACGCTTCGGCATGTCGGGAAGGCCCTGCGCTATGGCAGGACCCCGATGCACCACCTCAGCTAGGAGCGAGCAATGCCCGAAGGTACTGTCAAGTGGTTCAACGCAGAGAAGGGGTTCGGCTTCGCGACCCCCGACGGTGGCGGACCTGACGTGTTCGTCCACTACTCGGCCATCCAGACCAGCGGGTACCGCTCGCTCGATGAAGGCCAGCGGATCGCGTTCGACATCGAGCAGGGCCAGAAGGGCCCGCAGGCTGCGAACGTCACCCCGCTCTGATCTGACGATCAGGCTTCCGACGCCCCCGTCCGGTTCTCCGGGCGGGGGCGTCGTCGTCTCCCGGCCGGCCGCGGTCAGCGGGCGCGCGGCACGTAACCCCCGATGAGCGACTGCATCAGCAGCGCCCCGGCGTCCGGTCCGACGGCGGCCGCGGCGTCGGCGAAGGCCCGCCAGCGCCGCCGCTCCACGTCGGTGGGCGCGTTCTCCGCCCGGGCGACCACCTGCTCGAGCAGCCGCTCCCACTCCCCCTGCGGCGTCGGCCACAGACCGGCCAGCCGCCGCGCCTCGGCGGAGATCGCGGTGATCCGCACGATGTCGCCGGCGTGGTTGGTCAGCGGCTCGATGTAGCCGGCCGTGGCCAGCGCCTTGGCCGCGGCGATCACCTCGGCCTTGGGCAGCCCGCTCGCCGGCACGACCGCGCCGAGCAGGTAGGGCGTGCCGCCGTGCTCGGGCGCGTCGACCAGGCGGGCGATGGCCCGCAGCACGGGCAGGTCGCGGGTGAACCAGGCGTCGGGCAGCGGAGAGGTCACGGGCTCCAGTCTCCCCGCCCGTGCTCGTGGAAGGACGGCCGACCTCACCAGCGTGCAGCCGGGTGCGCGGTCGGCCGCGCACCCGGCTGCTGCCCCGCGAGGAGGGGCTCGATCAGTCCCGCGCCATGGTCAGCTCGGGCCGCACGGCCAGGATGAGGCCGAGCGTCGTGTAGCCGAGCAGCAGGTGACCGGCGCTGACGAACGCGCTCCCCTCGTCACCGACCAGGATGATCGCGGGGATCATGAACAGGAACCACGTCTCGGCAACGGCCGGCCAGACTCGCGCCGCTCCCCGCCACCGGCCGGCGATGGCGATCCGGATGCCGATCGCCGCCATGCCGAGCATGGACAGCGGCCAGAACGCGTCGAGGGCCAGCCAGAAGCCGTCCTCGGAGACCTCGGGGGCGACCATCCACTGGATCGACGAGACGATGGCCAGGCCCAGGAGCACGTGCTCGGCGTGCAGGAGTCTGCGGGCGAGCCGGCCGGTCCCCGTGGCCCGGGTGCGCAGCTGGACGCCGATCAGCGCGACCAGGCCCAGCTGGAACAGCAGCGAGGAGGCCTTGTAGGCCAGCGGGTAGTCACCCACGGCGGGGTCGACGTCGTAGGTGAGGGCCGAGCCGATGGCCCAGGCGGCGGCGCCGACGGCCATGGCGATGCCGCCGAACCGGACCGTCCTGGTCAGGTCGGGCGACGGCGCGGGCTCGGCCGGCTGCGTGTCGGTGCGGGCGAACGGCGGGCTGGTGTTGACGGACATCGTTCCTCCGGGGACGAGGGCGCGATGCCCGGGTGGCATCGCCGGTCACGACCGTCGTGGCCGGCCGTCCCGGGCGCCCAGTGCCACAGCGGCAGATCCCGCCCGGCCGCTGTCCCGGGTGGAACGGGACACCGCGCCCCTGTTCCTCGGGACACCGGTCCCGGCATGATCCGCGCGTGGAGGTCGAGGTGCGCACCCCCCGGCCACCGGCCGCGGCTGCCGAACCGGCACGTGCCGGGCGGCGCTCGCTGGTCCCGGCGCTCGGTTGGATCGGGCTGGCCGTCACGTTCGCCGCCGTGGCGGCCACCGTGCTCCTCGACGTCGTCACCCCGCAGGCCGCGCGGGACGCCACGGAGTCCGGCCTCGGCTGGGAGATCGGCCTGTCCGGCGTGCTGCTCGCCGTCCCCGGTGCCCTGTTGCTGCAGCGGGCGCCGCGCAACGCCGTCTCCTGGGTCGTCGCGGGGATGGCCCTGTTCTGGGCCTTCGACGGCCTGGCCTCGTCCTGGCTGGCCTACGCGGTGCAGTTCGATCCGCCGCTGGCCGGCGCGTCGCTGGCCTTCTGGTTCGTGCAGCGCTTCGGCGCCTGGCTGCTGATCGGGCTGCCGCTGCTGCTCCTCCTCTATCCGGACGGTCGGCTGCCGGGCGGTCGCTGGCGCACGGTGTCGCTCGTCGCCCTGGGCTGCACCGCGCTGCTGCCCGTGCTCATCGTGACCACACCGGCGGACCTGCTCGACGAGCGCGCCGGCCAGACGATGCCCGAGCCCTACCTCGGGCTGAACCTCGACGCGACCAGCCTGCCGCTGCCCGAGGGTCTGGTGATGCCGCTGCTCCAGGTGGCGTTCCCGCTCAGCGCGCTGGGGATCCTGCTGCCGCTCGCCGTCGTCGTCCACCGGCTGCGGGCCGCCTCCGGCGACGACCGCCGGCGCATGCACTGGCTGCTCTGGGCCGGCGTGGTCGACGCGCTCGTCATGACGGCCGCCCTCGTCTTCCCGTCGAGCACGATCAGCCTCGACCTCACGGTGGCCATCGGCCTCACCGGTCTGGCCGTGACCGTCGGCATCCTGCGCCCGCGGCTGGTCGACATCGACCGGCTGCTCGGCGGGACGCTGGTGTACGGCGGATTGGCGGTCGGCGTCGTCGTCCTCGACCTCGCGGTGCTGGCCCTGGCCGGCGCGTTCCTGGACGACCGCTTCGACGAGCGCAACGCCCTCGTGGTCACGCTCATGCTGGTGGCCATCGTCTACGTGCCGCTCAGGGCAGCGCTGTGGCGGGTCGTCCGGCGCTGGGTGCTGGGGCAGCGGGAGGACCCCTATCGCGTCGTGTCCGGGCTGGCCGAGCGCCTGGAACGCAGCGATGCGCCGGAGGAGCAACTGATGGCGGTGGCCGCGTCGGTGGCCGAGGCGTTCCGCTCGCCGTACGTCGGCGTCGAGGTCGGAGCGCCCGGAGGGCAGCAGCTGCTGGCCGAGCACGGTCGTCGCCCGGCCGCCGTCCAGACCCTGCCGATCGCCTACCGGGGCGAGCAGGTCGGCCGGCTCCTCCTCCCCCGCGACGGCGTGCGGGCGCAGCTGGTCACCCGGGACGAGCAGCTGCTCGCCGACGTCGTCCGGCAGGCCGCCGCCGCGGCGCGGGCGTCGTCGCTGGCGCTGCAGCTGCAGAGCAGCCGGGAGCAACTGGTGGCCGCCCGGGAGGAGGAGCGGCGCCGGCTGCGCCGCGACCTGCACGACGGGCTGGGTCCGAGCCTGGGCGCGGTGGTGCTGCGCATCGACACCGCCCGCAACCTAGCGGCCGACCACCCCGAGGAGGCCGACCGGGTGCTCCGCCAGGCCCGGGACGACGTGGCGGCGGCGCTGGCCGACGTCCGGCGGCTGGTGCACGACCTCCGACCGCCGGCGCTGGACGACCTCGGCCTGGCCGGTGCGGTGCACCAGCAGGCGGAGCGCGTCCTGGGTCCGCAGGTGACCGTGGCCGTCTCCGCCGCTCCCGAGGCGGACCGGTTGCCCGCGGCGGTGGAGGTGGCGGCCTACCGCATCGCGTCCGAGGCGCTGGCCAACGTCGCCCGTCACGCGTGCGCCACCCGGGTGTCGATCGCGCTGCAGTGCGCCGCCGGGTCGCTGGTGGTCACGGTGACCGACGACGGCGTCGGCATCGCCCGCGACGCACCCGCCGGCGTCGGCCTCGTCTCGCTGCGGGAACGGGCGGCGGAGCTCGGCGGTACGTGCACGGTGGAGTGCCCGCCGGAGGGCGGCACGGTGGTGCGGGCGGTGCTGCCCGCGGGCGGGGAGGAGCAGCATGCCTGAGACCGGTGCCGACGAGGGGCCGCTGCGGGTCCTGGTCGTCGACGACCACCCGGTGTACCGCGACGGCCTGGCCGTGCTGCTGGGCTCGGTGCCGGGCCTCGCCGTCGTCGGCACGGCCGCCGACGGCGGATCGGCGGTCGCGCTCGCCCTCGACGAGCAGCCCGACGTCGTCGTGATGGACGTGCAGATGCCCGGTGTCGACGGCATCGAGGCGACGCGGCGGATCACCACCGCGTCCCCGTCCGTGGGCGTCGTCGTGCTGACCATGAGCGAGGACGACGGCACCGTCTTCGCCGCCGTCCGCGCCGGGGCCCGCGGCTACCTGCTCAAGGGCGCCGACCAGGAGGAGGTGGTGCGGGCGATCACCACCGTCGCCGCGGGCGGAGCCGTGTTCGGCGCGACGCTCGCCCGCCGGATCGCGGAGTTCTTCGCCGCCGCGCCCGCCGGCCCGGCCGAGGCCTTCCCCCAGCTGACGCCGCGGGAGCGGGAGGTGCTGGAGCTGATCGCCGCCGGCCGGTCGAACGCGCAGATCGCCGCCACGCTCTACCTGTCGCCGAAGACCGTGCGCAACAACGTCTCGAACGTGCTGACCAAGCTGCAGGTCACCGACCGGGCGCAGGCGATCGTGCGGGCTCGCGAGGCGGGACTGGGCCGGTGACGGCGGGGAATGGTGATCCGGCCGTCGCCGTTCCAGGCAGCATGACGACCTCCTCCCAGACCCCCAAGGTGCAGAAGACCGACGAGGAGTGGCGGGCGCAGCTGTCGCCGGAGGAGTACGCGGTGCTCCGCCAGGCCGGCACCGAGCGCGCCTGGACCGGTGAGTACGTCGACACCAAGACCGTCGGCGTCTACGAGTGCCGGGCCTGCGGCGCCGAGCTGTTCCGCTCCGAGACCAAGTTCGACTCGCACTGCGGCTGGCCGTCGTTCTACGAGGCCGCCGACGAGGACAACGTGATCCTCCGCGAGGACCGCAGCTTCGGGATGATCCGCACCGAGGTGCTGTGCGGCACCTGCCACAGCCACCTGGGTCACCTGTTCGACGACGCCCCGCAGACGCCCACCGGCGACCGCTACTGCATCAACTCCGTGTCGATCCGCCTGCAGCCGGCGGAGTGACGCCGTCCCTGGAGAGGGGCCACAAGCACGTTTTTGGCCCCTCTCCGGGTCAGGCCAGGTCGCGGACCAGCTCCGCGATGGGCTTGCGGACGCCGGTGTAGAACGGGATCTCCTCGCGGACGTGCCGCCGGGCCCCGCTGGCCCGCAGGTCGCGCATGAGGTCGACGATGCGGTGCAGCTCGTCGGCCTCGAAGGCGAGCATCCACTCGTAGTCGCCCAGGGCGAACGCGGCCACGGTGTTGGCCCGCACGTCCGGGTAGGGCCGGGCCTGCATGCCGTGCTCCTTGAGCAGGTCCCGCCGCTCCTCGTCGGGCAGCAGGTACCACTCGTAGGACCGCACGAACGGGTAGACGCAGACGAACTGCCGCGGCTCCTCGTCGGCGAGGAACGCCGGGATGTGGCTGCGGTTGAACTCCGCCGGCCGGTGCAGCGCCATCTGCGACCACACCGGGTCGAGGTGGCGGCCCAGCGCGGTGCGACGCAGCCGGGTGTAGGCCTCCTGCAGCGCCTCGGCCGACGGCGCGTGCCACCAGACCATGAGGTCCGCGTCGGCCCGGAAGCCGGCGACGTCGTACGTGCCGCGGACGACGACGTCCTTGCCGGCGAGCTCCTCGACCAGCGCGGTCAGCTCGTCGGCGGCCGCGGTGCGGCCCTCGTCGGCCAGCGGGCGGGCCAGCCGGAACACCGACCACATCGTGTAGCGGATGGTGGCGTTCAGCTCGTTCGCCCGCTTGCCGATGCTGCGCTCGCCAGTCTGTTCCACGGTCTGCTCGCTCATGTCCCCCATCATCCCCTCTTCGGAAATCAGTCCAGCAGTGCGGCGACGGCGCGAGAGGCGTCGCGGATGCAGGCGGGCACGCCGACGCCGTCGAACGCGGCCCCGGCGATCTCCAGCCCCGGCACCTCGGCGACGGCGGCGCGCACCGCGGCGACCCGGCCGGGGTGGCCGACCAGGTACTGCGGCAGGCCGCCGCCCCAGCGGACGAGTGCGGTCTCCAGGGGCTCGGGGCGGGCCAGCCCGAGGAGGTCGGCGACGTCCTCGACCACGGCGGCGACGAGCTCGTCGTCGTCGCGCTGCAGGTCGCTCTCGGCGCGGAACCGGCCGACCGACGAGCGGACCAGCAGCGCACCGCCGCCGTCCAGGTGCGGCCACTTCGCCGACGACACCGTCACGCCCTTGACCAGCCGGCCGGTGACCGGCGGCACCAGCAGCCCCGACCCGGCGGCGACCTCCTGCGCAGGGAAGGCCATGGCGACGACGGCCATCGACGCGTACGGGATGCCGGCGAGCGGCTCCACCGCGGACGGCGCCACCTCCTGCAGCAGCCGGGCCGCCTTGAGCGCCGGGGCGGTCACGATCACCGCGTCCGCGGCGAGGACCTGGGGCTCGGCCATGGAGCCCGCGGAGACCTCGAAGCCCGACGCCGTCCGCCGCAGGCCGTGCGCCGGCGCGCGCAGCCGGACGTCCGCGCGGGAAGCCTCGACCAGCGCCGCCGGCAGCGAGCCGATGCCGTCGGTGACGGTGACGAACACCGGGCCGTCGACGTCCCCGCGGCTGCGAGCGCCGGCGTCCCGGGCGGCCGCCGCCGCACCCAGGACCGACCCGGCCCTCGGCAGGTGGGCGGCCAGGGCGGGCATCGTCGCCTGGAGCGAGAGCTCGTCGGCCCGCCCGGCGTAGACCCCGCCGAGCAGCGGCTCGACGAGCCGGTCGACCACCTCGTCGCCCAGCCGCTCCCGGAGCAGCGCGCCGACGGCGACGTCGCCGTCCAGCTGCACGGGCGGCAGGTCGGCCTCGGCCCGGACCCGAGCGACGCCGTCGGCGGACAGGAACCCCTCGAGCCCGTCGGCCTCGGCGGGCACGCCGAGCACCGTCCCGGCGGGCAGCGGGTGCCGGCCGTCGGGCAGGACGACCGACGCCTGCGTCGTCGCCGGGGCGACCAGCCGGTCGCTCAGGCCCAGCGCCTCGACCAGCGCGACGGCGTCCGGGACCCGCGCCAGCATCGCCTCGGGCCCGGTGTCGTACCAGGAGCCGGCCAGCTCGACCCGGTGCAGCTTCCCGCCGATCCGGTCCCCCGCCTCCAGGACGACGATCTCGTCGTCGGGCCGGCGCCGCCGCCACTCGAAAGCGGCAGCCAGCCCGGTGATGCCGGCGCCGACGACGACGACGCGGTTCGCCCGGGCCGTGGGGTGGGCCGGGGTCATCGCGTCGTGAGCTCGTGCACCAGCTCGGTGACGTGGGTGAGCACGGTGGGGTCGGTGTCGGGCAGCACGCCGTGGCCGAGGTTGAAGATGTGGCCCCGGGCGGCCTTGCCCTGCTCGACGATCCGGCGCACCTCGCGGTCGACCGTGGCGCGGTCGGCCAGCAGGACGGCGGGGTCGAGGTTGCCCTGCAGCGAGCGCTGCGGGCCCACGCGGCGCGCGGCCTCGTCCAGCGGGATCCGCCAGTCGACGCCGACGACGTCGGCGCCCGCGTCGCCGATGAGCGGCAGCAGCTCGCCGGTGCCCACGCCGAAGTGGATCCGCGGCACGTCCCGCTCGCCGAGGCCGTCGAAGACCGCCCGGGAGTGCGGCAGCACCCGCTCGGCGTAGTCGGCCGCCGACAGCACGCCGGCCCAGGAGTCGAAGAGCTGGACGACGACGGCGCCGGCGTCGATCTGCGCACGCAGGAAGACCGCGGCCGAGACCGCCAGCTTGTCCATCAGGCGCCCCCACGCCTCCGGCTCGGAGTACATGAAGGCCTTGGTGCGGGCGTGCTCCTTGGACGGCCCGCCCTCGATCAGGTAGGTCGCGAGGGTGAACGGCGCGCCGGCGAAGCCGATCAGCGGGGTGGCGCCGAGCTCCGCGACGAGCTGGCGGACCGCCGTCTCCAGGAAGCCCAGCGCCTCCGGCTCCAAGGGAGGCAGCGCGTCGACGTCGGCGACCGAGCGGACCGGGTTCGCGATCACCGGGCCGATGCCGGGCTTGATCTCGATGTCCAGACCGGCCACCACCAGCGGCAGCACGATGTCGGAGAAGAGGATCGCCGCGTCGACGCCGTGCCGGCGGACCGGCTGCAGGGTGATCTCGGTGACCATGTCCGGGTCCTGGCAGGCCTCGAGCATCACGGTGCCCGCCCGCAGGCTCCGGTACTCCGGCAGGGACCGCCCGGCCTGGCGCATGAACCACACCGGGGTGCGGGTGACCGGCAGCCCTCGGGCAGCGCGGACGAGATCGGAGTCGGCCGGAGACGTCGACGGAACCGGAACGGATGCGGAGCTCACGGAGGTCGAGTCTCCCAGACGACCACGTCCCGTGTGCCCGGTGCGTCGGAGGGGAGTCGGGAGGCGTACGGCGCGTCGGGCGCGGTGCACCGGATGGCCACCTACCCTGCGCACGTGGAGCCGCACATCCTGGCCGGCGCCGGGACCAGGGGCACGGACGTGCCGGGGGCCGAGGTCCCCGCTCCGTTCCGTGCCGCCCTGGAGGCCCTCGCCGGGGTGCGGGCCCGGCCGGAGATCGTGCTGGAGCAGATCCCGGCGCCCCAGCGGCTCGCTCCCTGGGCGCACGCGATCGCCGCCTCGGTGACCGAGGCCGACGGTGACGACGAGGTGGAGATCGCCAGCGCGCGGTTCATCGTCCTCCACGACCCCGACGGCCACGAGACCTGGCACGGCACGACCCGGTGCGTCGGCTACCTCTCGGCCGAGACCGACGAGCAGCTGGTGGACGACACGATGTTCTCCGAGGTCGCCTGGAGCTGGCTGACCGACGCCCTGACCGAGACCGGCGCGGCGTACTCGACTGTCGGGGGAACCGTCACCCGCACCGCCTCGACCCGTTTCGGGGAGCTGGCCGGGCCCGAGCACTCGGTCGACGTCGAGATGCGGGCGTCCTGGACGGCGGGTGACACCGCGCTGGACCGGCACCTGCACGCCTGGCTCCAGGTGCTGGCCAACGCTGCCGGCCTGCCGCCTCCGGGGGTGCGGCTGCTGGGGTCCGGTGACGAGAGCCACTGACCGCTCCGGCGGTGGGAGTCTCTAACATCGGGAACGGCGAGCGGACCCACCCGTGCAGCCGACCGACGAGAACCGGCGAGAAGGTGGACGGCAACTGAGCACCGAGCCCAGTCCTCGGCCGGCGACGGACGACGCCGCCGCCGAGGAGAACCCCGCGACCCCGCTGCTCGCCCCTCGTGACGGACTGCCGCCGGTCATCGAGACGTCCACCCAGCTGGTGGAGTACGCCCAGGCGCTCCGCGAGGGCAGCGGTGCCGTGGCCGTCGACGCCGAGCGCGCCTCCGGCTACCGCTACGGCCAGAAGGCCTACCTGGTGCAGCTGCGCCGCGAGGGCGCGGGCACCGGGCTGCTCGACCCCGTTCCGCTGCCGGACGTGTCGGTGATCCAGGACGCGATCCGCGATGTGGAATGGGTCCTGCACGCCGCGAACCAGGACCTGCCCTGCCTGGCCGAGATCGGCCTCGTGCCCAGCCGCATCTTCGACACCGAGCTCGCCGCCCGCCTGGCCGGGCTGCCGCGCGTGGGGCTGGGCGCCGTCGTCGAGTCGCTGCTGGGCTACTCGCTGGTCAAGGGGCACTCGGCGGCGGACTGGAGCACCCGCCCGCTGCCCGAGGAGTGGCTGGTCTACGCGGCGCTCGACGTCGAGGTGCTCGTCGATCTGCGCGACGCGCTGGCCGAGATCCTCGAGGCCCAGGGCAAGACCGAGTGGGCCCGCCAGGAGTTCGAGGCGATCCTCGGGGCCGGCCCGCCGGCTCCGAAGGCCGACCCGTGGCGGCGCACCTCCGGCGTCCACGGCCTGCGCAGCCGCCGGCAGCTGGGCATGCTGCGCTCGCTGTGGGAGGCTCGGGACCAGCTGGCCCGGCGACGGGACGTCGCGCCCGGCCGGGTCCTGCCCGACTCGGCGATGGTGTCGGCGGTGCAGGCGGACCCGAAGAACGAGGGCGCGCTACTGGAGCTGCCGGTGTTCCGCGGCCGGGCGAACCGGCGGCTGGTGGCGCACTGGTTCCAGGCGCTGGCCCGCGGCAAGGCGCTGCCCGAGGAGGAGCTGCCGCCGCAGAGCCGGCCCGGTGAGGGCCCGCCGCCGGTGAACCGCTGGGCGGACCGCGACCCCGCCGCCGCGACCCGCCTGCAGGTGGCGCGCGCCGGGCTGGCGGAGCTGTCGGAGAAGCACACCGTGCCGGTGGAGAACCTGCTCTCCCCCGACCTCGTGCGCCGCCTGATGTGGAGCCCGCCCTCGCCGCCGGGGCGCGACGCCGTCGTCGACGCGCTGCGCGCCGGCGGGGCGCGGGAGTGGCAGGTCGAGCTCACCGCCGACGTGCTCACCGACGCCGCCACCCGCGCCTGACCCTTCTCGGCGACGATCAGCTCACCTGATCGTCGGACGTCCTCCCTCGTGGTCGACGGTGAGGGAGGACGTCGCACGCCGCGGAAGGACGACGGCCCGGGGCGGGACTACTGCTGGGCGCCGTCCACGGGCTGGGCCATCCGCACGTCCGCGCGGTCGCTGAGGGTCGCCGCCCACTCGGCGATCCGGCGGGCGACGTCCTGCTCGGTGAGCCCGGCGTCGGCCAGCACCTGGCCGCGCGAACCGTGCTCGAAGAACGCCTGCGGCAGGCCCAGGGCACGCACCGGGACGTCGATCTCCCGGTCCTGCAGCGCCTGGCTGAGCGTCGTCCCCACTCCCCCGGCCCGGCCGCCGTCCTCGACGGTGACCACGAGCCGGTGACGCGAGGCCAGCTCCACCAGGCTGTCCGACACCGGCAGCACCCACCGCGGGTCGACGACGGTGACGCCGATCCCGTGGTCGGCGACCCGCTCGGCCGCGGCCAGGCAGACCGGCACCATCGAGCCGACGGCGACCAGCAGCACGTCGGCGGCGTCCACGGAGCGCAGCACGTCGACCGGCCCGCGCCGCTCCAGCGCGGGCAGCTCCGGCGGCAGCGCCCCCTTGGGGAACCGCACCACCGACGGCCCGTCGCTGATCGCCACCGCCTCGCGGACGGCCTCACGCAGGGTGGCCTCGTCGCGTGGTGCGGCCACGTGGATGCCCGGCACCACCGAGAGGATCGAGAGGTCCCACATGCCGTTGTGCGAGGCGCCGTCCTCACCGGTCACGCCGGCCCGGTCCAGCACGACCGTCACCGGCTGCCGGTGCAGGGCGACGTCCATGAGCAACTGGTCGAACGCGCGGTTGAGGAAGGTCGAGTAGACGGCGACCACCGGGTGCATCCCGGCCATCGCCAGGCCGGCGGCGGAGGTGACGGCGTGCTGCTCGGCGATGCCGACGTCGAACGTCCGCTCCGGGAAGCGCTCGGCGAAGGCGGCCAACCCCGTGGGGTGCAGCATCGCCGCGGTGATCGCGACGACGTCGGCCCGCTCGGTGCCGATCTTCACCAGCTCGTCGGAGAACGCGTCGGTCCACGCCAGGCCGGTCTTGCGCACGCTGGTGCCGCTGTCGGGGTCGAACACCCCGGTGGCGTGCCAGGCGTCGATCTGGTCGGTCTCGGCCGGCGGGTAGCCGTAGCCCTTGGTGGTGACGGCGTGCACGATGACCGGGCCGCCGAACGACCGGGCCCGACGCAGCGCCGACTCCATGACCTCGATGTCGTGGCCGTCCACCGGGCCGACGTACTTCAGGCCCAGGTCCTCGAACATGCCCTGCGGGGACAGGACGTCCTTGAGGCCCTTCTTGATCGCGTGCAGCGCGTCGTAGAGCGCGGTGCCGACGACGGGGGCGCGGTGCAGCGCCTGGCGCACCTGCAGCAGCGCGTTCTCGTAGCCGGGGCGCAGGCGCAGGGTGGCCAGCGCGTCGGCGACGCCGCCGATGGTCGGCGAGTAGGAGCGGCCGTTGTCGTTGACGACGATCACCACGGGCCGGTCCTGCGCCGCGGCGATGTTGTTGAGCGCCTCCCAGGCCATCCCGCCGGTGAGCGCGCCGTCGCCGATGACCGCGACCACCGGCCGCTGGTCGCCGCGGATGGCGAAGGCCTTGGCCAGCCCGTCGGCGTAGGACAGCGACGTCGAGGCGTGGCTGTTCTCCACCCAGTCGTGCTCGCTCTCACCGCGGCAGGGATAGCCGGACAGCCCGCCGCGCTGGCGCAGCCGCTCGAAGCCCTCGACGCGGCCGGTGAGCATCTTGTGCACGTAGGACTGGTGGCCGGTGTCGAAGACGATCGGCTCGTGCGGGCTGTCGAACACCCGGTGCAGGGCGATGGTCAGCTCGACGCAGCCGAGGTTGGGGCCGAGGTGGCCACCCGTCCTCGCCACGCCGGTGACCAGGGCGTCACGGATCTCTCCGGCCAGGGCGGGCAACTGGTCGGCCGGCAGGGCACGGAGGTCCTCGGGGCCGGAGAGCGAGCGCAGGAGCGACACGGTGGGGGTGTCTTCCTCTCCGTCGACGGCAGGTGCGGCAGTGGATCAGGCAACCAGCGTGCGGCCGCCGGTCAACTGTACGTGCGGACGTGGATCTCTTCCGGTCGAGAGGCGCGTCCGGACGCACCCGGCGGGCACCGCGTCACAGGCGGGGAACCCAGCGCTCTCCCCGCAGGGCGGCCCCGACCACCTCGACGCCGCGGGCAGCGGCCGCGAGGCGGGCACCCTCGCGCTCGTAGGCCCTCATCGCGGCCTCGATGGCGTCCGGGGGCAGGTGGTCGGCGAGGTCCACGCGGACGGTCCGCCATCCGGCCCGCGCCGCCTCGATCCCCGCGGCGACGTGGTCGGCGGCGAAGCGGGCGAGCAGCACCGGGTACCGGCGCAGCACCTCGTGCGCCCGGTAGTCGGGCGGCACGAGGTCGTACAGCCAGGCGACCGCCGTGCGCTCCCAGTCCGGGGCGCCCGGCGGGCGCACCTCGTCCGGCCAGCCCGGCGGCACCGTCGCGTCCACGCCACCAGTGTGCCGCATCCGTCGAACACGTGTTCGACGGACCGTTCCGGCGTGGCGGGGTCAGGCGCCCGTCTGGCGCTTGAGCCAGAACTGCTCGAAGCCCCAGGAGCCGGAGCCGCTGGAGTGGTAGCTGACCAGCTCCCAGCCCTCGCTGCCGAGCTTGTTGAGCACCGAGCTGGTGTCGCCCTGCTGGCGTTCCGACTGTCCGCCGGGGAGCTTGACGCTCACACCGGCCCGTTGTGACTCCGCATCGTTGGCGGTGATGACCGAGGCGTATTCCCACGTGGGCACACCCGAACGTTAGCCGGTGGGGGTTCCCGCCCCCTCGGGGAGCACGCCCAGGCACTCGCCCACCACCGGCTCGAGCGCGCACGGGTCCAGCGGGAGCGCGGGTTCGAGGAGCTCTCCGGTCAGGCAGTCGACGAGCCCCTCGGGCCGCAGGATCGTGTCGGTGTCCACGCACGGGATCGGACCGGTCCCGAGGAGGTCGGTGAGGGCGCCCAGCAGCCCCCTCCCCGGCGAGGGCGCGCCGTTGTTCTCCACGCTCGGATCGAACTCGCGCACGGTGTCGGTGACGGGCGCGGGCACGCGCTCCCCCGGGACCGGCGGGATCGGCGGCGGCGCCTCGAGCGTGACCGGGTCGGGGCCATCGACGCGGGGGCCCGGCGGCACGTCCGGCGGCGGCACGAACTCGGGCGGGAGCGGGGGCGCCACCTCGGCCTGCTCGATGATCGAGGGCAGGTCACCGAGGTACTCGGGCTCGGTGTCGGGCGCCGCCGCGTACCCGGCGGCGGCGACGAGGGCCAGGATGCCGATGACCGCACCGGTGCGCGCCATGCCGGCACGCTACGCCGACGTCGGCAGAGTCGCGAGGCTGAGCCTTGGCGGTCGGACGGGCGCAGCGGTAGAACGGTTCCCGTGACCAGCGATCGGCTCCTCCTACCCCGGCCCGTCCGGGGCCGGGCGGAGCCGAAAGGTCACCGCGATGAGCAGGACCGACAAGACCGCGCCCTACCGGATCAAGCTCGCCGAGCACGGCGACCGGTGGTGGCACCCTGAGCTCCGCTGCACCTGCACGATCTGCAAGGAGCCGCAGCGGGAGGCCAGCCGCCGTCGGCGTCGCGCGGAGAAGCGGCAGCTGATGCGCTGGGAGCAGGACTACCGGTGACCCGCGGGGACGACTAGGGACTCGGGACCAGCAGCGCCACGCACTCCACGTGGTGCGTCATCGGGAAGGCGTCGAAGCCGCGCAGGCCGGCGAGGCGGTACCCCGCCTCGCCGAAGGCGGCGACGTCCCGGGCCAGGGCGGCCGGGTCGCAGGCCACGTACACGACGGCCCGCGCCCCCGTCCCGGCGAGCAGCCGGCTCACCGCCCGCCCCGCCCCGGCGCGCGGCGGATCGAGGACGACGACGTCCGGCGGCGTGCCGAGCTCCACGAGCAGCTCGCGCAGCCCCTCGACGTCCACCTCGCCCTGCCAGACCTCGGCCTGCGGCAGGTCCGCGAGGTTGGCGTCGGCGGCCGCGCAGGCTCCCGGGTCGGCTTCGACGCAGACCACCCGGCCGGATTCGGTCACTCCCGGCGCGAGCGCGCCGCCGAACAGCCCGGCGCCGGCGTACAGGTCCAGCACCGTCTCCCCCGGCCGCACCTCGGCGAAGCCGGACACCGCGTCGACCAGCGCGTCGGCGGCGGCCGGGTGCACCTGCCAGAAGCCGGTGCCCTCCACCTCCCAGTCACGGCCGGCCGCGCGCCGCTCGGCGCGGGTGACCGGCTCCTCCGGCAGGTCCCCTCCGGGCCGGACGACGCGGCTCGACGTCACCCGTCCCGCGCGGTCCAACCGGCTGGTGGTCACCGCGCCGGTGGAGTCGATGGCCACGTCGACGGCGCCCGCCCCGGGCCAGCGCCGGCCGAGCACCGCCCGGGCCGCGGGCTCGACGGTGATCGGGCAGTCGTCGAGGACGACGACGTCGTGCGAGCGGTGCCGCCGCAGGCCGGGCGCGCCGTCCCCGTCGACGGCGAACCGGGTCCGCGACCGCCACCGCAGCGGCCCGCCGGGCAGCTCCTCGACCGTCACCGCGACGTCGTCGAGCCCGGCGAGGCGGGCGAGCTGCTCGCGCACGACCGCGGCCTTGAGCGCGCGCTGCTCGGCCGGGTCCACGTGCTGCCAGTCGCACCCCCCGCACCGGCCGGGCCCGCTGTGCGGGCAGGGCCGCTCGACCCGGCCCGGAGCGGCGGCGCGGACCTCGATCGCGTCGGCGCGGCAGAACCCCGGCTGGCGGTCCTCGGTGACCCGCACGAGGACGCGCTCGCCGGGCAGGGTGTGCCGGACGAACACGACCCGCCCCTCGTGCCGCGCCACGCAGTGCCCGCCGTGCGCGACCGGCCCGACCGTCACCTCGAACTCCTGGCCGACCCAGTTCGGCCCCGCCGCAGGGGCCCGCCGCGAGCGTGCGAGCGGCGGGGGGCGGCGGGGTCCTTTATCACCCATAGGGCGTGGCGTCGACGTCGTCGGTGTAGCCGCGCCGCAGGTCGCCGGGCGCGGACCGGTCCTCCCGGGCGTCCCGGCCGATCGAGCTCTGCAGCTGCCACGGCACGGTCGTGATCATCACACCCGGCTGGAACTGCAGCCGGGCGCGCAGCCGCAGCGCGCTCTGGTTGTGCAGCACGTTCTCCCACCAGTGGCCGACGACGTACTGCGGCACGAAGACGACCACCAGCTCGCGCGGGCTGTTCCGTCGGATGCTCTTGACGAAGTCGACGACCGGCCGGGTGACCTCGCGGAACGGGGACTCGAGCACCGTGAGCGGCACGGGGATGTCGTAGCGCTCCCAGTCGGCCTGCAGGGCCCGCACCTCCGCGTCGTCGACGTTGACGGTCAGCGCGGTCAGCTCGTCGGGCCGGGTCGCCCGGGCGAAGGCCAGCGCCCGCAGCGTCGGCTTGTGCACCTTGGACACCAGCACGACCGCGTGCACCTTGCTCGGCAGCATGCGCGTCTCGGCGTCGGGCACCAGCTGCGCGGAGACGTTCGAGTAGTGCCGGTGGATCGCTTTCATCAGGCCGATCAGCAGCGGCATGGACACCAGCACCAGCCACGCCCCGTGGGTGAACTTGGTGACGACGATGATCACCAGGACGACGCTGGTGATCGTGCCGCCGACCAGGTTGATCGCCTGGGACCGCCGGATCCGGGCCAGCACCGCGGGGTCGGACTCCAACGACCGCTCCCGGTTCCAGTGCCGGACCATCCCCCACTGGCCGATGGTGAACGCGGTGAAGACGCCGACGATGTAGAGCTGGACGAGCCGGGAGACGTCGGCGTCGAAGGCGACGATGAGCAGCATCGCGAAGCCGGCGAGCAGCAGGATGCCGTTGCTGTAGGCCAGCTTGTCCCCGCGCGTGTGCAGCTGGCGGGGCATGTACCGGTCCTGTGCCAGCACCGAGCCGAGCAGCGGGAAACCGTTGAACGCGGTGTTGGCGGCGAGGATCAGGACCAGGGCGGTGCCGGCCTGGACGGCGAAGAACCCGACCGAGGTGTCGCCGCCGAAGGTGGCCGCCGCGAGCTGGGCGATCACGGTGCGCTGCGGTTCGGTCTCGCAGTCGGCGAAGCCCGTCAGCTCGCAGGCGTCCTCGACGTACTTCACGTCGGCGAGCAGGGCCAGCGAGCTGACGCCGAGGAACATGACCGCGGCGATGCCGCCCATCCAGGTCAGCGTGGTGGCCGCGTTGCGGCTCTTCGGCGGCTTGAACGCCGGAACCCCGTTGGCGATCGCCTCGACCCCGGTCAGCGCGGTGCAGCCGGAGGCGAAGGCCCGCAGCGCGAGGAGGACGAGGGCCAGGGCGCCCATCTCGCCGTACCCGGGTGCGGGCTCGACCCCGTAGGCGGCGGACTCGGCGACCAGCCCCGCGTCGGTGACGAAGTAGCGGACCAGGCCGGTGGCGACCATGAGCAGGATCGCCGTGACGAACAGGTAGGTCGGGACGGCGAAGGCACGGCCGGACTCGCGCAGACCGCGCAGGTTCAGCGCCGCGAGCAGCCCGACCAGCCCGACGGCGATCGCCACGCGGTGCTCGGCGAGCTCCGGGAACGCCGAGATGATGTTGTCGGTGCCGGCGGACACCGAGACGGCGACGGTGAGCACGTAGTCGACCAGCAGCGCGCTGGCCACGACCAGCGCGGCGAACGGCCCGTGGTTCTGCCGCGCGACCTCGTAGTCGCCGCCGCCGGAGGGGTAGGCGCGCACGACCTGCCGGTAGGACAGCACCAGGACGCCCAGCAGCACGACGACGAGCGCGGCCAGCCAGGGCGTCAGGAAGAGGTAGGCGGTGCCGGCCAGCGTGAGGACGATGAGGATCTCCTGGGTGGCGTAGGCCACCGAGGAGAGCGGGTCGCTGGCGAAGATCGGCAGCGCGTAGCGCTTGGGCAGCAGGGATTCGCCCAGGCGGTCGCTGCGCACGGCCCGTCCGAGGACGAGCCGCTTGGGGAGATGCCCGAGATCGGACAGCGTCGGCACGGCGGCGATCGTACGGACGCCGGCGCCCCGACGGCCCCCGCCCGCGCGGTGTCCGCCACCGGAGGGTGAGGCGGCCGGCCGCGGGCCGGTCGGGGCCTCGCGCGGGTGTAGCTTCGCGCCCGGTGCGCGGGCGGACGGTCGCCGGCGCGACGGATCCCCTAGGGGTGGCTGCGTGCACGTGGTCGTCATGGGCTGCGGCCGGGTCGGCTCGGCCATCGCCCGCCGGCTCGAGGAGGTCGGCCACAGCGTGGCGGTGATCGACCAGGACCCGGCGGCCTTCCGCCGGCTGGGGCCGGACTTCACCGGCCGGCAGGTCACCGGCCGGGGCTTCGACCGGCAGACGCTGCTGGACGCGGGCATCGACTCCGCGGGCGCCTTCGCCGCGGTGAGCAGCGGGGACAACTCGAACATCATCAGCGCGCGGGTGGCCCGCGAGACCTTCGGCGTCCAGCACGTGGTGGCCCGCATCTACGACGAGAAGCGGGCCGAGGTCTACGAGCGGATGGGCATCCCGACCGTCGCCACGGTCCCGTGGACGGTCGAGCGGCTGCTGCGCGAGCTGCTCGCGGTCAAGGTGAGCGAGCTGTGGCGGGAGCCCACGGGCACGGTGCTCCTCATGCGGGTCACCGTCACCGAGAGCTGGGTGGGCCGCCGGCTGACCGAGTTCGAGGCCGCCACCGGCGCCCGGGCCGCGTGGCTCGTCCGGTTCGGGGAGTCGCAGCTGCCGACCGCCGGCACCGTGCTGCAGGACGGCGACCAGCTTGCGCTCGCCGCCACCGACGAGATCTCGGCACGGGTGCACGACGTCGTCGAGAGCGGACCGCAGGGAGGTGAGCACTGATGCGGGTGGCCATCGTGGGCGCCGGCGCCGTCGGCCGGTCGATCGCCGGCGAGCTGCTGGCCAACGGGCACGCGGTCATGCTCATCGAGAAGGACGCCCGGAAGGTCGGCGCCCGCTCCCTGCCCGGGGCGGAGTGGCTGCACGCCGATGCCTGCGAGGTCTCCTCGCTCGAGGAGGCCCAGCTGGCCACGTGCGAGGTGCTGGTCGCGGCGACCGGGGACGACAAGGCCAACCTGGTCGTCTCGCTGCTGGCCAAGACCGAGTTCGCGGTCAACCGCGTGGTGGCCCGGGTCAAGGACCCGCGCAACGAGTGGCTGTACACCGAGGCGTGGGGGGTCGACGTCGCCGTCTCCACCCCCCGGGTCCTGGCGGCGCTGGTGGAGGAGGCGGTCACCGTCGGCGACGTCGTCCGGCTGATGAGCTTCCGCAAGGGCGCGGCGAACCTGGTGGAGACCACCCTGGCCGAGGACACCCCGTGGGTGGGCCGCGCGCTCGGCGAGCTGCCGCTGCCCCGCGAGACGGTCCTCACCGCGGTGCTGCGCGGCGAGCGGGTGATCACCCCCTCGCCGGACGAGCCGCTGGAGGTCGGCGACGAGCTGCTGTTCGTCACCCACGAGGACGTCGAGGACGAGCTCAGGGCCGTCTTCGCGCCCCGGCCCACCGGCAGCTGACCGCGCGCCCCCTTCGGTGCACCGTCACGCGGCGGGCCGGTCCTCCTCCGACGTCGCGTCCCTCGCGGGCGCGCGGTGGCGGTGCAGCCGGGAGACGACCCACAGCGTGACCACCACCTCCACCGCGGTGACCGGGACGCCCAGCAGGAGCGACACGACGCCCAGGTCGGTGGCGTCGCCGTCCTCCGCCCGCAGGTACAGGTAGCCCTGCACCCCCGCCCGGAGCAGGAACACCCCCGCCCACAGCACGGTGAGCCAGCCGTAGGCCCGCAGCAGGCGGGGATCCTCCCGCCAGTGCCGCTCCGGCTCCGGGTCCGGTCGCCGGCGGCGCGGCCCGGGATCCGGGCCGTCGCCCTCGAGGGCGGCGCGGGCGCGCTCCACCCGGCCGCGCAGCCCTGGCAGGGCCGACCGCGGCGAGGCCATGGCGCCGAGGTGGCTCGGCGCCAGAAACTCGGCGACCACCCCCACGAGCGGTCGTCGCAGCGCGACCGATCCGAGCAGCACGACGGTGAGCGCGGCGTTGCGCAGGATGCCGGGCACGTAGAAGTTGCGGGCCTCGCCGGTGACGGCCGCGATGGCCACGGCGACGCCGACGGCGAACAGGCCGCTGACGGCCTGCTGGACGCTCTCCCGGCGGGCCAGCCGGAGCCCGAAGACCGCCAGGGCCACACCGAGGGCCGCCCAGATCCCGGACCGGAGTCCGGCCATGCCGTTGACGACGATGAACGCCACCGTCGGCAGCGTCGCGTCGACCATGCCGCGCCAGCCGCCGAGCTGGTCGAGCACGAGATGGCGGTCGAAGACGATCGAGGCGTCGCCGTCGTCGTCCGCACGGGCGTCGTCGACCGGCCCGGCCGGCTCCCCCGTCGCGCTGACCTGGTCTGCTCGCCGGCGTCCCTCGGGGCTGTCGGGGGCGCCGGGCGGCACGCTGCTCAGGAGCCGCCCAGTTCGTAGCGCGGGTTGTAGATGACCCGCCGGCCGTCGAGGACCGCGACGCGACCCTCGGCGGTGAGCGTGCGCCCCGGCTCGATGCCCGGGATGCGGCGGCGCCCCAGCCACACCAGCGTCACCGACCCCGAGCCGTCGAAGAGCTCGGCCTCGAGGGTCGGCAGCGTCTCGCGGGGGGTGTAGACGACCGACCTGAGCCGGCCGGCCACCGAGGCGACGGTCCCCTTCCGGCAGGAGCTCACCGGCGTGCAGCCGGCGCTGGCCGCACCCGCCCGGAGGCGTTCGGCGTCCACCGCCTGGTCATCGGCGGTGAGCCGGTGCAGTGTCCGCGAGAGCCAGCCGGCGGGACGGGTCCGGGTCACGGATCCAGGGTAGTGCGGTCCGGCGCGGCGCTGCCGCCGCCGCCGGCACCGCCCGGAGGTGTCCGCGGGGCCGCGGGTGCGGTCTTCGTCAGCCGCGCGGCGGCCTCCGGGGGCAGGGTCAGCGGCAGCGACTCCCGGACCGGCATCGGCGCCGTGCCACGGACCACCACGACCGCCCGGAACGCGTCCTCGAGCTCCGCGGCGGCCTCCGGGCTCGCCGCCGCCGGGCCGCTGATCGTGCCGCGCAGGAACCAGCGCGGCCCGTCGACGCCCAGGAAGCGCGCCGGACGGCGGACCGGCTGCGGCGCCGGCTGGCCGGGCTGCGACGCGGCCGGTGTCGCCATGACCGTGCCGGCGAGCTCCGTTCCGAAGGGGCCCTCCACCTCGCGCAGCGAGGCGCCCTGCCCCGACGCGGTCCGCGCGATCTCCGCCCGCACGTCGTCCCAGATGCCGGAGGCCCGGGGCGCGGCGAACGCGGCGACCTGCAACAGCGACTCGCCCGAGCGCAGCGTCGCGCCGACGACCTGCTGCTGCGGGCCGAGGTCCACCCGCAGCTCCATGCCGGGGCGGGCGGGCAGGCGGAGCGCGCCCAGGTCCAGCCGGGCGATGCCGTCGTCCGGCGCGTCGGCCTCGTCCCACGGGCCGGTGGTCTCCACCACCTCGCGCTCGCGGACCTGCGGCTCCGGCGGCACCCCGCGCTCCCGCAGGCTGCGGTCGATCCGGTTGCGTCGTCGTCCGAACGCCATGTCAGTCCTGCTCCTCGTCCACCATCGTCGTGCCCCCCGAGGAGCTCCCCGTCGAGCCGTGCCCGCCGGTCCCCCGCATGCTGCCGGGCAGCTGCTCCACCGGGACGAACCTGGCCCGCACCACGGGCTGCACCACCAGCTGCGCGATCCGGTCCCCGCGCCGCAAGGTCAGCGGCATGGCCGGATCGAGGTTGACCAGGTTCACCTTGATCTCGCCGCGATAGCCCGAGTCGATCGTCCCGGGAGCGTTGACCACGCTCAGCCCGAGACGGTGCGCCAGGCCCGACCGCGGGTGCACGAACCCGGCGTAGCCCTCCGGGATCGCGACGGCCACCCCGGTGCCGACCAGGGCGCGCTGCAACGGAGCCAGCTCGACGTCCTCGGCGGCGGTCAGGTCCGCGCCGGCGTCGCCGGGGAGCGCGTACCGCGGCACAGTGCCGTCGGCCGCGAGCACCGTGACCGGCACGTCCAGCTCGGACGGAGGGGAATCGGTCACGCGGCGATCCTAGGAGGAGTCCTCGCCGCGCAGGTCGCGGAGCACGCGGTCGGCCAGGGTCTCGGTGGCCCGGCGGTGGCCGCGCCCGGCCAGGGTGGCGCCGAGCAGCAGCGGTGCCGACGCCGACACGCCGCCCGCCCGGGTGCGGCCGAGCCGGCGGTGCAGGCCCCGCAGGCCCGCGGCGCCCAGTGCGGGACCGAGGCCGGTCGCCCCCTGGCCGGAGCGGAGCGCCGACCAGGTCGCCAGGTAGGCCGACGCGCGGGCGCGTGCATCGCCCGGTGGACGCCGGCCGTGCAGTTCGTGCAGCTCGCCGACGAGCACCACCTCGACGGCGGCGGTCAGCACCGTCTCGGCGCCGAGCTCGAGCGGGAGGGTCAGCAGCGACCGCGGCACCGACCGGCGCACCACGGCCAGCCCGCCGGTCGCCATCCCGACGCCCGAGGTGAGCCGGGCGGCCCGGGCGACCAGGGCATCGGCGATCTCGACGTCGGTGGGCACCGGGGGTGCGCCGCGCGCAACCGGGCC
>NZ_LWUA01000233.1 GCF_005222955.1 Blastococcus sp. CCUG 61487 | reverse complement strand
CCCTCGCGGCCCGCGTGCCCGCGCTCGGGGTGCGGCGCTCCCAGCCCGTCGGCTGACCGCAGCGGGCGGCGCGACGGCGCCGCGCGGAGGGCGGCCGCGCTGCGTTGTGACGGTTGTGACGCCCGGGCCCCGACCCGGGCGGCCTGTCACCTTCCCGACCTAGTGTGGAGGCATGGCCGACCCCTCGACGTACCGCCCCGCGGTCGGCTCCATCCCGGAGAGCCCGGGCGTCTACAAGTTCCGGGACCCTGGTGGCCGGGTCATCTACGTGGGCAAGGCCAAGAGCCTCCGCCAGCGGCTGAACAGCTACTTCGCCGACGTCGCCGGCCTGCACCCGCGCACCCGCCAGATGGTGACGACGGCGTCCGGCGTCGAGTGGACCGTCGTCGGCACCGAGGTCGAGGCGCTCCAGCTCGAGTACAACTGGATCAAGGAGTTCGACCCGCGGTTCAACGTCCGCTACCGCGATGACAAGAGCTACCCGTCGCTGGCCGTGACGCTGAACGAGGAGTACCCGCGGCTGCAGGTCATGCGCGGCCCCAAGAAGAAGGGCGTCCGGTACTTCGGGCCCTACGCCCACGCCTGGGCGATCCGCGAGACCCTCGACACCCTGACCCGCGTCTTCCCGGCCCGCACCTGCTCCAACGGCGTCTTCAAGCGGGCCGGCCAGATCGGCCGGCCCTGCCTGCTGGGCTACATCGGGAAGTGCGCCGCCCCCTGCGTCGGCCGGGTCAGCGCCGAGGAGCACCGGAAGATCGTCGACGACTTCTGCGACTTCATGGCCGGCAAGACCGAGTCCATGATCAAGCGGCTCGAGCGGGAGATGGCAGCAGCCGCGGCGGACCTGGAGTACGAGAAGGCGGCGCGGCTCCGCGACGACCTCGGCGCCCTCAAGCGTGCGATGGAGAAGCAGGCCGTCGTGCTCGGCGACGGCACCGACGCCGACGTGGTCGCGTTCGCGCAGGACGAGCTCGAGGCCGCGGTCCAGGTCTTCCACGTGCGCGGCGGCCGGGTGCGCGGTCAGCGCGGCTGGATCGTCGACAAGGTCGAGGCGGTGACCACCGGCGAGCTGGTCGAGCAGTTCCTGCTGCAGGTGTACGGCGGCATCGACGAGCAGACCGGCGCGACAGAGGCCGGGGAGAGCGTGCCGAAGGAGGTGCTCGTCCCAGAGCTGCCGGACGACGCCGAGATCTACGAGGAGCTGCTGAGCGAGCTGCGCGGCAGCCGGGTCAGGCTCCGCGTGCCCCAGCGCGGCGACAAGCGCAACCTCATGGAGACCGTCGAGCGCAACGCCAAGGAGTCCTTCGCCCGGCACCGGGTGAAGCGGGCCAGCGACCTCACCGCGCGTTCGCTCGCGCTCAGCGAGCTGCAGGAGGCGCTGGAGCTGCCGGACGCCCCGCTGCGCATCGAGTGCATCGACATCAGCCACGTCCAGGGGACCAACGTCGTCGCCAGCATGGTGGTCTTCGAGGACGGGCTGCCGAAGAAGTCGGACTACCGCCGGTTCTCCGTCACGAACGGAACCGACGACACCGCGGCGATGGCCGAGGTGGTGCGCCGCCGGTTCGCGCGGCACCTCAAGGAGGAGCAGGACCGGCGCGACGAGCAGGGCGTCGCCGCGGAGGAGGGGCGGCCGCGCAGGTTCGCCTACCCGCCGAACCTGCTGGTCGTCGACGGCGGGGCGCCGCAGGTCGCGGCGGCCGCCCGCTCGCTGGCCGAGCTGGGCATCGTGGACGTCGCCGTCTGCGGGCTGGCCAAGCGCATGGAGGAGATCTGGCTGCCGGGGGAGAGCGACCCGGTGATCCTGCCGCGCACCTCCGAGGCGCTGTACCTGCTCCAGCGCGTGCGGGACGAGGCGCACCGGTTCGCTGTCACCTATCACCGGCAGAAGCGGTCCACCACGATGCTGACCTCGTTGTTGGACGACGTCCCCGGGCTCGGGGAGACACGGCGGAAGGCGCTGATGAAGGAGTTCGGATCGCTCAAGCGGCTGCGGGCCGCCACCGTGGAGGAGCTCATGGCGATCCCGGGCATCGGCCGGCGGACCGCCGAGGCGGTGCAGGCAGCCATCGCGGAGCCCGCCGACCCGTCCGGTGCGGCCATCGACGCCGCGGGGCTCGTCGAGACCACCACGGCGCCGCAGGGACCGGCCGAGCGCGGCGCGCCGCGACCCGACGCGGGCCGGACCGCCGAGGTCGGCCGGGTGGCGTCATGACTGCCGGACCGCAGAGCGACGTCCCGCCCAGCGAGGACCCGACGTCGACCGAGGTGCAGCCGCTCGAGGTCGTGGTCGTCACCGGGCTCTCCGGGGCGGGCAAGCTGAGCGCCGGCCGGGTCCTGGAGGACCTCGGCTGGTTCGTCGTCGACAACCTGCCCCCGGCCCTGCTCCAGCCGATGGTCGAGCTGGGTGCCCGCGGTGACCTGCGGCGGTTCGCCGCGGTGGTCGACGTCCGCAGCCGGGCGTTCTCCAGCGACCTGCAGGAGGCGATCGAGACGCTGGCCGAGGCGGGCAACCGGCCGCGGATCATCTACGTGCACGCCCGCGACGAGGTCCTGGTGCGGCGCTACGAGTCCAACCGCAGGGAGCACCCGCTCCAGGGCAACGGCACGCTCATCGACGGCATCACCGCCGAGCGGAACCTGCTCACCGGCATCGCCGGCGACGCCGACCTGTGGGTCGACACCAGCGACCTCAACATCCACCAGCTGCGCGCGACGCTGGAGAACGCGTTCGAGCGCGACGGGCGGACCCAGCCGCTGACCGCCACCGTGATGAGCTTCGGGTTCAAGTACGGGCTGCCGCTGGACGCCGACCTGATCGTCGACGCGAGGTTCCTGCCCAACCCGCACTGGGTCCCCGAGCTGCGCCCGCGGACCGGTCAGGACCCGGAGGTGAGCGCCTACGTGCTCGCCCAGGACGACGCGGGGGAGTTCCTGGACCGCTACACCGAGGTGCTGCGGCTGCTCATCCCCGGCTACCGGCGCGAGGGCAAGCGCTACCTGACCCTCGCCGTGGGCTGCACCGGCGGCAAGCACCGCAGCGTCGCCATCGCCGAGGAGTTCGCGCGCCGGCTCACCGACGAGGGGCTGGCCACGGTCGCCCGTCACCGCGACCTGGGCCGCGAGTAGTGGGCCCCACCGACCTGCGGGTCGTCGCGTTCGGCGGCGGTCACGGCCTCGCCGCTGCCCTGGCCGCCTGGCGGCAGCTCACCCCCGAGCTGACCGCGGTGGTCACCGTCGCCGACGACGGCGGCTCCTCGGGGCGCATCCGTCGTGAACTCCCCGTCCTGCCGCCCGGCGACCTGCGGATGGCGCTCAACGCGCTGGCCGGGGCGGGGGAGCGGGAGAAGACCCTCGCGGCGCTCCTGCAGCACCGGTTCGGGGGGACCGGCGGCCTGGCCGGGCACTCCGTGGGCAACCTGCTGCTCACCGGACTGGTGGAGCTGTACGGCGGCGACACCGTGCGGGCGCTGGACGAGCTGTGCCAGATGCTGGGCGCCGAAGGGCGGGTCCTGCCCATGGCCGACGCTCCGCTGGACCTGGTCGCCCGCGTCGAGCCGATCGACCGGGACGACCCCACACGGCTGCGCACCATCCGGGGGCAGGTGGCGATCGCGACCACCCCGGGACGGGTGCGCGACATCGAGCTGTCGCCGGCCGACCCGCCGGTGCACCAGGCGGTGCTCGACGCCATCGCGGAGGCCGACGTCATCTCGCTCGGCCCCGGCTCCTGGTACACGTCGGTGCTGCCGCACCTCCTGGTGCCGCGGCTGCGGGCGGCCCTGGCCGCCACGCGGGCCCGGATCGTGGTGGTGCTCAACCTGGCGCCGCAGCCGGGCGAGACCGACGGCTTCTCCCCGGAGGAGCACGTCAGCGTGCTGGAGGCGCATCTGGGCGGTGTGCCACTGCACAGCGTGATCGCCGATGCTGAGTCGGTGGTTGACCGCCGTGGTCTCCTGTCTGCAGTGCGCAGGTGCGGTGCCGAGCTCGTGCTCGCTCCGGTCGCCGAGCAGAACGGTGCGCCCCGGCACGATCCGGTGCGCCTCTCCGCTGCCCTGGCCTCCGTGGTCGGGCGGCGCTGAACGACTAGCGGACTCCGGCCGGGTTTCGGAACTATCGGACCCAGCCGCACACGAGGGGGAAAGAGGGGACGCCGCCCATGGCGAAGGCGCGAGGGACGACGACGGGGAGCCCCGTCGCTACGTGGGGGTGGACGACATGGCGATGACCGCCATGGTGAAGGACGAGCTCTCCCGGGTGGAGTGCACGAAGACCTCCGAGCGCAAGGCCGAGGTGACCGCGCTGCTGCGGTTCTCCGGCGGCCTGCACATCGTCGGCGGCCGGGTGGTGATCGAAGCCGAGCTGGACACCGGCTCGGTGGCCCGCCGGCTGCGCCGCGACATCAGCGAGGTGTACGGCTACACGAGCGGCGTGAGCGTCCTCGCCGGCGGGAACATCCGCCGCGGCGTGCGCTACCTGGTCCGCATCGCCAAGCACGGGGAGGGGCTGGCCCGGCAGACCGGCCTGGTCGACCAGCGTGGCCGCCCGGTGCGCGGCCTGCCGCCGGCGGTGGTCTCCGGCAGCCTCAACGACGCGGAGGCGGCGTGGCGGGGCGCGTTCCTGGCCCACGGGTCGCTCACCGAGCCCGGCCGGTCCTCCTCGCTCGAGGTGACCTGCCCCGGCCCCGAGGCGGCGATGGCGCTCGTCGGTGCCGCTCGCCGGCTGGGCATCGCCGCGAAGGCGCGCGAGGTCCGCGGCGCCGACCGGGTTGTGGTCCGCGACGGCGACGCGATCAGCGCGCTGCTGACCCGCATGGGCGCCCACGACGCCGTCATGGCCTGGGAGGAGCGGCGGATGCGCCGCGAGGTCCGGGCCACCGCCAACCGGCTGGCCAACTTCGACGACGCCAACCTCCGCCGGTCCGCCCGCGCCGCGGTCGCGGCCAGCGCCCGCGTGGAGCGGGCCATGGAGATCCTGGCCGGGGACGCTCCCGAGCACCTGCTCGTGGCGGGGCGGTTGCGGCTGGAGTACGGCCAGGCGTCGCTGGAGGAGCTCGGCCAGCGCGCCGACCCGCCGATGACCAAGGACGCCGTCGCCGGCCGGATCCGCCGCCTGCTGGCGATGGCCGACAAGCGGGCGAAGGACCTCGGCATCCCCGACACCGAGTCGGTCGTCACCGACGACATGCTCACCCAGTAGCAGCTCGCTGCGCCGTCCTCCCTCGCGGTTCCGGGTCCTCCCTCGCCGTCGACCGCGAGGGAGGTGCCGGGATGATCAGGTTTCCTGATCATCCCGGGGAGGGAAGCCGGGGTGGGGTGCGGAAGATAGGCTCGGCGGCAGTGAGGTCGCGCGCGGCGCGGCCCGTGACGACAGCGCGAACGCGACGTGGAGGTCAGCAGTGACGGTGCGGGTAGGCATCAACGGATTCGGCCGCATCGGCCGCAACTTCTGGCGTGCCGCCGCCGCCAGCGGCCAGGACATCGAGATCGTCGCGGTCAACGACCTGACCAGCAACGAGGCGCTGGCCCACCTGCTGAAGTACGACAGCATCCTCGGCCGGCTGTCCGAGGACGTCGAGGCGACGTCCGAGGGCATCAAGATCGGCGGGACCACCATGAAGGTCCTCTCCGAGCGCGACCCGGCCGCGCTGCCCTGGTCGGACCTCGGGGTCGACGTCGTCGTCGAGTCCACCGGCTTCTTCACCAAGGCCGCCGACGCCCGCAAGCACGTCGACGCCGGCGGCGCCAAGAAGGTCATCATCTCCGCGCCGGCCACCGACGACGACATCACGATCGTCATGGGCGTCAACGACCACCTGTACGACGGCTCGCAGACCGTCATCAGCAACGCCTCCTGCACCACCAACTGCCTCGCCCCGCTGGCCAAGGTGCTGCACGACGCCTTCGGCATCGAGCGCGGCCTGATGACGACGATCCACGCCTACACCGCCGACCAGAACCTGCAGGATGGCCCGCACAAGGACCTGCGCCGCGCCCGCGGTGCCGCGCTGAACATGGTGCCCACCTCCACGGGTGCGGCGAAGGCGATCGGCCTGGTCCTGCCGGAGCTGAAGGGCAAGCTCGACGGCTACGCCATCCGCGTCCCGGTGCCGACCGGCTCGGCCACCGACCTGACCGTGCAGCTGTCCCGCGAGGCGAGCGCCGACGAGATCGACGCCGCCTACCGCGAGGCCGCGGCCGGCCCGCTGGGCAAGTACCTGACCTACACCGACGCGCCGATCGTCTCCTCCGACATCGTCACCGACCCGTCGTCCTGCATCTACGACGCGAAGCTCACCAAGGTCTTCGGCCCGATGGCGAAGGTGCTGGGCTGGTACGACAACGAGTGGGGCTACTCCAACCGCCTCGTCGACCTCGTCTCGCTGGTCGGAAAGTCCCTCTGACGGGCATGCGCTCCGTCGACGACCTCATCGCCGAGGGCGTCTCGGGTCGGCGCGTGCTCGTGCGCACCGACCTGAACGTCCCGCTCGACCACACGACGGCCTCGCCGGTCATCACCGATGACGGCCGGATCCGCGCCAGCCTGCCCACCCTGCAGGCGCTGCGCGACGCCGGCGCCCGCGTCGTCGTCGCCGCCCACCTGGGCCGCCCCAAGGGCGCCCCGGACCCGCAGTTCTCGTTGGCGCCCGTCGCAGCGCGCCTCGGCGAGCTGCTCGGGACGACGGTGCCGCTGGCCGCCGACGTCGCCGGTGACGACGCCCGGGCCAAGGTGGCGGCGCTGGCCGACGGCGACGTCGTCCTGCTGGAGAACGTCCGCTTCGAGGCCGCGGAGACGAGCAAGGACGACGCCGAGCGCGGAGAGCTGGCCGACCGGCTGGCCGGGCTCGCCGACGCCTACGTCGACGACGCGTTCGGCGCGGTGCACCGCAAGCACGCCAGCGTCTACGACGTCGCCCGGCGCCTGCCCCGCCACGCCGGCCGCCTGGTCGCCGCCGAGCTCGACGTCCTGCGCCGCCTCACCAGCGACCCGGAGCGGCCCTACGTCGTCGTCCTGGGTGGCTCGAAGGTGAGCGACAAGCTGGCCGTCATCGAGGCGCTGCTGCCCAAGGTCGACAAGCTCCTGGTCGGCGGCGGCATGTGCTTCACCTTCCTCAAGGCGCAGGGCCACGAGGTGGGCAGGTCGCTGCTGGAGGCCGACCAGGTCGACACCTGCCGGCGCCTCCTGGACGAGGCCGGCGACCGGATCGTGCTGCCGGTCGACGTCGTCTGCGCTCCCGAGTTCAGCGCCGACGCCCCGACGACGACGGTGGACGTGGAGGCCATCCCCGCCGACCAGCTGGGGCTGGACGTCGGCCCGCGCACCGTCGAGCTGTTCGCCCGCGAGATCGCCGCGGCCCGCACCGTGTTCTGGAACGGGCCGATGGGCGTCTTCGAGCTCGCGCCGTTCGCGGAGGGCACGCGCGGCGTGGCCGACGCGGTGAGCCACGTCGAGGGCCTGTCGGTCGTCGGCGGCGGTGACTCCGCGGCCGCGGTCCGGCAGCTCGGGCTCGACGAGGCCGCCTACGGACACATCAGCACCGGCGGCGGCGCGTCGCTGGAGTACCTCGAGGGCCGGGAGCTCCCCGGCCTCGCGGTGCTCACCGACTGAGGGGACCGACCGATGGCACGCAAGGGCCGCGCTCCCGCCCCCCGCGAGGGGCGACGTCCGCTCATCGCGGGCAACTGGAAGATGCACATGACGCACCTCGACGCGATCGGGCTGGTGCAGAAGCTCGCGTTCTCCCTCAAGGAGACCGAGCTCGACGCCGCCGAGGTCGTGGTGCTCCCGCCGTTCACCGCCCTGCGCAGCGTGCAGACGCTGGTCACCGGCGACAAGCTCGAGGTCGGCTACGGCGCCCAGGACATCTCCTTCCACGACTCCGGCGCCTACACCGGTGAGGTCAGCGGGGAGATGCTGGCGGCCCTCGGCTGCAGCTACGTGACGGTCGGGCACTCGGAGCGCCGGCAGTACCACGGCGAGGACGACTCCCTGGTCGCGGTCAAGGCCCAGGCCGCGCTGCGGCACGGGATCACGCCCATCGTGTGCGTGGGGGAGAACCTGGAGATCCGCCGGTCGGGCGGCCACGTGGAGTACGTGCGGGACCAGGGCGCCACCTCGCTGGACGGGCTCACCGCCGAGCAGGTGGCCGGCATCGGCGCCGGGGCGGGGGGTGGGATTGTTATCGCCTACGAGCCGGTGTGGGCCATCGGCACCGGCGAGGTCGCCACCCCGGAGGACGCCCAGGAGGTCTGCGGGGCGATCCGGGCGTGGCTCGCCGAGCGTTTCGGCCCCGAACCGGCCGCCGCCGTCCGTATCCTCTACGGCGGGTCGGTGAAGGCCGCGAACACGGCCGGGATCCTGGCCGGGCCGGACATCGACGGAGCGCTCGTCGGCGGCGCCAGCCTGGACGCCGACGAGTTCGCACAGATCTGTCGGACCGCCGCCGACGTCGGCTAGCCCCCGCTGACCGCCGCCGGCCGCACGAACCGGGAGCGGGACGCACAGGACGTGAACGACACCCTCGAACGGCTGGTCTCCCGGCTGCCCGCGTGGGCGCAGGGCCGCCGCCTCGTGGTGGCGGCGGCCGCCGTGGTGCTCGTGCTCGTGCTGGCGGTGAGCTGCCTCGGCGGCGCCGGCGGCCGCGCCGACGTCCCCGTCGTCGAGGGCGAGCCGGACGCCGGGATCGACGGCGTCCGGGCGCCGTCGGAGGAGACCGGCGGCACGCTGCGCGTGGTCTCGCCGCCGATCGACAGCCTCGATCCGCAGCGCTCCTACCTGCCCGGTGTGTGGAACGTGATGCGGCTCTACACCCGCACGCTGGTCACGTACTCCTCCCAACCCGGGCGCACCCACGAGCTCGTGCCCGACCTGGCCACCGACCTGGGCACGGTGTCCGAGGACGGGCTGGCCTGGACGTTCACCCTGCGCGAGGGCGTCAGGTTCGAGAACGGGCGGGCGATCACCGCCCAGGACGTGAAGTACGGCATCCAGCGCTCGTTCGCCTCCGACGTCATCGTCGGGGGGCCGACGTACGTCGTCGACCTGCTGGACGACCCCGCCAACCCCTATCCCGGGCCGTACTCCGCCGAGGAGGACGACCCCGAGGACCTGGTCTCGGTCGAGACCCCCGACGAGCGGACCATCGTCTTCCGGCTGCGCGCCCCGGCGCCGCAGCTGCCCTACGTGCTGGCGCTGCCCTCGAGCAGCCCCGTCCCGGTGGAGGCGGACACCAGGGGTGACTACGGGATCGACCCCGTGTCCTCCGGCCCCTACGCCATCACCTCGGCGGACACCGCGACCGGCATCCGGCTCGACCGCAACCCCGCGTGGGACCCGGCCACCGACGACGTCCGGACCGCCTTGCCGGACACCGTGATCGTCCGGTCGAACCTGACGGGCGTGGAGCGCGACCAGGCCCTGCTCGCCGGGTCGGCGGACGTGGACATCTCCGGGTCCGGGGTGCAGCCGCTCACCGTCGCCCGGCTGGAGGCGGAGGACAACGAGGATCTCCGGGACCGGGTGGACGAGCTGCCGACGGGCGCGCTGCGGTTGCTGGCACTGCCCGCCGGCGTGGCGCCGTTCGACGATCCGGCCTGCCGTGCCGCCGTCGCGGCCGCGATCGACCGGGCGGAGGTCCAGGAGGCACTGGGGGAAGCCACCGCGATGCCGACGTCCCGGTTGTGGACCCGGGCGCTGGGGGGCGGTCCGGAGGGGGACGGGAGCGGCCGGGACCTGGACGCCGCGCGCGCACACCTGGCGGAGTGCGGGGCGCCCGACGGGTTTGGCACGGTCCTCGCGGTACCCGATTCCCAGGTCAGCCTGGACGTCGCCGACGTGGTGGCCGATCAGCTGGCCGAGGTGGGCATCGAGGTGGAGGTCCGGCCACTGGAACCGGCCACCTTCTACGCGACCGACGTCGGCAACCCCGACAGCGTCGTCGCCAACGGCTACGGCATCGTGCTCGTGACCTCCACGCCCGACTTCCCGACCGCCGCCTCGTTGCTGAGCCCCCTGCTCGACGGCCGCAGCATCCGGCGGGTCGGCAACCCGAACTTCGCCCGGCTGGACGACCCCGCGATCAACGAGCTGATCGACGCCGCCCGCGCGGCGGACGCCTCCGGGGGCGACGCCGGCCGCGAGGCATGGCAGGCCGTGGCGGCAGCGGCCGGTGCGACGAACGCCTACGTGCCGCTCGCGGAGAGCCGGGTCCAGCTCGTCGCCGGCCAGCGGCTGCGCAACGGCGTGGTGATGCGGCCCTACTCCGGATACGACCTGGCGACGGCCGGCGTCCGCTGACCGCGAGCGCCGTCCGTTACGCTCGTTCCCGAGGTCCGGCGCCGCGCGCCGGCCACCAGACTGGAGAGGTCATGATCGAGGTCGTCCTGAACGTGTTGCTGGTGCTCACCAGCGTGCTGCTCGTGGTGCTGGTCCTGCTGCACCGCGGCCGGGGCGGCGGCCTGTCCTCCATGTTCGGCGGCGCGGCCAGCTCGTCGCTCGCCGGTTCGTCGGTGGTCGAGAAGAACCTGAACCGGCTGACGGTGTTCACCGCCCTGATCTGGGCCGTCTGCATCGTCGCGCTCGGCATCCTGATCAAGGTCTGACGGCGCGGCGCCGTCGGTCTGCGGCGGACGGGACGAAATCGTGACCGGGGATCGCCTCTCCAGGCTCTAGACTTCGCCCGCGGTGGTGATCTGCACCACGTCGGGACCGGAGATCAGGGAGCGCTCGTGGCTGGTGGCAACGCGATCCGGGGCAGCCGGGTCGGAGCAGGTCCGATGGGCGAGGCGGAGCGCGGCGAGGCCGCACCACGTCGGCGACTGCCGTTCTGGTGCGCCAACGGGCACGAGACCCGCATCGCCTTCGCCGACGACGCCGACATCCCCGAGCTGTGGGACTGCCCCCGCTGCGGCCTGCCGGCCGGCCCGGACCAGGGCAACCCGCCCCCGGCGCCGCGCACCGAGCCGTACAAGACCCACCTGGCCTACGTCCGGGAGCGGCGCACCGACGCCGACGGCGACGCGCTCCTCGAGGAGGCCCTCAGCCGGCTCCGCGCCCGCCGGGGCGCCTGACCGCTCGGGTCAGCGGGACGCCTCGTCGGCGTCCCGGCTGCGCCAGCCGCAGGCGAGGCAGTCCCAGTACTCGTCGGGGCGCCGGGCGGCGCGCCGCGAGCGCTCCGGGTCGGCGCGGCCGGACGCATCGTCCGGTGCACCGGAGCGGGGCGACGGCAGGACGGCGGCCGTGCGCTGATCGGTCGAGGTCATGAGCGGGCGCTCCTCCCGGTGCCGCGGCACCTCGCGTCCCCGTGCACCGGCCAGGGTGGCCGCGACCCGTTCTCTCCGGTAGCCGGCCGCCGGCCCGGCTCCTGCGCGTGCGGCCCGCCGTCACCCACCGTGGGGCAGGGGGAGCGTCCGGGTCAGCTCGGGGCGCCGGGCAGCCGGCTCGCGGCGGCGGCGTCGAGCAGCCAGCGCGTGGCCCGGCGACCGCGCACGCCGGCGGCCGGCAGCCGGCTCGGTTCGGCACCGGACAGCGCCTCGGCCACCGCGGCGGCCTTGCCCTCCCCGGCCACCACGAGCCACACCTCCTCGGCGGTGCCGATCGCGGTGAAGCCGAGGCTGATCCGGGTCGGTGGCGGCTTGGGCGAGTCGTGGACGGCGAACACCGGCCTGTCGTCGTCGACACCCGGAGTGCCCGGGAAGATCGACGCGACGTGCCCGTCGTCGCCCATGCCGAGGAGCAGCAGGTCGAAGCGGGGCAGCTCCCCGTCGCCCCCGGCCGCCGCCGCGAGCTGTTCGGCGTACCGGGCTGCGGCCTCCTCGGGCTCGGCGAACCCGTCGTCGGACGCGGGCATGGCGTGCACGCGAGCGGGCTCGACGCCGACGTGGTCGAGCAGCGCCCGCCGTGCCCCCTTCTCGTTGCGCTCGTCGTCGTCCCGCGGGACGTACCGCTCGTCGCCCCACCAGACGTCGACGCGCGCCCAGTCCACCGTCTCCCGCACCGGCTCGGCGGCCAGGCCGGCGACGCGCTCGAGGACGGCGGTGCCGATGGTGCCGCCGGTCAGGACGACCGACGCCGTCCCGTGCACCGCCTGCGCAGCGGCCAAGCGGGCCACCAGCGCCTCGGCCACGGACCGCGCGAGCCGCTCGGCGTCGGGCTCGACGACCACGTCCGGGGTGGGGCTCACGACGCCCCCTGCTGCACGTCGTCCTCGGCCTCGGACGGGTCGAACCAGACGTGCTCCCGCTCGGGGGAGCGATCGGTGAGCCCGGTGAGCCCCGTGGCTCCCTCGAGGGCGTCGCTGTAGGGCTCGTCCGGGTCCAGCCGGCGGAGCTCCTCGCTGAGCAGGTCGCCGAGAGCCCGCTCGGGCAGGGCGACGGTGCCGTCGGGCCGGTTGGGCTGGCTGATCACCGCGCCGCCCCGGTGGTCGGAGGTGACCCGGACCTCCTCGTCCTGGTCCAGGTGCAGGACGACCGACTCGACCCCGGTCGGACCGGCGTCCCGGGTGCCGTCGGCGACCTCGATGTCGCAGCCGCAGCGCGAGGTGATCCAGCCGGCGAGGAGCTGGGCGGTGGCGTTGTGCGGGTCGCCCTCGATGCGGCCACCGGTCACCCGCACGAGGTCCCCGCGACGGCCCGCCACCGAGTCGAGGGTGGAGGCGAGCACCGCCCGCCAGGCGGTGCTGCGGGTCCAGGTGAGGTCGGTGTCGCCGGGGACGTAGTCCTCGGCGCGGATCCGCAGCGCTTCGCGCGGGTCGTCGGCCAGCGAGCTGTCGGTGATCCGGCGGTCGGCGAAGACGGCGAGCGCGTCGGTGGCCAGCCGGTCGGGGGGAGGGCCGTGCCACCAGGCGACGACCGGCGCGTCGGCGGCCAGCAGGGGCAGGACCACCGACTCCGAGTGCAGGGCCAGGCGCCCGTACATGCGCAGCACGACCGCCTCGCCGGGGCCGAGCCGCCCGCCGATCTGCACCTCCGCGTCCAGCCGCGGCACCGGCGCCTCGATCTGCCGGCGCACCACGACCAGCACCCGGCAGGGGTGCATCTCCGCCGCGTAGGTGGCGGCCTCCTCCGCCGCGGTCACGCCGGCCTCGTCGGCGACGACCACCAGCGTGAGCGCGACCCCGGAGAGCACCGCGCCGCCGGTCCGCCGCTGGGCGGCCAGCTCCTTCACCACCGCGGAACCGGTGGTGTCCCAGAGCGTCGTCACGGCTCCTCCTCGGTCCGGATCGGCCCGGTCGGGCGCCCGCCGGTCACGGCCGCCGCCACTGCCGGTTCTCCGCCGCGAGCATCTCGTCGGCCGCCCGCGGCCCCCACTCGCCGGCGCGGTAGGGGTAGGGCTCGGTGCCGGCCCAGAACTCCTCCAGCGGGTCGATCACCGCCCACGACGCCTCGACCTCGGCGTTGCGCGGGAACAGGGTGGCGTCCCCGAGCAGCACGTCGAGCAGCAGCCGCTCGTAGGCCTCGGGGGAGGCCTCGGTGAACTGCTCGCCGTAGAGGAAGTCCATCGACACGTCGCGGACCTCCATCACGCTGCCCGGCACCTTCGACCCGAACTTGAGGGTGACCCCTTCGTCGGGCTGCACCCGCACGACCAGCTGGTTGTTGCCCAGCTCCTCGGTGTCGGTGTCGGCGAACGGCAGGTGCGGGGCCCGCTTGAACACCAGCGCGATCTCGGTGACCCGGCGCGGCAGGCGCTTGCCGGTGCGCAGGTAGAAGGGGACGCCGGCCCAGCGCCGGGTCTCGACGCCGAGCCGCACGGCCGCGTAGGTCTCGGTGGTGGAGTCCTCGGCGACGCCGTCCTCCTGCCGGTAGCCGACCACGCGCTCGCCGGCCAGCCAGCCCTGCTCGTACTGGCCGCGGACCGCGAACGTGGCCTTGTCCTCGGGCAGCGAGATCGCCCGCAGCACCTTGAGCTTCTCGATGCCGATCTGCTCGGCCGAGAACTCGACCGGCTCCTCCATGGCGGTGAGCGCCAGCAGCTGCAGCAGGTGGTTCTGCAGGACGTCGCGGGCGGCGCCGGTCTCCTCGTAGAACCCGGCCCGCCCGCCGATGCCGACGTCCTCGGCCATGGTGATCTGCACGGAGTCGACGTGGTGACCGTTCCAGACCGGCTCGAACAGCGTGTTCGCGAACCGCAGCGCCATCAGGTTCTGGACCGTCTCCTTGCCCAGGTAGTGGTCGATGCGGAAGACGTCGTCGGCGCCGAAGACCGAGTCGACGAGCTCGTTGAGCTCCCGGCTGGAGGGCAGGTCGGTGCCGAAGGGCTTCTCGACGACGACTCGGCGCCACCTGTCCCCGGTGCTGTGCGCCATGCCGGTGCGCTCCATCTGCTTGAGCACGACCGGGAACATCGCCGGCGGGATGGAGAGGTAGAAGGCCGCGTTGCCGCCGATGCCGTGGCTGCCCTCGAGCTCGGCGAGCGCCTCGGCCAGGTCGTCGAAGGCGTCGTCGTCGTCGAAGGAGCCCTGGACGAACCGGACGCCGGCGGCCAGGCGGTCCCACACCTCCTCCCGCCACGGGGTGCGGGCGTTCTCGCGGGCCGCGCCGCGGGCGAGCTCGGCGAATTCGGTGTCACCCCAGTCGCGCCGGGCGAAGCCGAGCAGCGCGAAGTTGGTCGGGAGCAACCCGCGGTTGGCCAGGTCGTAGACGGCGGGCAACAGCTTCTTGCGGGCGAGGTCCCCGGTGATGCCGAACACCACCAGCGCGCAGGGCTCGGGTACGCGCGGCAGCCGCCGGTCGCGGGGATCGCGCAGCGGGTTGGGGATCATCGCGGTCTCCGCGCCGTCAGCCCAGAGCCGTCAGGAGCTGGCCGATCCCGGCCGCCCGGTCGGTGAGGTGCAGGTGGAGCAGTGGTCGGCCGCGGTCGGCCAGTGCCTTGCGGTCGCCCGCGGCCTGGGCGGCCTGCAGCCCGCCGAAGCTGTACTGCTGCCCGGGAACCGGCACGTCCTCGGCGATCACGCCGGTGATCTGCAGGAACGCGCCCGTCTGGGGACCGCCCTTGTGGTACTGGCCGGTCGAGTGCAGGAACCGCGGGCCCCAACCGAAGGTGACCGCCCGCTCGGTGCGCGCCGCCACGGCGGCGCGCAGGTCGGCGGCGCTGGCGTCGGCCAGCCGGTCGAGGTAGGCCATGATCGCCAGGTACCCGCCCTCCGGCACGGAGCCCAGCAGCGCGTCGAGGGCCAGCGCGACCCCGTCGTGCGCGCTGAGGTCCACCCCGTCGAGGACGCCGCCGCTGCCGCGCACCTCGATCGCGCCGATCGTCGCCGCCGGCTGCTCGTCGGGCAGCCCGGAGGTGAGGATCGCCGAGGTGTTCTCCTTGCTCTCGGTCACGTTCGGCTGGTCGAAGGGGTTGATCCCCAGGATCCGGCCGGCGACCGCGGTGGCGTACTCCCAGCCGAGGAACTGGGCACCCAGCGGGCCGCTGACCCCCACCGAGGGGGAGGTCGCGGTGCCCGGCGAGCCGACGACGGCGAGCAGGGCGTCGGGTGCGTCCGCGCCGGGAGCGGTCGGTGACTCCAGGACGACGGGCAGGATGCCGCGTCCCTCCTTGCCGGTGGACTCGGCGACGAGCTGCTCGGCCCAGTCGCCGAAGCCCTCGATCGCGTCGGCGCTGTCGGCGAGGGCGAGCTTGTCGCGGCCCTGTGCGGCGGCCGCGCCGAGCACCAGGCCCAGCTCGAGCGCGGGGTTGTCACCCGCGGCCAGCTGGTCGGCGAGCTCTGCGGCGTCGTCGAGCAGCGCGCCGACGTCGGCACCGGCGAGCGCGGAGGGCACCAGACCGAACGCGGACAGGGCGCTGTAGCGGCCCCCGACCGTCGGGTCGGCGAGGAACACCGCGCGGGCGCCCATCGCCACCGCGGTCTCGGCCAGCGGCGAGCCGGGGTCGGTGACGACGACGAACCGGGACCCGACCGCGGCGTCGTCGAGACCGGCCGCGGCGAAGGCGCTCATGAACGCGCGCCGCTGGCTGTCGGTCTCGATCGTGCCGCCGGACTTCGAGGAGACGACGACCACGGTGCGCTCGAGGTCGGTCATCGCCGCGGCGACCTGCCCGGGGTCGGTGGTGTCCAGCACCACCAGGGGCACCCCGGCGGTGCGGCAGATGACCTCGGGGGCCAGGGACGAGCCGCCCATGCCGCACAGCACGATCCGGTCCAGGCCCTCGGAGAGCAGTTGTTCCCGCAGCTCGGCCAGCTGGTCGACCAGTGACCTGGACGACGTGGGGAGGTCGAGCCAGCCGAGCCGGATCGCCGCCTCGTCCTCGGCGTCGGGTCCCCAGAGGGTGGCGTCCTTGCGCGCCAGCCGTGCGGCGACGTCGTCGGCGGCGAGCTGGTCGCGGAGGTCGGCCGGGACGTCGAGCCCGGCGACGTCGACGCGCAAGGTCACTTCTTGTCCTCCAGCTGGGTGCGCACCGACTCGGTCAGCTCGTCCCAGGAGTCGACGAACTTCTGCACGCCCTCCTCCTCGAGCACGCGGAACACGTCGTCGAGGTCGACGCCCGCGTCGGAGACGGCCTGCATGACGGCCGCCGCGTCCTCGTAGGATTTCTGCACCGGCGTGCCGACGGAGCCGTGGTCGGCGTAGGCCCGCATCGTCTTCTCCGGCATGGTGTTCACCGTGCCGGGCGCCACCAGCTCGCTGATGTACAGCGTGTCCGGGTACTCGGGGTTCTTGACCCCAGTCGAGGCCCACAGCGGCCGCTGACGGCGGGCACCCTTGGCCTCCAGCGCGCGCCAGCGGTCGGAGGAGAAGACCTCCTCGTAGGCCTGGTAGGCCAGCTGTGCGTTGGCGACACCCGCCTTGCCCTTCAGGGACGGGTCGGCGCCGGCCGCGTCGAGCCGCTTGTCGATCTCGGTGTCGACGCGGGAGACGAAGAACGAGGCCACCGACTCCAGGCCGCTGAGGTCGGCGTCCGGCGTCGTCTCCAGGCGCTGCTCCAGCCCGGTGAGGTAGGCGTCCATGACCGCCCGGTACCGCTCGAGGCTGAAGATCAGTGTGACGTTGACGCTGATGCCCTTGGCGATCGTCGTCGTGATCGCGGGCAGGCCGGCCTCGGTCGCCGGGATCTTGATGAACAGGTTGGGGCGGTCGACCAGCCACCACAGGTGGGCCGCCTCGGCGGCCGTGGCGTCCGTGTCGTTCGCCAGGCCCGGAGCGACCTCGAGCGAGACGCGCCCGTCACCGGGCTGCCGCTGCGCGACCGGGGCCAGGACGTCGCAGGCCGCCCGCACGTCGTGGGCGGTGATGCTCCGCAGCGCCTCCTCGACGCTGACCTCCAGCGTGGCCAGGCCGTGCAGCTGCTCGTCGTAGACGTCCGAGCCGCTGATCGCGGCCGCGAAGATCGTCGGGTTGGTCGTGACGCCCACGACGGAGTACTCGTCGACCAGCGACTGCAGGTCGCCGCTGAGGATCCGGTCGCGCGACAGGTCGTCGAGCCAGACGGCGACCCCGGCCCGGGAGAGTTCGGCCAGCTTCTCGTTCTGTGCCATGTCTCGTGCCCTTCTCGATGCGGTCGGCGCGGGTCTCGCGAGGGTCCTTACATGTCGCCGGTGGGGGAGTGCAGGACACCGGACGCGTCGGGGCCGAGCGGTCCGACGGGGTCGCTGGACGCCGCGGCGATGCTCTCGCGGGCCGCGGCCACGACAGCCTCGGCGGTGAAGCCGAACTTCTCGTACAGCACCTGGTAGCCGGCGCTGGCCCCGTAGTGGTCGATGCCGACGATCCGGCCGGCGTCGCCCACGAACTCGCGCCAGCCCTGCGGGACCCCGGCCTCGACGCTGACCCGCGCCCGCACCGACGGCGGGAGGACCGACTCCTTGTAGCCGCGATCCTGGGCGGCGAACCACTCGACGCAGGGCACCGAGACGACCCGGGTCGGCACGCCGTCCGCCTCGAGCTGGTCCCGGGCCGCGAGGGCGATCTGCACCTCGGAGCCGGTGCCCAGGAGGATCAGCTCCGGGCTGCCGGACGACGCCTCGGCCAGCACGTAGGCGCCGCGGGCGACGCCCTCCGCCGAGGCGAGCGTCTCGCGGTCGAACACCGGCAGGTTCTGCCGGGACAGGGCGAGCCCCGCGGGGCGGTCGTTGTGCTCGAGGATCGTGCGCCAGGCGACCGCGACCTCGTTGGCGTCGGCCGGGCGGACGACGTCGAGGCCGGGGATGGCCCGCAGCGCGGCGAGGTGCTCGATCGGCTGGTGCGTCGGCCCGTCCTCGCCCAGGCCGATTGAGTCGTGGGTCCACACGTAGGTGACCGGCAGCTGCATGAGCGCCGCGAGCCGGACGGCGCCGCGCATGTAGTCGGAGAAGGTGAGGAACGTGCCGCCGTAGACCCGGGTGCCGCCGTGCAGCGCGATCCCGTTCATGATCGCGCCCATGGCGTGCTCGCGGACGCCGAAGTGCAGGTTGCGCCCGTAGGGGCCGCCCGACCAGGTCTTGGTCTGGCGGTCGGCCGGCAGGAACGACGGCTCGCCCTTGACCGCGGTGTTGTTGCTCTCCGCGAGGTCGGCCGAGCCGCCCCACAGCTCCGGCAGCACCGGGTAGAGGGCGGCCAGCACCTCGCCGGACGCCTTGCGGGTGGCCACGCCCTTCGGGTCGGCCGGCCAGGACGGCAGCTTCGCGGCCCACCCGTCGGGCAGGGTGCGGGTCCGCATCCGCTCCAGCAGCGCGGCGCCGTCCGGGTTGGCCTGCTGCCACGCCGCGAACGCCTGCTCCCACTGCGCCCGGGTCTCCCGCCCGCGGTCGACGACGCGGCGGGCGTGGGCGAGCACCTGCGGGTCGACGTCGAAGGCCTTCTCCGGGTCGAGGCCGAGGATCTCCTTGGTGGCCCGCACCTCGTCCTCGCCGAGCGCCGAGCCGTGGGAGGCGCCGGTGTTCTGCTTGGTGGGCGCGGGCCAGGCGATGATCGTGCGGAGCACGATGATCGACGGACGCCGGGTCTCGGCCTTGGCCGCGGCCAGGGCGGCGTCGAGCGCGGCGAGGTCCTCGCCGTCGTCGACGTGCTGGACGTGCCAGCCGTACGCCTCGTAGCGCGCGCCGACGTCCTCGGTGAAGGCGACAGTCGTGTCGTCCTCGATGGAGATCTTGTTGTCGTCGTAGACGAGGACCAGGTTGCCGAGGCGCTGGGTGCCGGCCAGGGACGACGCCTCGCCGCTGACGCCCTCCTGGAGGTCGCCGTCGGAGCAGAAGGCCCAGATCGTGTGGTCGAACGGGCTCTCGCCCTCGGGGGTGTCGGGGTCGAGCATCCCGCGCTCGCGGCGGGCGGCCATCGCCATGCCGACGGCGTTGCCGACGCCCTGCCCCAGGGGGCCGGTGGTGGTCTCGACGCCCGGGGTGTGGTTGACCTCGGGGTGTCCGGGGGTGAGCGAGCCCCACTGGCGCAGCGCCCGGAGGTCGTCGAGCTCGAGCCCGTAGCCGGAGAGGTACAGCTGGACGTAGAGCGTCAGGCTGCTGTGTCCCATGGACAGGATGAACCTGTCGCGGCCGACCCAGTTCGGGTCGGAGGGGTCGTGGCGCAGCCAGCGCTGGAAGAGGAGGTAGGCCGCCGGGGCCATGCTCATGGCCGTGCCGGGGTGGCCGTTGCCGGCCCGCTGCACCGCGTCCATCGCGAGGACGCGGGCGGTGTCGATCGCCCTGCGGTCGAGGTCGACGAAGCCTTCCGGCAGCGTCGGCTCCGGCTGGGCGGGGCTGCCGGTGGGCGAGTCCGTGGCAGCCTCGGCCGGCGCCTCGGCCTGGGTGCTTCGCGTGTCCATGTGTGTTGCGTCTCCCTCGGATCGGCCTGGTTCCGGCCGCGCGTTCTCGTTGGCGGATCGGGGCCCGGACCGGCGAGCGCCGGGCATTCCCGCGGTGGGCCGCCCGTTCCCGCGTCGGACCGGGTTGCTCCGCCGTTCGTCGACGTCGGCCCTACCCGCATGACCGCCGGCATCAACGTGATCAACCCTAGTCGTCCGGCCGAGCGCCCCACCCGTCGGCGGCAGCCTCGCGGGCTACAGTGGGTGGCGTTCCCATCCCCGGTTCGGAGTGGCCCCCTCGTGCTTTTCGCCTGGCCTGTCGCGGTGCCCTGCGCACGCGCAGCAGCACCCGAGGGCTCCCGGTGACCGCCCTCTCGGAGCGTTCGTCTTCCCGTCGCGACCCGGCCCGCCGGTCGCAGTCCCGCTCCTCGACGATGCGCGCTCGGGTGCTCGCCTACGTGGCCCTCACCAAGCCGCGCATCATCGAGCTGCTGCTGGTCACCACGGTGCCGGCGATGATGCTCGCCGACCGGGGCTGGCCGGACTGGCGGGTCCTGATCGCCACGCTGGTGGGCGGCACGCTGGCCGCGGGTGCTGCGAACGTCTTCAACTGCTACTTCGACCGGGACATCGACAGGTTGATGCAGCGGACCCAGAAGCGTCCGCTGGTCACCGGTGAGGTCACGCCGCGGGCGGCGCTGATCTTCGGCTTCGTGCTCACCGTGGTGTCCATCGCGCTGCTGGCGGCCACGACCACGCCGCTGGCCGCCGCGCTCGCGGCCGGGGCGATCTTCTACTACGCCGTCCTCTACACGATGGTGTTCAAGCGGCACACCAAGCGCAGCACCGAGTGGGGCGGCGTCCCCGGGGCGGCGCCGGTGCTCATCGGCTGGGCCGCGGTGACCGGCTCCCTGGACTGGCCGGCCCTCCTCGTCTTCGCCGTCGTCTGGGCCTGGCAGATGCCGCACTTCTGGGCACTGGCCCTGCGGTTCAGGGACGACTACGCCCGGGCCGACGTCCCGATGCTCCCGGTGGTCACGACGGCGGAGTCGGTGGGCCGGCAGACGGTCGGGTGGGCCTGGGTGACCGCCGCGCTGTCGCTGCTGCTGTGGCCGGTCGCCTCCGACTACGGCATCGGGCTGGGCTACACGATCCCGGCGGTGCTGCTCGGCGGCTGGTTCGTCGTGGAGTCGCACCGGCTGCTGCGCCGCATCAAGGCCGGTGGCGAGACCAAGCCGATGCAGCTGTTCCACGTCTCGATCTCGTACCTCGCGCTGCTGATGGTCGCGATCGTCGTCGACGCCATCGTCTGAGCCGTGCGGCGCTCCGAGTTCGCGCGGCTGGTCGACCACACCCTGCTGAAGTCGGAGGCGCTCGGCGCCGACGTCGACGCGCTGGTGGACGACGCGCTGGCGGCCGGGGTCGCCGCGGTCTGCGTCTCGTCCGCCCGGGTGGGCCGGGCTGCGGGCCGGCTCACGGGCTCCGGCGTCGCTGCCTGCACGGTCGTCGGCTTCCCGTCCGGCGCCGTGCTTCCCGAGGCGAAGGTGGCCGAGGTGCACCGGGCCGCCGAGGCCGGCGCCACCGAGTTCGACATGGTGCTGGACATCGGCCGGCTCCGGGACGGCGACCGCGACGGCGTGGTCCGGGACATCGCGGCGGTCCGTGCGGCGGTGCCGGACGGCGGACTGCTCAAGGTGATCCTCGAGACCGCCGCGCTGGACGACGACCGGATCCGCCTCGGCTGCCTGCTGGCCCGCGACGCCGGCGCCGACTTCGTGAAGACGTCGACGGGCTTCCACCCGAGCGGCGGTGCCACCGTCGAGGCGGTGCGGCTGATGCGGGAGACGGTGCCCGACCTCGGGGTCAAGGCCTCCGGCGGCATCCGGGACCTGGCGACGGCGCTGCGGATGCTCGACGCCGGCGCGACCCGCCTCGGCATGAGCGCGACCGTCGCCGTCCTCGCCGAGCTGCCGGACTAGGGCCTCGTGCGGCGGGACCTGGCCAACGCGCGGATGGGGGAGTTCGTCGGCGCCGACGGGCGGACCTACTCCCTGGTCGCCCGCCGGATCGAGCGGGCCGAGGTCGAGGAGCTGATCGAGTCGGGCTGGCCGGTGGTGAGCTACCTCGTCGGCGGCCGCCTGCTGTGGCACGACGAGGACGACGCCTGGCCGGCCTGGGCGGACGCCCGCAGCGCGCCGGAGACGGTCACCGGCTCCCGGTGGGAGTCACTGGAGGGAGCGGTCGCCGTCGTCCTCGTCTGGCACGGCTGAGCCCCCGGTCAGCGGGTGGCGGCGGCCGGTTCCGTCGGCACGGTCAGCGGCTGCTCCGACGCCGGCCCGCGCACCGACCACACCAGCCGCGCGGTGTAGGCGGCGATCAGCACCGCGCCCAGCATGTGCAGCAGCACGAGGACGATCGGCAGGCCGGTGAAGTACTGGACGTAGCCGACGACGCCCTGCAGCAGCTGGACGATCAGCACGTCGCGGGCGGCGCGGCGCACCCGACCAGGGGTCTCCGTCACGTGCAGCGCGACCAGCAGGGCCACGGTGAGCCCGAGGAGCAGGAAGACGGCGTCGGCGTGCAGGTGGCTGATCAGCTCGGGGTCGAACCCGGTGCGCCCGGCCTCGAGGTCGCCGCTGTGCGGACCGCTCCCGGTGACGACCGTCCCCATGACGAGCACCAGCGCGGTGACCGCGGCGATGGCTAGCACCAGCAGCCGGAACGGCCGCCCCACCACCGGGTGGCCGACGCCGGGTTCGCGCGAGCGGAGCCACAGCACGGTGGTGAGCGCGACCAGGACCATGGAGATGAGGAAGTGGGCGGCGACGGTCCAGGGGTTCAGGCCGGTGAGGACGGTGATCCCGCCGAGGACGCCCTGGGCCGGGATGCCGAGGAACGCGGCGACGGCGAGCGGGCGCAGGTCGCGCCGGGCGGATCGGACCACCACCACGACGAGGGCGATGGCGAGCACCGAGAGGACGAAGGTGAGCAGCCGGTTGCCGAACTCGACGACGCCGTGGATGCCCATCTCCGGCGTGGTCGTGAAGCTCTCGTCGGTGCACCGCGGCCACGTCGGGCAGCCCAGGCCGGAGCCGGTGAGCCGGACGACGCCGCCGGTGACGACGATCCCGCCGTTGGCCACGACGTTGGCGAAGGCGACCCGCGAGATCGTGGTGGGGGAGAAGGCGGTGGGCAGGACCGGCACGCCTCGATGCTAGTCACAGGACCCTCGTGACCCCCCGCCGCTCGCACGCTCGCGACGGGCCCCTGCACGAGGGCCGTGAGCTTGGTCACGGCGAGGTCCCCAGCGGCGTTTCTTAGGACGACCTTGCTTGCGGCGACCGCGAAATAGGACACACTCGTGTTGTGGAAAGCGCCCTGTCCTCCCCGCGTCCGTCGGCGACCGCCGACGACGGGCGGACACGCGACCGCGTGAGCGCGCTGCTGCTCGAGCACGGCCCGCAGACGGCCACCGAGCTCGCCGGCCGGCTGGGCATCTCGCCCGCGGCCGTGCGCCGTCACCTGGACGCGCTCGTCGTCGCCGGCCGGCTCGAGGAGCGCCAGACGCGGGCCCCCCACCGCGGCCGGGGCCGCCCGGCCCGCCGGTTCCACCTGACCGACGCCGCCGCGCGTCGTTCCCGCACGCCTACGACGACCTGGCGCTCACCGCGCTGCGCTACGTCGCCGCCTCGGGCGGCCCCGACGCCGTCCGCGCCGTCGCCGAGCAGCAGCTCGCGGGCCTGGAGCGCCGCGCGTCGAGCGCGGTGGAGAGCGCCGTGCACGCGGCCGGGGGAGCGCCGGTCGACCGGGCACAGGCCCTGGCCGCCGCGCTGACGGCCGAGGGTTACGCTGCCACGGCCTCGGCGATCTCCAGCGGTGGTCAGCTGTGCCAGCACCACTGCCCGGTGGCGCACGTCGCGGCCGAGTTCCCGCAGCTGTGCGAGGCGGAGACCGCGGTCATCGGCCGGCTGGTCGGCACCCACGTGCAGCGGCTGGCGACCATCGCGCACGGCGACGGGATCTGCACCACGCACATCCCGGGCCCCCTGCAGACCGGACCCCCGCGGGCGGGGAACAGATCGACCCCCACCCGCCCTGTACGAGGTGAGCGAGCGGCGCCCGCCAGCGCGCCCACCAGCACGAGCAGCACCCCCACGAACCACCGGGAGAGGACGCCCGCATGACCAGCACCCAGCAGCCGGCCCCGCCGCTGACGCAGGACGAGCAGATCGCCCAGCTCGGCAACTACGAGTACGGCTGGGCGGACGCCGACATCGCCGGCGCGTCGGCGCGGCGCGGGCTCAACGAAGAGGTCGTCCGCGACATCTCGGCGCGGAAGAACGAGCCCGAGTGGATGCTCGAGCGCCGGCTCAAGGCCCTCAAGCTGTTCGACCGCAAGCCGATGCCCGACTGGGGCTCGGACCTGTCGGGGATCGACTTCCAGAACATCAAGTACTTCGTGCGCTCCACCGAGAAGCAGGCCACCTCGTGGGAGGAGCTGCCGGAGGACATCAAGAACACCTACGACAAGCTGGGCATCCCCGAGGCGGAGAAGCAGCGGCTGGTCGCGGGTGTCGCCGCCCAGTACGAGTCCGAGGTCGTCTACCACCAGATCCGCGAGGACCTGGAGGAGCAGGGCGTCCTCTTCCTGGACACCGACACCGCGCTCAAGGAGCACCCGGAGATCTTCCAGGAGTACTTCGGCTCGGTGATCCCGTCCGGCGACAACAAGTTCGCCGCGCTGAACACCGCCGTGTGGTCGGGTGGCTCCTTCATCTACGTGCCGCCGGGCGTGCACGTCGAGATCCCGCTGCAGGCATACTTCCGGATCAACACCGAGAACATGGGCCAGTTCGAGCGGACGCTGATCATCGTCGACGAGGGCGCCTACGTGCACTACGTCGAGGGCTGCACCGCGCCGATCTACAAGAGCGACTCGCTGCACTCCGCCGTCGTCGAGATCATCGTCAAGAAGAACGCGCGCTGCCGGTACACGACCATCCAGAACTGGTCGAACAACGTCTACAACCTGGTCACCAAGCGGGCCGTGGCCCACGAAGGCGCGACCATGGAGTGGGTCGACGGCAACATCGGCTCCAAGGTGACGATGAAGTACCCGGCCGTGTGGATGACCGGCGAGCACGCCAAGGGCGAGGTCCTCTCGATCGCGTTCGCGGGCGAGGGCCAGCACCAGGACGCCGGCGCCAAGATGGTGCACGCGGCGCCGCACACGTCGTCCACGATCATCAGCAAGTCCGTCGCCCGTGGCGGCGGCCGCACCTCCTACCGCGGGCTGGTCCAGGTCGACGAGGGTGCCTACGGCTCGAAGTCCACGGTGAAGTGCGACGCGCTGCTGGTCGACACGATCAGCCGGTCGGACACCTACCCCTACGTCGACGTCCGCGAGGACGACGTCGCCATGGGCCACGAGGCGACGGTCTCGCGGGTCAGCGAGGACCAGCTCTTCTACCTGATGAGCCGCGGCTTGTCCGAGGACGAGGCCATGGCGATGGTGGTGCGCGGGTTCGTCGAGCCGATCGCCCGCGAGCTGCCCATGGAGTACGCCCTCGAGCTGAACCGGCTCATCGAGCTGCAGATGGAAGGTGCCGTCGGCTGATGTCGGCAGACAACACGACAGGACTCACCACGGAGTCGGCCACCATGGCCGGCGAGCTGTTCGCCGAGGGGGTCGGCGCCCAGGCCGGCCCCCCGACGACGCCCGCCGACTCGACGGCCGTCCCCGCCGGCGCGCACTCGCACGGTGGCCCCACCCCGACCGGCTCGCCGGCCGAGCGGTTCACCTCCACCGACCCGGACGCGTTCGGCGTGCCGACCGGCCGTGAGGAGGAGTGGCGCTTCACCCCGATGAAGCGCATCCGCCGGCTGCTGGACGGTGCTCCGTCCGACGCCCACCTCAGCTGGACGACCGACCTGCCCGAGGGCGTCGAGCTGACCAGCGTCGAGGCCGACGACCCGCTGCTCAAGGGCCTGCCCGAGCCGGTGGACCGGCTGGCCGCGCTCACCCGTCAGCGCAGCGGCGGCGCCGCCGTCGTCCGCGTCGCGCAGGAGGCCCAGCTCGACCGGCCGGTGACGCTCGACCTGGCCGGCACGGGTTCGGACGACGTCGTCTGGGGTCAGCTGGTCATCGAGGTCGGGGCGTTCGCCAAGGCCACGATCGTGCTGGACCACAGCGGGCAGGCCATGTACTCCGGCGGCGTGGCCGTGCTCGTCGGTGACGGCGCCGACGTCACCCTCGTCTCCGTCCAGGAGTGGGCGCCGGGTGCGGTCCACGGCGGCCAGTACGACGCCGTCGTCGGCCGGGACGCCACGTTCAAGCAGGTCGTGGTCACCCTCGGCGGTGACCTCGTCCGGCTGGTGAGCAACGTCCAGTACTCCGGGCCCGGTGGTCGCGCGGACCTCTTCGGCGTGTACTTCTCCGACGAGACCCAGCACCAGGAGCACCGGCTCTGGGTTGACCACGCCGTCCCGAACTGCACCAGCAACGTGCTCTACAAGGGCGCGCTGCAGGGCGAGGGGGCGCGCACGGTCTGGATCGGTGACGTCCGCATCCGCCCGGCGGCGACCGGCACCGACACCTACGAGCTCAACCGCAACCTGGTGCTCACCGACGGCGCCCGCGCCGACTCGGTGCCGAACCTGGAGATCGAGACCGGCGAGATCGTCGGGGCCGGCCACGCCAGCGCGACCGGCCGGTTCGACGACGAGCAGCTGTTCTACCTGTGCTCGCGCGGCATCGACGCCGAGACCGCCCGCCGCCTCGTGGTGCGCGGCTTCTTCGCCGACGTCGTGCAGCACATCGGCATCGACGCGCTGCAGGACCGGCTGATGGCCTCCATCGACGCCCGGCTCGGCGCGCTGCCCGCGCTGGACGACCAGCCCGTCGAGGTGGGCTGAGCATGGCGTTCGAGCGCGTCTGCGCGCTGGCCGACGTCCCGGAGAACGGCTCGCTACGGGTCGAGCTCGCGGACATCGACGTCGCCGTCGTCAACTACGAGGGGCAGATCTACGCCCTCGAGGACAGGTGCACGCACGCCGACGTCCCGCTGACCGAGGGGGACGTCGAGCTGTACGCCGGCGCCCCGACCATCGAGTGCTACCTGCACGGCTCGTGCTTCGACCTGCGCACGGGCGAGCCCACCAACCCGCCGGCCACCGAGCCGGTCGACGTCTACCCGGTCCGCGTGGAGGGGGAGGACGTCCTGGTCGACACCGAGGCCGACGGGCGCCTTCCGCTCGCGGCCGGCAACTGAGGAGCGAGAAGAAGTGTCCGTTCTGGAGATCCGCGACCTGCACGTGTCGGTCGGCGAGGGTGACGAAGCCAAGGAGATCCTCCGTGGCGTCGACCTCACCGTCCGCTCCGGTGAGACCCACGCGATCATGGGCCCGAACGGGTCGGGCAAGTCGACCCTGGCCTACTCGATCGCCGGCCACCCCAAGTACACGATCACCGGCGGCTCGGTGACGCTCGACGGCGAGGACGTCCTCGAGATGAGCGTCGACGAGCGCGCCCGCGCCGGCCTGTTCCTGGCCATGCAGTACCCCGTCGAGGTGCCGGGGGTGAGCGTGTCCAACTTCCTGCGGACCGCCGCCACCGCCATCAAGGGCGAGGCCCCGAAGCTGCGGAACTGGGTCAAGGACGTCAAGACCGAGATGACCGCGCTGGAGATGGACCCGGCGTTCGCCGAGCGCAACGTCAACGAGGGCTTCTCCGGTGGTGAGAAGAAGCGCCACGAGATCCTGCAGATGCGGCTGCTCAAGCCGAAGATCGCGATCCTCGACGAAACCGACTCCGGCCTCGACGTCGACGCGCTGCGGGTCGTCTCCGAGGGCGTCAACCGCAGCCGCGAGGAGGGCGAGATCGGCACGTTGCTGATCACGCACTACACGCGGATCCTGCGCTACATCAAGCCCGACTTCGTGCACGTCTTCGTGAACGGCCGGATCGCCGAGGAGGGCGGCCCGGAGCTCGCGGAGAAGCTGGAGGACGAGGGCTACGCGGCGTACGTGAAGGGCCCGGCGGAGGTCGCGTCCGCATGACCGCGACCGCCTCGCGTCCCGCGACGGGGGCGCGCCCCCCGCTCCCGCTGGACGTCGAGGCGATCCGGGCGGACTTCCCGATCCTGTCGCGCACCGTGCGGGACGGGAAGCGGCTGGTCTACCTCGACTCCGGCGCCACCTCGCAGAAGCCGCGCCAGGTGCTCGACGCCGAGCGCTGGTTCTACGAGAACGTGAACGCCGCGCCGCACCGGGGAGCCCACCAGCTCGCCGAGGAGGCGACCGGCGCCTACGAGGAGGCGCGGGCGACGATCGGCGCGTTCATCGGGGCGCCGGAGAACGAGATCGTCTTCACCCGCAACACCACCGAGGCGATCAACCTCGTGGCCTACGCGCTGTCCAACGCCACGACGGCCAAGGAGCCGGAGTTCCGCACCTACGCCGTCGGCCAGGGCGACGAGATCGTCGTGACCGAGATGGAGCACCACGCCGACCTCGTGCCGTGGCAGCAGCTGTGCGAGCGCACCGGGGCGACCCTGCGCTGGCTGGGGCTCACCGACGACGGCCGGCTGGACCTCTCGGACCTGACCACGGTGGTCAACGAGCGCACCAAGCTCGTCGCGGTCACCCAGCAGTCGAACATCCTCGGCACGATCAACCCGCTGGGCGAGATCGTGGCGCGGGCGCACGAGGTCGGCGCGCTCGTGCTGGTCGACGGCGCGCAGTCGGTGCCGCACCAGCCGGTCGACGTGCAGGCGCTCGGCGCTGACTTCCTGGTGTTCTCCGGGCACAAGATGCTCGGGCCCACCGGGGTCGGCGTGCTGTGGGGCCGGTACGAGGTGCTCGACAAGCTGCCGCCCTTCCTGACCGGCGGCTCGATGATCGAGGTCGTGCGCATGGAGGGAAGCACCTTCATGCCGCCGCCGCAGCGCTTCGAGGCCGGCGTCCCGATGACCGCCCAGGTCATCGGCCTGGCCGCCGCCGTCGACTACCTGCAGGCGCTCGGCATGGAGAAGGTGCACGCCCACGAGGAGGCGCTCACCGCCTACGCGCTGGAGCAGCTCGCCGCGATCCCGGGCGTCACCGTCGTCGGTCCGGCCGACACCGTCGCCCGCGGTGGGGCGATCTCGTTCACCGTCGACGGCATCCACCCGCACGACGTCGGCCAGGTGCTCGACGACCTCGGGATCGCCGTCCGCGTCGGGCACCACTGCGCCTGGCCGGTCGTCCGCCGCTACGGCGTGCCGGCGACCACCCGGGCCACGTTCTACGTGCACACCGGCTACGACGACATCGACGCGCTGGCCGAGGGAATTCGCGCGGCGCAGAAGTTCTTCGGAGTTGTCTGATGCAACTCGAATCGATGTACCAGGAGATCATCCTGGACCACTACAAGAACCCCCAGGGCCGAGGGCTCCGCGAGCCGTTCGAGGCCGAGGTGCACCACGTCAACCCGACCTGCGGGGACGAGGTGACGCTGCGCGTGCACGTCGAGGACGACGCCTCCGGTGAGCCCGTGCTGGCCGACGTCTCCTACGAGGGCATGGGCTGCTCGATCAGCCAGGCGTCGATCTCGGCCATGTACGAGCTGGTCGTCGGCAAGCCCGTCGACCAGGCGCTGCAGACCGGCGAGCACTTCATGACCCTGATGCAGGCCAAGGGCGACCCCGCCGTCGCCGAGAAGCTCGAGGACGAACTGGAGGACGCCGTCGCGTTCGCCGGCGTCTCCAAGTACCCGGCCCGCATCAAGTGCGCCCTGATGAGCTGGATGGCGTTGAAGGACGCCTCCGCCCGAGCCCTGGCGACCACCACCCCCTCAGGAGGAACGGCATGAGCGAGACGACCGAGAACGCCACTCCCGCGACCGATGGGGCGCCGGCCTACAAGACCGCGCTGCTCGAGGACCTCGAGGAGGCCATGCGCGACGTCGTCGACCCCGAGCTCGGGGTCAACGTCGTCGACCTGGGCCTGGTCTACGGCATCGACGTCGACGACGACGAGAACGTCGCGGTCATCGACATGACGCTGACCTCCGCGGCCTGCCCGCTGACCGACGTCATCGAGGACCAGGCCCGCCAGGCGCTGACCGGGGGCCCCGGCCCCGGGCTGGTCGACGACATCCGGATCAACTGGGTCTGGATGCCGCCGTGGGGCCCGGACAAGATCACCGACGACGGCCGCGAGCAGCTGCGCGCCCTCGGCTTCCGCGTGTGATGGAGGACCCCCTTCCTCCCCGCCCTGCGCACGCCCAGGTCGGGACTCCGGAAGGGGGGCTCTCCGGACTGCTGTCCGGACTCGTCTCCGGTCGGGTGTCACCGGCCGATGCGAGCGTGACCACGCTGCCCGCGCCCTCCGGGGCGCGGGCAGCCGTCGTCGGTGGCACCGCCTGGCACGTGGTCGCAGCCGACGTCGATGCCGACTGGGTCGCTGCGCAGGTGGCCGACGACCCGATCGCGGCACCGCTCGGCGCGCGCTTCCTCTCGGCGCTCGCCGACCGGATCGGTGCCGAGCCCGGCGTCCTGGACGCCGTTCTCCTCGCCCCGCCCCTGCCAGGAGGCGCGCGGGACCTGGTGCCCGTCGAGCTCGAGCACCCGCGGGTCGACCGTGCGCTGCTGTACCGGGCGGACGTCGGGGTGTGGGCGTCCGCCGACGGAACGGGGATGCTCACCCTCGGCCGCGGGGTGGCCGGCCGGCTCGAGGTGAGTCTGGAGGTCGAGCCGGGCTCCCGCAGTCGCGGACGGGGGACCGCTCTCGCGCTGGCCGCCCGCTCGCTGGCGACGGAGGCGGTGTGGGCGCAGGTGGCGCCGGCCAACACCGCATCTCTGCGCGCCTTTCTCGCCGCCGGCTATCGGCCGGTAGGCGCCGAAGTCCTCTTCGGCCCCTGAGCACTGCGGCCTCGGCCTCCCACGCTGTGACCCTGGTGACCGGTCGGCGGGAGGTCGACCCACATTCGTCTCGCTCGCCTGGTGCCTCGACCCCGAAAACTGTCGGTGTTCGAACGTATGATCGATCCCATGGAACACCAGCCGCCCCTCGACCCCACCGCCGTCGGTGGTGGTGCGCCGGTGGCCGGGTGGGCGTCCGGCCCGCTCGGGGTGGTGCAGGAGCTGGATCGGGAGATCACCCGGCTGACCGCGGCCCGGGCGCGGGCGGTGGCGGAGTTCGCCGCGTCCCGGCCGGTGTCGGCCGACCGGCAGCCCGGCGAGCCCGGGGCGATGAGCGCTGCGCGGCGCGCCGCCCGGCCGGAGGTGCTGGCCGGGGTGAGCGAGTGGGCGGTGCCGGAGCTGTCGATCGCGCTGGCGGTGAGCAAGCAGGCCGCCGGGCTGGACCTGGAGCGCTCGCTCACCCTGGTCTCCCGGCTGCCGGGCACCCTGGAGGCGTTGGAGTCGGGGCTGCTGCATGCGGGGCATCTGTGGGCGCTGCGGGAGCGGGTGGCGGTCATCGCCGACGACGACCGGCGGGCCGCGTTGGAGCGGGACGTGCTGGCGTGGGTGGCCGCGCGGGCGGCGCGGCGGGAGATCACCACGCCGGCGCAGCTGGCCGACAAGCTGCGCCGGATGGGCCTGGGCCGGGATCCGAAGCAGGAGGCCGAGGAACTGGTGGCCGGGCTGCGGGCCCGTGGGGTGTGGGCGCGCCGGGACCGCCGGGCCGGGATGGCGGTGCTGGAAGCGCTGCTGACCGCGCCGGAGGCGCAGGCGGTGGTCGATGCGCTGGGCCGCTACGCCGACGCGCTGCCCGAGGACCCGGCCGACGCCCGTACCCGTGGGCAGAAGATGGCCGACGTCCTGCTGGACCTGGTGCTGCGCCCGGGCGAATCCCAGCTGCCGCCGGTGCAGGCGCAGCTGACCCTGGTCGCCGGGGTGCGGGCTCTGCTCGGCGGCAGCGCGCCTGGGCAGGTGGGTGGGGAGACGGTGCCCGCGGAGATGGTCCGCGCCCTGGCCCGGGCCCTCGGCCTGCTCACCCCCGCACCCGACACCACCCCCGCCGAGCCGGAGCCGGACGAGCACCCGGCCCCGGGCGAGGATTCGGTGCCGTTCGTGGACCCGGGTGGGCGGCCCGATGACACCTGGCCGGACCAGGTGCGCGCGGACTTCGACAAATGGGAAGCCGAACTCGACGCCCGCGCCCTGGCCGGCGTGTGGGGCGGCGAAGACGACCCACCCCCCGAGGTGCAGCAAGCCTGGTGGGACGACGAAGCCCGCCGGCTCGCCCAGCAGAGCAGCCACGACGACGGAGCACCCACCGCACCGGCACCGACGCCGGCCACCGAGACCGCCGAGGCCGCCGGAGCTGAACCCGGCGAGGCCGGCACGACCACGGCTGCCCCCGCGACCATGGGCCTGCGGGCGGCCGCGCGCGCCGCCGCCGAGCAGGCCGACCTGGCCCTGCTCCGCTTCGACCAGGCCCTGCGCCGCGCCTCGGCCGCCGCCGGACGCGCC
>NZ_LWUA01000232.1 GCF_005222955.1 Blastococcus sp. CCUG 61487 | reverse complement strand
CTGCAGCCGCCTGTGCCGGTGCGGCGGGAGCCGGGGGCGGCGCTGGTGCGGGGGCCGGCGACGGAGCCGTCACCTGCATCGCCGACGAGCGCGGGTCCGGCCCGGCGGCCGGCGGAGGAGACTCGCGATGCGCGACGGCGACCGCGACCGGAGCGGGTGCCGGAGCCAGCGCCTGCTGCCGCAGCGTCGCGTCGGCGTCCTCCGGCCAGTCGGGTTCGACCGCGGTCCACTCGTCCCAGTTCTCCGGGTCGAGCACCACGGGGAGCAGGTCGTGGGCGGTCACCGGGTCCAGCCGGGCGACGGTGGCCGAGCCGACGGCCGCGGCGGCATCCACGTCGCACGCCGTCGTCCCCAGAAAGTTGCGCCCCTGCTCGCACGCGGTCCGCTGCCCGAGGACGGCGGAGACGTCGGCGATCAGGGCGGCGACCGACTGCCGCAGAGCCGGGGCGGACGCCGGCCGCTCGAGCACCTCGCCCAGCTCCGTCGCGATCTCCGTCGCCCCGACGACCGGCATCGGCGCGACCGTCAGGACGGCGTCACCGGCCCCGATCGGCCACCGGCCGACCTCCCCGGGCAGCAGCACCGCGCCGTCGGGAACCGTCATCCGCACGACGGCGGCGATCACGCTGTTCTCCTCGCGCAGGCCCACCGGTGCGCCGACGTAGCCGCTCGCCCGGACCACGACCGGCCGGGACCTGTCGTTGTGCAGCACGATCCCGGCGCCGTCGACGCAGGCGTGCAGCAGGAAGTCCTCGGGAACCTGACCCCGGGTCTCGTCGGAGACGCACAGGTCCACCGCCTCCGCCGGAGCGGCGCCGGCCGGCGTTCCCGCGAGCGCCGGGAGGAGCACGACGACCGCGGCCGGCGCGACGGCCCAGCGCCTCATGTCGGGAACCCGCAGGTCGGTTGGGCCTGCTCGCCGACCCGGCGGAGGCCGTCGCTCACCGCTGCGCGGACCGGATCGGTGAGCTCGCCGTCGAGCACCGACCGGAGCGCGGCCACGAGCTCCTCCAGCGCCGCGGCCAGCTGCTCCTGCCCGCCCTCGGACCGCACCTCGGCCAGCACGTTCCGCATTTCCTGCACGGCGCGGCTCACCTGGGTGCGGGCGACGACGTCCGGACCTGTCGTCAGCGTGCCCATCGAGGTGGGCAGGTCGCCCAGCTCGCGGGACGCGGCCAGGTCGGTGCAGAAGTCGGGTGCGCCGGACGGCGCGAGGTAGGCGGGCAGGGCGGCGTCGTCCGGGATTGCCCTGTCGTCGTCGCCACCGCAGCCGGTCAACGCCGCGGCGAGCACCGCCGCGACAGCCAGGCCGACGACACCGCTGCGCACCACCGCAAGGTAGGAGCGCGGCTCGAACGGGGCACGGACTCCCTGGCGCCGTCACCCGACCGGGTGACCGACGTGCCGATCTGCTCACCGACAGCGACGGGTCGAGTGCCGACGGTCGTCGGAACGGGTGACTCCCCCGGACGGGTGAGACGCCGTCAACGCGCCGGTCCGGCGGACCGATGGGACTGCGTGACCCTCCTCCGGCACGGCCGTCGCCTGCGTGCCTTCGTCGTCCTGGCGTTCTCCGGTGCCCTGCTCGCCGCGGGGTGCGACGCCGACGGGCAGCCGCCGCTGCCGGACAAGTCGACGACGCAGGCGGCGGTGCCGGCCGTCGCCGGGTCCGCAGGCGAGCCCGGCTCCTCGGCCGGGACGACGGACTGGAAGGGCCTCACCTACGGGGTCCTCGACTGCTACCCCCGTGACGAGTGGATCGCCGACGGGCTGCCGGCCGAGGCGTGGGACGCCGAGACCGTGCAGACCACCACCGCCGACGTCACCGGCGACGGCGTCGCCGAGGTGCTCGTGCAGGTGACCTGCCCCGGCCCGACCTCGACCCGCCCCGACCACGTCGTCGTCTTCGATCCCACCGCCAAGACGCCCCGGCTGCTCGGCGTCCTCGGGGACGACCTGTTCCACCCCCGCGCGACGGTCACCACCGACGGGAGCACGGTGATCCTCAGCGGCGAGACGATCGCCGGGGACGACCCGTACTGCTGCCCCGGGCACTGGGGCGTCGTGACCTACTCCTGGAACGGCGTCCGGTTCGTCGTCACGTCGCTCACCGAGGCGCCCGGCGCGCTGCCGGTGGCCCCCGCACGGCTGGCCGACGGCGTGCACGTGGGGATGCTGCACTCGGTGGGCGACGACGAGCTGACCGTCGACCTGGTGGAGTGGTTCGAGGGCGAGGAGGCGCTGGCCGCCTGCCGGCAGGACGGCGTGCAGGTGAACCCGTCGGCCTGGTGCACCGAGTACTACGCCCGCAACGACGACGGCCGGGTGGTCCTCGCCCGGGTGTCCGACTCTGCGTCGCTCAGCTACCTGGACCTGGTCACCATGCGGGAGGTGTCGGTCCGGGACGTCGCGGAGCTGGCCGGCACGTACTGGGTGTCGGAGGAGCCGGACCTCGCCGGGTACAGCCGGATCCGGGTCGAGGGCGGCGTGGTCACCGAGCTGGAGAGCATCTACACGCCCTGAGCGCGTGCCCGCCACTCTCTGTGTAGCAGCTCTCGGCGGCCTTCATGAGGCCATTTTTTTCGATCTAGGGTCGCGGACCTCAGATCGGAGCTGATGCCGTGGAGCACCTGACCGCCAGCACGTTCGACCTCCCTCCCGCACTCGCCGCGAAGGCCGATCCGGCGCTGATCGCAGCCGACGAGCAGCACTTCGCCGTCATGGCCGAGAGCCTCCAGCAGTCGATCGCCGAGCTCTCGGCGCGCCTGGACGCCGAGCGACGGGCGCCCGGAGGCGCCGGCCAGGCGGCCCTGGACCGCGACCTCGAGATCCACCGGCTCACCGCCCGACTACGTACGCTGCGCCGCTTCGGGCTCGACCTCTGCCTCGGGCGCATCGTGGCCGCCGACGAAGACGAGCCGGTGTACGTCGGCCGGCTCGGCCTGACCGACGGCACCGGCCGCCGGTTGCTGGTCGACTGGCGCTCGCCGGCGGCGGAGCCGTTCTTCGCCGCGACCCACGCGCACCCCATGGGCCTGGTCAGCCGCCGCCGGTACCGCTGGACCCGCGGCCGGATCACCGACTACTGGGACGAGGTGTTCACCCCCGACGGGCTGGAGGGGCACGCGGCGCTGGACGACCAGTCGGCGTTCATCGCCTCGCTCGGGAGCACCCGCTCGCCGCGGATGCGCGACGTGCTGGCCACCATCCAGGCCGACCAGGACGCGATCATCCGGGCCGACTCGGCCGGCGCACTCGTCGTCGACGGCGGGCCCGGCACGGGGAAGACCGTTGTCGCGCTGCACCGCACCGCCTACCTGCTGCACGCCGATCCGCGGGTGGGGCACGACCGCGGCGGCGTGTTGTTCGTCGGTCCGCACGAGCCGTACCTGGCCTACGTCTCCGACGTGCTCCCGAGCCTCGGCGAGGAGGGCGTCCGGACGGCGACGCTGCGCGACCTGGTGCCCGAGGGGGCAGCCGCCCCGGAGGAGGCCTCGGGTGAGGTGGCGCGGCTGAAGGCGACCGCGCGGGTGGGCGAGGCGATCGAGGCGGCGGTGCGGTTCCACGAGGAGCCGCCATCGCGGGCGTTCGTCGTCGAGACCCCGTGGACCGACCTGCGGCTGAGCCCGGACGACTGGGCGGAGGCGTTCCAGGCACCCGACCCGGGAACTCCGCACAACGAGGCCCGCGAGCGGCTGTGGGAGGAACTGCTGGCGATCCTGGTCGACCGCGCAGACGCCGACGTCTCCCCCGACGAGCTGCGCGAGGTGCTGGGCCGGCACCGGGAGCTGCGGGCGGCCCTCGAGCGGGCGTGGCCGCTGCTGGCGCCGTCCGACGTCGTCGGCGACCTGTGGTCGGTGCCCGCCTACCTGCGCCGCTGCGCGCCGTGGCTCACCTCCGACGAGGTGCGGGCGCTCCAGCGTCCCGACGCCACCGCGTGGACGGTGGAGGACCTGCCGTGGCTGGACGCCGCCCGGCAGCGGCTGGGCGATCCGGGGGTGGAGCGCCGGCGGCGGGCGCAGGCCGCCGTCACGGCCCGGGAGCGGGAGCGCATGGCCGGTGTCATCGACGAGCTCATCCAGGGCGACGACTCGGAGCTGCTGCTGATGACCTCGCTGCGGCACGGCGACCTGCGCGACGCGCTGGTCGACGAGGAGGCGCTGCCCACCGCCGAGCGCGACCCGCTCGCCGGCCCGTTCGCGCACGTGGTGGTCGACGAGGCGCAGGAGCTGACCGATGCGGAGTGGCAGATGCTGCTGCTCCGCTGCCCGTCGGGGAGCTTCACGATCGTCGGCGACCGGGCGCAGGCGCGGCACGGGTTTCCCGAGTCGTGGCAGGAGCGGCTCACGCGGGTGGGCGTGCGCGAGCCGCGGCTGGCGTCGCTGACGATCAACTACCGGACGCCGGCGGAGGTGATGGCGGAGGCCGAGCCGGTGATCCGGGCGGTCCTGCCGGACGCCAACGTGCCGACGTCGATCAGGTCGAGCGGCGTGCCCGTGCAGCACGGGTCGGCGGCCGAGCTGCCATCGGTGCTCGACACCTGGCTCGCCGAGCACCCCGAGGGGGTCGCCTGCGTGATCGGTGACCCGACGTTCGCGGGCACCGAGCGGGTGCGCTCCCTGACGCCGGTGCTGGCGAAGGGGCTCGAGTTCGACCTGGTCGTGCTGGTCTCGCCGGAGTCGTGGGGTGCGGGCATCGAGGGCGCGGTGGACCGCTACGTCGCGATGACGCGGGTGACCCAGCGCCTCGTCGTCCTCACCTGACGTTCCCGCGGGAACGCGGGAGTGGTGCCCGCGTGGCCGCGAGGGTCAGTACCCCGCCGCGGTCGCGCCGTATTCGGCCTGTTCGCGGGTGAAGCCCTCGAACACCAACTGATCGATGAGTCCGGAACGCGAGAACGCCATGTAGTTCAGATAGTCCCGAGCGCTCTCGGCTGCCTGCTCGTTCCAGTTGACGTTCAGCCTGTCAACGGCCCAGGTGGCGTCTTCGGTCGAGTAGCCCTCGAAGTTCAACTGTCCGATCAGACCCGACCGCGAGAAGGCCGAGTACTTGAGGTAGTCCTGCGCGGTCCTCAGCGCGTTCTGCTGTCCGATCGTCCCGGCCGGCGGAGGTGGGGGCGGAGGCGGCGGAGGGGGTGGTGGCGGTGGCGGTGACGGCGCACTCGTGCGACTTGATTGCGGAGTGCTCGGAGGCGCCGTAGCGGTGGGACTCGGGCTGGCCGTAGGGCTAGGGGGCGTCGTCGAGGGGGTCGCTCGGGGCGTCCACGGCGACCGCTCGGACTCTGTCCGTTCCTGTGTTTCCGCCACTCCGGCCGCACCGAGCTCCCGTGTCTCCGTGTCCTCGCCACCGACGAGACCGGCAACGACGGCGAGAGCGACGACCGCAGCGCCGGCGATCGCCCACCATCGCGCGTACCAAGGCTTGGACGACTGCCCGGACGACGCCTGGTGAGGCAGCTCGTAAGCGGGATGTGGCGGAGGCTCGTCGCCCCAGAGCTGCCATCCCTCAGGAGGCGGGCCCCAGTTCGGGTCCGGCTGCCAACCGGGTGGAGGCGTCCATCCGGGAGGGGGTGCTGGCCAGTTCGGTGGCGCGTTGAATCGTGCGGCCATGTGGAGGAGCCCCCGCCAGTCGGACCATTGTGATGGCGCCCACTATGACCCGTTTCGAGACTGAGTGGGGCCAGGATGCGGGTGGCACGTCCTATCCCAGTCACGTACGTCGCCTGGCTACCACTGACCTCTTCCGCCGTGGGCTAGGAGCCGCAGTCTCCCCTCGATCCGTCCGACCGCGACCCCGATCCAGCTGGCGTTGATCACTCGAAGTAGCGCCGAGGCGTGTCGACCAGCATCTGCCGGAGCTGCTCCTCGGTGACGCCCTTCTCCCGCAGCATGGGCAGCACGTCCTTGCTGATGTGGGTGAAGTTCCAGTTCGGCGCGATCTGCTCCTTGGCGGCCTGCGCCTCCACCCCGGGGAAGTAGTCGATGTAGCAGCTCGCGTCGTGCGCCAGCACCATCCGGTCGGCGTAGCCGCGCTCGGCGAGGGCGACGATCGTGTCCACCCGCGAGGCCGTCGGGTTGTAGATGTCCAGCCCGAAGCGGTCCATCCCGAGCAGGCAGCCGGCGTCGGCCAGCTCGCTCAGGTAGTCGAGGTCGTTGCTGTCGCCGGCGTGCCCGATGACCACCTTGGTGAGGTCGACGCCCTCGTCGCGGAACACCTGCAGCACCATCCGCCCGGCCTGGTTGGCCACCGACGTGTGCACCGTGATCGGCGCACCCGTCGCGCGGTGGGTGGCGGCGCAGGCGCGCAGGGTCCGCTCGACGCCGGGGGTCAGGCCCTTGGCCTCCACCACGCACTTGAGGAAGGCCGCCTTGACCCCCGTGCCGGCGATGCCGTCACGGATGTCGCGGGTGAAGTCGTCGACCATCGGGTCGCGCGGCAGGTCGAGGAGCAGGCCCGGGCCGCGGTGCTCGTACTGGTGCGGGATCTCGTCGTAGGTGTACAGCCCGGTCGCGACGATGATGTTCAGGTCGGTCTGCTCGGCGACCCGCTGCACCCGCGGGATGTAGCGGCCCAGCCCCCACACGGTCGGGTCGACGATCGTGTCGATGCCGAGCGCCTTGAGGTCGTTCAGCTTCTGGACGGCGTCCGCCACGCGCTCGTCCTCGTCCCACCACCCGCCCTCGCCGAAGTTCTGCACGTGCTCGGTGGAGAGGACGAACACGTGCTCGTGCATGAGGGTCTGCCCCATGTCGGCGGTGTCGATCGGGCCACGGACGGTCTCGACGGTGGGCATGGTTTCCCTTCGGTTGGTGGGCGGCGGGGTGTCAGGACTGCGGCTGCCAGTCGGTGCCCTCGCGCAGGGTGGGCTTGAGGACCTTGCCCCCGGGGTTGCGGGGCAGCGGCTCGGACCGGACGACGACGTACTGCGGGACCTTGAAGTCGGCCAGGCGCGTGCGGGCGAACGAGACGAGGTCGGCGGCCTCGAGCGAGCGGCCGGGCAGCGGCACGACGACGGCGCCCACCTTCTCGCCCATCATCGAGTCCGCGACGCCGACCACGGCGACCTCGCCCACGTCCGGGTGCTCGGCGAGGGCGTTCTCCACCTCGACGCAGTACACGTTCTCGCCGCCGCGATTGATCATGTCCTTCATGCGGTCGACGACGTAGACCCGGCCGTCGTCGTCGATGCGGGCCAGGTCGCCGCTGTGCAGCCAGCCGTCGACGAACGTCTCCGCCGTCTGCTCGGGCTTGCGCCAGTAACCGGCGACGACGTGCGGGCCGCGGATGAGCAGCTCCCCCACCCCGGTCTCCGGGTCGGGGTCGTCCAGCCGGACGTCCACCACCGGCGCGGGGTACCCGACGGAGTCGGCGTGCTCGGCGGCGTCCTCGTGCGGCAGATAGGTCGAGACCGACGAGGTCTCGGTGAGCCCGAAGCCGTTGCCGACGCGGGCGGTGGGGAACGCCTGCTGGATGCGGTGCACCAGGTCCGGCGCGATCGGTGCCCCGCCGTAGCTGAGCGAGATGACCGAGGAGGTGTCGATGTCGCCGAAGTTCGGCTGCTGGAGGGCCAGCCAGTAGATGGCCGGCACGGTGGTGAGGACGTCGATCCGCTCGTCCTGGATCGCGTGGAGGAAGGCCTGCACCTCGAAGGCCGGCATGATCACCGAGGTGCCGGCGAGCGCGGTGACGACGAGCAGCTGCGAGTTGCAGCCGGTGACGTGGAACAGTGGGACCGAGATCAGCGTGCTGCGCGGCTCGCGGGGCAGCCGCAGGCAGCGCAGGCAGGTCTCGATGTTGGACAGGAAGTTCTCGTGGGTGGTCATCGCACCCTTGGGGAAGCCGGTCGTCCCGCTCGTGTAGAAGATCCCGGCCAGGTCGGTGTGCTGCTGGTCGGTGGTCTCCAGCGGGTCGCCGTCCGGGAGTGGCGCGCCCGGCTCGACGACGTAGGCGGCGCCGGAGTCCTCGACGACGTACCGGACCTCGGGCTCGGCGAAGCGGGTGTTGACCGGGACGACGACGGCGCCGGCGAGCAGCGTGCCCCAGAAGGCGTACACCCAGTCGCTGCCGTTGGGCAGCCGGTTGGCCACCCGATCGCCCGGCTGGACCCCTGCCGCACGCAGGCCACCGGCGACGCGGGCGGCACGGTCCCACAGCTGGCGGTAGGTGACCCGCTCGCCGCCGAGCTCGACCAGCGCCTCGCCGTCGGGCCGGCTGTCGACCGCCGTGCGGAGCAGCTGGGTCAGGTTCTGCGGCAGGTCGCGGTAGCGGCGGATGCCGTCCGCGCCCAGGTCGATGCCCTCACGGTCGAACGGGTAGGGCATGCCGACCTCGAGACGTCGTCGTCCGGTGCTGGTGGCCCGGAGTCTGTCGCTCGACGGGGTCGTCCGTCCACCCGAACCTGCCTGCGGCCGGTCCGCCGGCGTTCCCGCGGGAACGCCGGCGGTGGGCTACCGGCCCGCTACTGCTGCGGCCACACCTCCGCCACGCTGACCCCGGTGCCGGCGACGTGGTCGCCGTCGTGGTCGGGCTCGAGCGTGCAGATGAAACCCCAGTCGTTGGGGTCCGTCGCGTCGCAGCAGGGCGTGGCGTCGGTGCGGTTCGGACGGGGATCGGGGTCGCCGATCCGGTAGCGCTGGGACACGTGTGCCTCCCGGAGAAGGCGCCCGGCGAGCTGGTCACTCGCCGACGAAGGCGCCTTGCTCCCGGGCTCCGGTGCGCTCCATGGCGGTCCTCCCGTCCCTGCTTCGATGCCGTGCAGCCGAACCTAGGCGACCGATGGCGGCGGTGGAACGCCGTCGACGTTCCCGCGGGAACGTCACCAGCCGCGCATGTCGACCGGCCAGCAGTCGACGACCTCGTCGCCGTCGACCAGCCACATCCGCTCGTGCTGGGAGACGGTCGGGTCGATGTGCGCGGGGACCAGGCGCACCCGGTCGCCGACGGCGGGCAGCTCGCTGCCCTCGTCGGCGGAGAAGACGGTGTGCTCGTCCGAGCAGTACCAGATCGAGGCGCCGGGCAGGGTCGGGTTGCCGTGGTCCATGCCGAACGCCTTGAGCCCGGCGTCGGCCACGGCCCAGCCCTTGCGGTTCACCGAGACGACGGTGGCCAGCACGGTCAGTGCCTGCGCGAAGGGGACGTCGTCCTGGCCGGCATACGCGGTGTCCATGAGCGCGTAGGAGCCGGCCTGCAGTTCGGTGACGACGGCGTTGGTGCGCCACGTGCCGGTGCCGCCGCCGGAGAGGATCTCGCCGCCGACGTCGGCGTGCGCCTTGACCAGGAGGTCCATCGACTCCGCGGTCTTCTGCCGGCGCTCGTCGGGATCGGCCACGAGCATGAGGTGGCCCTCGTAGCCCATGACGCCGCGCACCTCGAGGCCGGCGGCGCGGGCGGCGTCGGCCAGCCGTCCGGCGTCCTCGGGGTCGCAGCCGCAGCGCGGCAGGCCGACGTTGACGTCGACGAGCACCTCGCGGACGCCGCCGTCGATGGCGGCCTGCAGTACGGCGTCGGAGTCGACGGCGACCGTGACCCCGGCGCCGCCGTCGACCAGCGCGCCCAGCCGGCGCATGTCGAGCACCTCGTTGGCCAGCAGCAGGTCCTCGCCGAGACCCGCCGCGGCCATCACCTCCATCTCGCGGACGGTGGCGCAGGTGAAGCCGGTGTGCCCGAGCTCGGCCTGCCGGCGGGCCAGCTCGCTGGTCTTGTGCGCCTTGACGTGCGGGCGGAGCCGGCGCCCCGGCCACACGTCGGCCATCGCGGCCAGGTTGCTGTCGAGCGCCGCCCTGTCGACGACGAGAGCGGGCGTGGTGATCTCGCTGAGCCGCATGCGCCGGAGCCTGTCATGACCTGCCCGCGGACGGCAGTGCCCGGTGGTCAGCCGGTTGCGGCGACCCGTTCGGCCAGCCAGGCGGGCTGCGACTCGGCCGGGCGCGGGAACCGGCGCAGCTCCTCGGCGTAGACCTCGGGGGGCAGCGGCCGGCCGCTCGGCTCGAGGTTGTAGTTGAAGCCGGGGACGAGCCGGCCGGCGGCGCGGTCGATGGTGAAGTCGAGTTCGAGCCAGGTGCCGCGCTCCGGGGTCCACATCAGCTGCTTGAGCTCCTCGACCGCCGCGCGCACGGGATCGGGGGCGCCCTGGAGGTCGACGCGGCCGTCCGGGGTCTCCGCGACGAGCGCGTCCTGGCGGCGGTCGCCGACGCAGGTGGCGGTGTAGCGCAGGTGCGTCCAGGTGTCGGGGACGGCCTGGGTGAGGCCGACGGCGATCTCGCGCAGCACCGCGGTCCGGTCGCGGTCGGGCGCGTCCTCGACCAGCCGCCAGTCGACGGAGACGCTCTCTCCGGAGAGCACGTGGCCGGCGGCGCGGAGCACGTCGAGGATCTCCTGCGGCGGCTCGCTGACCGTGTGCAGGATGACGACGACCGGCTCCTTCCCGACGCGCTCGGCGATCTGGCTCGTCTTCAGCGCGTAGATGTACGCGTTGAGCTTCGACCGCAGTTCCGCGGCGAGGACCGAGGTGCTGAGGGGGGTGTAGGCGCGGTCCTCGGTCAGCTCGAGGGTGAGCACGCCCTCCGGCGACCGGGCGATGGTGTCGATCGTCTGCGCGTCGCGAACCGCCATGCCCCGAGTCTCCCAGCCGCCCGCGGCGCCGCCGCCGGTTCCGCCCCGCTCACGACGGGCGCGTGCCGTCCGCCCGGATCAGCACGCGACCGTCCGGGTCCTCCACCGTGTAGTGGATCGTCTGCATGCGGATCTTGCCGTCTTCGACGAGGTAGCAGTCCGCACCGTCGCGGATCCGGAACGGCCAGATCCCGCGACTGAGCTTCGGGCATGGCGCACTCCCGGGTCGATCGGAGCGGGCTGCCGATCGTCCTCCTCCGCGCGGCGACGCGGAACCCGCGCCGTCGCGCGGCATCAGCCGTCGACGTAGCGGTCGCGCTCGACGACGAACTGGCCGGTCGCGGTGTTCGACTCGATGAACTCCGGCAGCATCGGGATGCGCACGGTCACGGTCACGCAGACGGAGAACTCCTCTCCCGGCGTCAACGTCGGCAGGTACGTGCCGGCCGCATCGCAGTCCGCACCCCGCGGCGCGTACTCCAGGCGCACGTCGGTCGCCTCCACCGCCTGGTCGCCCACCGCGAGCTCCACGGCCCGCCAGGCCCGCTGCTCGCCGGTCGCCAGGTCCGGCGCGGTGCCGAGCGCCCGGCCGGCCTCCCGCGCCGCCGCGGTCGAGGCGAATACCCCGCGCTGCACCGCCGAGAACCCGGCGACGATGTAGACCAGCGGCACGAACACGACCAGCGCGATGAACACGAACTCCACCAGCGCGGAGCCGCGCTCCCCCTCGATCTGCCCGAGCCGGGCCCGCCGCCACCTCACGCGCCCTCCTTCACCGCGCGCCCGGATGCCTCTAGCGGCAGCAGGTTCCCCAGCGCCGCCAGCAGCGAGGGCACCGAGCCGGAGCAGTCGACGACGACCACGGTGAGCCCGCTCGGGTCGATCTCCTCCCCCGACGTGCACGCCAGCCCCTCCGCCGTCCGCTGGGTGGTCGCCCGGCCGACGATGTCCAGCGTGCGCGCCGCCCCGGACGCCGAGTCGACGTCGGCGTTGGCCGCGAACCGGGCGCCCTCCTGCGCGCTGGCCACCACGACGTTGCGCACGTGCGCGTAGACGGCCACCTGCAGGACCGCCAGCAGCAGCGCGACGATCAGCATCGAGACCAGCACAAAGTCGACGACGGCGCTCCCGCGCTCCGAGGCCGCATCCGAAGTGCGCTCGCCCGAGCACCGACCCGGCGTGTTGATCATCGTCTGCGGGCTCGGGACGCGGTGAGACACGCCGATGCCGCGAACCCGCAGACGATGATCAACTACGCAGCGCCGAGGAGGCCGGCCGTCAGCCCGCACCGGTGACGGAGGTGAGCGCGTTGGTCACCGCGTCGACGATCGCCGTCCGGAACGGGATGAGGATGGCGAGCACGAGCGCCGCCGTCATCACGGTGATCATGACCCAGCCCGGGACGTCGCCCCGCTCCGGATCGTCGGCCCGGTACCGGGCGGCCAGGGCAGCGAGAGCCGCCGTCAGGTGTGCGAACGGGCGCATGGTGCGTCCTTCCTCCGTGTCCGCCGGCTCATCGCGCCAGCGAGACGATGCTGATCAGCCCCGGGAACAGGGCGAAGAGAACGGTGACCGGCAGCACCAGGAAGACGACCGGCACCATCATGGCGATCTCCTTGCGGCCGCCGGCCTCGAGCAGCCGGCGCTTGCCGGCCTCCCGGACGTCGGCGGCCTGGGCGCGCAGCACCTCCGCCAGCGGGGTGCCGCGCTCGATCGCCACGAGCAGACCGTCGATGAACCGGGCGAGCGGGTCCAGCGACGTGCGGTCGGCGACCTGCTGCAGCGCCTCGGTCAGCGGCACACCGGCGCGCGCCCTGCCCAGCGCGTTGCCGAGCTCCCGGGCCAGCTCGCCACCGGACAGCCGGGTCACCCGGGCGATCGCCGCGGTGGGGCTCTCCCCCGCCGTCACCGCCAGCGCCAGCAGTTCCGCGATCACCGGGAACTCCGCGAGGAGCAGCTCCTCGCGCTGGTTCACCTGCTGGGTCAGCCACCAGTCGCGGCCCAGCACCCCACCGAGCAGCCCGGCCACGCACACCAGCCCGGCGCTGAGCACGTTGAGGCTGCCCGCGGCCACCGTCCCGACGCCGACGACGACGAGGCTGCCCAGCAGGCCGAGCCCGCCCCACACCACCTGCTCGATGCGGAAGTCCTCGACGGTCATCTCCCCGCCGAGCGCGTCGAGCCGGCGGCGCACGGCGGCCCGGCCGCCGAGGAACCGGTCGACCAGCCGGGCGCCGTCCCCGATCACCGGTCCGAACACCCGCCGCACCGCGACGAGCAGCCCCGGCTCGGTGGCGGTGCCCAGCAGTCGCGACGGCGGCGGGGTGTCGTGCACGTAGGGCGCCAGCCGGTCGACCAGCCGGACCGCCCGGAACGGGGGCGCGTACCGCACCGCGAGGATCAGGCCGCCGGCCGCCACCAGCCCCAGCAGCATCCCGGTCAGCGAGGGGCTCACGATGCCACCTCACCGCTCCGCGGCCAGTTCGCTCCGCTCCTCGCTCTTTCCTCGCTGCGATGCTCACTCACTGCAGCACCCGCACGTCCTGGGGCAGCCGCCCGATCCGCAGCATCAGCCGGTAGGCGGCCAGGCAGACCGCACCCCCACCGACGAGGATCACCGTGCCCATCGGGGTGTCGTAGGCCGACAGCGTCGTCGACTGGGTGGCGAGCAGGAGCAGCACCACCCAAGGCGCGGCGACGGCCAGCCGGGCCGCCGAGACCACCCAGCCCTGCCGCGTCTCCAGCTCCGCCCGCGCCCGCGCGTCCTCTCGCAGGAAGGTCGCCAGCGTGCGCAGCACCCGGCCCAGGTCCGTGCCGCCCACCTCGCGCGCCACCCGCAGCGTCTCGACGATCCGGTCGCCCACCGGGTCGGCGAGGTCGGCCTTCAGCCGGTCGAGCCCGGCGCCGAACCGCCCGCTGGAGCGGTAGTCAGCAGCGAACCGCGCGAAAGGCGGCCGCAGCACCTCCGGTCCGCGCGTGCTCAGCGCCGACAGCGCCTCGGGCAGCGACATCCCGGCTCGCACGGCCGACGAGAGGTTGTCGACCACCTCCGGCCAGACCTCGCGCAGGTCGGCCCGCCGCTTGTCGGCCAGCCGGCGCACCTGCACGTGCGGGATCACGAAGCCGAACAGGCCGAAGGCCAGGCTCACGGTCACGGTGCTCGTGGTCAGCAGCACGACGACGGTCACCAGCAGTCCGAGCCCGATCTGCAGCGCCAGCAGCTGGGCGGAGTTGATCCCCGTCAGCCCGGCCGCGGCCAGCAGCTGCTGCTGCCGGCCGGGTCGCTTCGCCGACGGCGCGGGTGCCCGCGTCCCACTGCGCCAGATCAGCAGCAGGCCCAACCCGAGCAGGAAACCGATCAGCGCGCCGGACTCGGTCATGCCAGCAGGCCGGCGAGGTCGAAGCCGCGGGCGGCGAACCGGTCGGGGTGCGGTGGGTAGCCGTCGGCCCGGACGAGCCGGCCGTCGCGGGTGGTGAACACGTCGGCGGTCTCGATCACGCCGCCCTCGGCCCGCCCGGGCAGCGCCACGATCTCCCGGACCCGGCGCTGGCCCGACGGGTCGGTGCCGACGTGCACGACCAGGTCGATGCTGGCGGCCACGGTCGGGACGACGAACGCCGTCCCGATGTTCTCCCCGGCCAGCAGCGGCAGCGTGCACATCTTGACCACGGCCTCGCGCGCGCTGTTGGCGTGCAGGGTGCACATGCCCGGGAGGCCCGAGTTGAGGGCAATGAGGAGGTCGAGGCACTCCTCCTGCCGCACCTCGCCGACGACGATCCGCGAGGGCCGCATCCGCAGCGCCTCCTTGACCAGCCGGCGCAGCGGGATCTCCCCGGCGCCCTCGAGGTTGGGCTGGCGGGTCTGCATCGCGACGACGTCGGGCAACGGCACCCGCAACTCGAACACTTCTTCGCAGGTGATCACCCGCTCCTGCGCCGGGATCGCGGCGCAGAGGCAGTTGAGCAGCGTGGTCTTGCCGGCCTGCGTCCCGCCGGAGACGAGGACGTTGAGGCCCGCCGCGATCGCCGCCTCCAGGAACCGGGCCGCCTGCACCGTGATCGTGCCGAGCGCGATCAGCTCGTCGAGCGAGTGCGCCTGCAGGACGAACTTCCGGATGTTCACCGCCATGTGCCGCCGGGTGATGTCCGGGATCACGACGTGGAGGCGAGACCCGTCCGGCATCGTCGCGTCGACGAACGGGGTCGACATGTCGATCCGTCGACCCGAGGTGCGCAGCATCCGCTCGACCAGGTCGGCCAGCTCGCCGGGCCCGAGGATCGTCGTCGTCAGTTCCGACCGGCCGCGCCGGGCGACGAAGACCCGGCCGGGCTCGTTGACCCAGAACTACTCCCGGCCGATTGACCACGGACGGACGTTGACGGTAAGTGTCGTTGAGCTGGACTTTTGGCGTCTGTAGTCGCTAGCTGGTGAGTGCCGGGACTGGCCATTCTGCGGACTAGTTGCGGACTGGCTGCGGACCAAGATCGCGTGCGTCCCAGTCTTTTACCTCCCGAGACACGGCTTCCGTATTCCCCCGGATCAGCATCGCCGAGCGGCGCAGGCTGGCCAGCGAGCCCGGACGCTGCCCCTCCGGGCGCAGCCTTGCTGTCCGGCTTCCGCTCCGGCTGTCGGGCGCAGAGCTGCCTCCGCGTGGCTGGCGGGGCGCCACCCGCGGGCCTCATCGCCCGATGCCTGGACCAGCGGCGGTGCGCCGGGTGAGCGCTGCGAGGTCCTCGGGGCGCGGGAGGCTGACGCCCGGTTCGGGGGAGGTCAGCACCGTGGCGGCCGATCGGTGTGGGGTCGGGTCTGCGTCCTGGTGTGCGCGCCAGGTGTCCCGCTCGTGGGCGAGGCGGTCGGCTGGCTGGGTGAGGAGAGCTGGCTCGGCCGTCAGTCGCGCGATGCGAGCTCGGATGGCGGCCAGTTCGGTGTAGGTGGCGGCGATGTCCCGGTCGGCGTCGGACAGTTGCTCCGCCGGGTCGAGGGTCCAGGCGAGGGGTCCGAAGCGGGCGAGCCGGTCCTCGTGCTGACGGCGGGTGTCGGCCACCGCGGTCCCGGCGTGCCGGTGGGCCTCCTGGGCGGTGGCTGCGGCCGCAAGCACCTGGGCGTGCTCGGGGTGGGCGTGTTCGGCGTGGTGGCGGGCGTAGGAGTCGAAGGCAGTCCATAGCCGGGGTCCGTCGTCGGCCCGGTCGGCCAGGCGCGCGATCTGCTGCGGGTCGGTGGGCATGGCCGGCAGGTAGGGGCGCCAGGCCGCGGCCCAGTCGACCAGCTGCTCGGCGGCCCGGTGCACCGCCCCACGCCGAAGCCGGAGACGGCCGGGACCGTCGAGCACGACCTGCGCGGCGTCGCGGGCGGCGTCACGGCCGGTGTCCCATCTGCCGAGCAGCGTGTCGCGGATCCGGTCGGTCTCGGCGATGACGGCCACGCCGCTGGCATCGGCCCGCGCCGTCGCGTGGCGCGCGTCGATTCCCGCCTGCCGATAGGCCTCGGTCAGCGCGGCTGCCCGATCGGCGTGGGCGGACTCGAGCGCGACGATCTCGCGCAGCGCGTCCCGGCGCGGCAGGTCGGAGGCGAGCCGAGCCAGGCAGCGCTGCTCGACCGTCCACGCTGAGTGCAGGTCGGCGAGCGCCTGCTCCAGCGGACGCTGCTGGGCGTAGCGGGCGGCCTCGGCGGCGGCCAGCCGGGCGGCGTGCGCCGGGCCGAGGTCGGCGCGGTCGCGGGCGAAGACCGCGAGCCACTGCTCCCGCGCATCGGCCGAGTCGGTCGCCACGAGGTGGGCGGTGTTGGCCTCCCTGCCCCGGGTCATCCCGACGTAGGCCGCGGCCGCGCCGGTGTCCTCGCCGACCAGCAGGTGCGCGGCGGTCACGGTGTCGCCCTGGGTGCCGTGCGCGGTGGTGGCGTAGGCCAGTTCCACGTGCGCGGTGACGTAGTGGGCGGGCAGCACCCGCGCCCCTGTCCCGGCCGGGGTGACGGCGGGGGTGACAGCGGCGGGCACGCCGCCGGCGGGGGTGACATGCGGGGTGCCGGCGGGGGTGACGAGCAGCCCGCCGTCGGCGTCGACGGCGGTGACCGTCCACACGTCGCGGTTGGCGACCTGCAGGTCGCGGTCGTTGCGGCGGGTGGCGATCCGGTCGCCGACGCCGATCCGCTCCCCCGCCCCGGTGACAACCACGCGCCGGTCGTCGACCCGGCCATCGGTGACCAGGCGGTCCCGGATGGCGGCGTTGAGGGCGGCGGCCTGCTCCCGGGTGGCGACCACCACGGCCACACGCACCCCCGCGGCGTAACCGTCGGCCGCGACGGCGGCCAGCGCCTCCCGCAGCGCTCCGGGGTCGGTGTGCAGCCGGATCTGCCCGCGGGCCAGCAGCGCGTCGAACACCGTCCCGGGGTTCTCCCCGGCGCGCATCGCCAGGGTCAGCTCGGCGTACTCGGTGTCAGGGACCGTCACCCCGCCGTCGGTGCGGGTGAAGCGGTGCACCCCGACCAGGGTCAGGTGCTCGGTCGGGTCCACCTGAGCCGCGGCGAGGTCCAGGACGCCACCGCGACCGACCGCCGGCAGCTGATGCCGGTCACCGAGCAGGGCGAGGTGCACCCGGCACTCGTCGGCGACCGTCAGGAGGGCCCGGGCGGTGTCCTGGTCCAGCATGCCCGCCTCGTCCACGACGAGCAGATCCCTCGGACGCAGCCGCGCCCCCTCCCGTGGGCCGGCGTAGAAACTTCCTGTGGTGGGGCAGACGTCCCCGATACGGAGGCGGGTCCAGGCGCCGTCGTCGTTCCAGCGCCAGCCGTACTCGAAGGCCAGCCGGGCCGCCGACCCGGCGACCGCACCGACCTCCGCGGCGACGACCTGGGCCGCCTTCAGCGTCGGGGTGACGACCACCAGCCGGCGCCGGTGCTCGGCGAGCAGAGTCCTGGCGGCGGCCAGGGTGGTGGTCTTGCCGGCGCCGGCCGCGCCCTCGATCACGACCAGGGCCCGCTGGCCGGCGAGCGCGGCCACCGCCGCAGCCTGGCCGAGATCCAGCCGCGTGCCGCCCACGGCGATGTCGACCGGTGGTGTCAGGTCGGGGCCAGGGGCACCGGCCGGGCGCTCAGTGGCGCGGAAGGCCAGCCGGGCGGTGAGGTCGGCCTCGACCGCGAGCACCGGTCGGGAGGTCCAGGCCCGGATGTGCTCGGGCACCCCGTCCCGCGGCAGCAGCGGCACACACCGGTCCAGGGCGCGGGCGGTGAGGTCCTCGGCCAGCTCGATGCGCACCGCCGCGTCGGTGACGATTCCGGCGGCGGCGATCAGCCGCTCGACCTCCCCGCGGATGTCCGCGGCGTTCCACGCCGAGCGGCCGGCGGCCAGCCTCGCGAGCACCCGGCCCACCGCCGCCGGTCGATCCAGGGCGCCGATCGGCGTCGGGCGCAGTGCGACGGGGCAGTCGCGGGGCCGGTAGCCGAGGGCGTCGAACTCGGCCTGCCAGCGTTCCTCCAGCCTCGTTCCGGGCTGCGGGGTGACCTTGTCCGGGCGCCCGTCGGCCCACGCCCGGGCGTCCCACGCGCGGCGCAGCACCGGGCCGGGGCGTTCGCCGGGGTGCGCCGCGGTCCATTCGGCTTCGTAGCGGTCCACATTCCTGGCGATCTGCGCGTGCCGCGCGCTGAACGGGCCGACATACTCCGACAGTTCTCGGATTTCTCCGGTGGTGTCCTTGGTGTAGCCATGCCTCGCGAACGCGGCGTTCAATTCCGGATCACAGGCCATCGCGGCGTGCCCGAGCCCGTTGATCGCATTCAGGGAATCCCGGACGCCGACGGTGTGCAGGCCCCGCCATTTCCCGGCGGCGAACACCCGGGCGTTGATCTGCAGGTGCAGATGCCGGTGCGGGTCCTGCGCGCGGGAGGTGTAGTGCCGCACCGTCACCGCCTCGGCCACCTCCAGCGGCACCTGCACCTGCCCGCCCCGCGGGCCGACCCGGGTGGTGGCGTGCTCGGCCAGCCAGCCGATGATCTGCCCGGCTGCGCGGTCCTGCGCCGCCTCGTACGCGGCGGCGATGTCCGGATGCAGTGCGGCGGCCAGCGACCAGGTTTTCGGGCCGTTGACCACCACCTCCACGAACCGCACCGCGTGCGCGTCGTCGCGCAACTGTCCCCGCGGCTGGCCTGTGTCCGGGTCGCGGCCGGCGACCCAGGTTTCGTAGGTGTCGCCGGTTAGCGGCGGCAACTCCCGCACGCCTCCCTCGGTGGCGGTGAAGCGGCGGGCGAACCCGGTTCCCTCGGCCAGATAGTAGTCATCGGCCCGGCCGCAGCCGACCTCCAGGTACTGCCGGGCCGCGGCCGGCGAACCGGCGTAGACCTTCATCCCACCATGCATTCCCAACGCCACCCAATAATGCCCAACAAGTCCACCCCTGAAAACGCCGATGGGCCCCGCGAAGCGGGGCCCGAACTACCTCCGAAGGTAGCATGCGTGCCGTCGTTCTTGCAGGGCTTTCGGAAGGTTCCCTGAGCCATTTTCGGAAGCCCGTCGGCCATCGCTGTCGAGAATTGTTGATGAGCGTTGCCGGGGGTGTGGACGGAGGTCGGGCTCTGTTCGCGACGCCGGATCCGCGATGATGGCGCCGTGCATGTGGACGAGGCGGACCGTGTCTACCGCGAGCTCAGGGAGGCGGTGGCCGGCCCGCCGGAGACGTACGCGCGGGTGCTGGAGCGGGCGCTCGCGGTCTGCGAGGCCGACCCGGCCGCCGGTGGGTACCTCGACGCGCTGGAGCTGCACGACGAGCTCGCCGGGGCCTACGACCGGCTGGGTCGGGTGGAGGACGCGCTGCGGCACGCCGACGTGCTGGCCGAACAGGGCTACCGGAGCGAGCCGGATCCGCGCTGCCGGCGGGCGGAGATCCTGACCCGCCACGGGCGGCTGGCGGAGGCTGCGGCGATCTGGGACGAGGTCGCCCGCGACACCCCGGACGACGTGTGGCTCTACAACAACGCCGGGCTGGAGTACGGGGCGATCGGCGAGCACCAGATCGCGCTGGCGTGGCTGACGAAGGGCTTGGAGTTGGCGCTGCGCACTGGGGACCCGGAGCGGCTGGTCGGTCAGCTGCGGGGTCTGCGGGCAGACAGCCTGGCCGCGCTGGGTCGGGAGCCGGACCGGCTCCAGACCGCCGAGCCGCGGCCGGTGGCGCGTCCGCCTTCGCACCGACCGTCGCCGACGCCAAGCCCTGCTCCGATCGCCAGCGGTCACGCGCGGCACGTACCGGCGGCCTGGGCGTGGCTGCCCGCCGACGAGTACCCGCACCTGGAGGAGCGCTGGCCCGACATCGCCGACGGCCCCGCCACTCAAGCCAACGGCGGCGGCGTCGTCGACCACGCGATCTACTGCCGCCGGATGGAGAGGCGGCTGCGTGAGGCGTCGGACGTCGGAATGACCGCGATCCGCATCGCGCCGGTCCGGTGGACGGAGTTCACGTCCTGGCGTAAGGAGAACCGCGAGGACGGCGATCCGGCGGATCTGCGCGCCCGATACGCCGCCGACCTGTGCATCGACCCGTCGCGAGTGATTACCCGGCCGCCCGACCGCAACGACCACTGCTGGTGCGGGACCACTCCGGACGCAAGTACAAGAAGTGCTGCGGTGTACCGGACCCGGGCGGCGCGCGGTGAGGACCACCCGGCTGCGGGTGACCCTGCGCGAGGTCGAACCGACGGTGCAGCGGGTGATCGACGTTCCGGCGTCGATCACCCTCGACGAACTGCACAATGTGCTGCAGGTCGCCCTGGGCTGGACCGACTCGCACCTGCACCAGTACCGCACCGACTCGGCCGTCTACTCGAACGCGAGCGAGGGCTGGGGACGGAAGTGACACCGAGGAGCAGGGCGTGCAGCTGTCCCGCTTCCCCCGCGCTTCGACTACCTCTACGACTTCGGTGACGGGTGGACCCACGACGTCGAGGTGCTCGGCCCCGGCGGCGACGCCCCGGGCTGCGTCGACGGCGCGGGCACCTGCCCGCCGGAGGACTGCGGCGGCCCGCATGGCTATGCCGAGCTGCTCGACGCACTGGCAGATCGCCGACACCCCGAGCACCAGGCGATGCGCGAGTGGGTCGGCGCCCGGCTGCACGCATTCGACCGGCAGGAGACCGACCAGCGGGTGCGGAACGCGGTGGGCGAGGTCCCGGAGAGCGTCCGGCTGCTGCTCGGCCTACTGGCCGACGGCGTCAAGCTCACCCCGGGCGGGCGACTGCCGCGCGTCGTCGTGCGCGCTGTCCAGCAGCATCGTCCGGACTGGTATCCGCTGGGCCGGCCGGCGTCGATCGAGGAGGACCTGCTCCCGCTTGCCGCGCTGCACGACATCCTCCGCCACGTCGGCCTGCTGCGGCTGAGCCGCGGCGTGCTCCGCCCGACCAAGGCCGCCGGCGACGAGGTCGAGACGGTCCGCCGGCTGCGGACCGGGTTCCCGCCGCGAGGGTTCTCGACGATGGTCGCCGAGCGCGCGGTGGTCCTGATCGCCGCGCGGGACCGCTGACGACCGGCGATCTGGCCGGCGAGGTGTTCTTACTGCTCGGCCACGGCTGGCGGCGCGGGAACGACCCGATCACGGTCGCCGACGTCGACCGCGAGCTGTACCGCCTGGAGAATCAGCTGGCGGCGCTGGACCTGCTCGCGACCACCTGGCACGCGTGGACCGTCGGACCGTCGGACCGCTCCCTGCTGCCCGGCGCAACACTTCTGGCCGACCTCGTCTGAAGGGCCGCTGCTCGCGTAGTGGCAGGCGTGAATTTCCCGGGTCGGACGTCACGCCACGGCCCCGATGACGTGAAGAAGTACAGGTCACCTCGCACAACGGCGGAACGCCGACGAAGGCCGCTTCGCTCATGGCGGACCGACGACGTGGGCCACGAGTGCGGTGATGCGGGTTCGGTCGCGCATGCTGTCGCCAGCGCGCGCCAGGCCGAGGGCGCTGGGACGGCTGAAGTTGCCTCCGCACGCGCCGCGCCGACGGTTCGCGCCTGGGCGCAGCGGCAGTCTACCCACGAGCTGTCGATCAGCGTCATCACCGTCATGGAGATCGAGATCGGCATCGCCCGACTGGAGCGGCGGGATACGGCCCAGAGCGAGGTGCTGGGTTGATGGCTCGAGCACCATCTGCTCGCTGCACCTCGGAGTCGCACTCGTCAATCCCTGGGACGAATAGGTAGACGCGCGGCCATGGACCGGCGTCCCACATGGCAATACGCGCCCGAAACCACGAGTCGATCGAGTCATGACTCACTGCCATGTGAGCAAAGTTCGGTTGGGTGGGTTGCGGCTCGCCAGCCAACCGGGCAGCTGGTCGGCGGGCAGCGGCGGTGACCAGTGGTAGCCCTGGCCGAGGTCGCATTCCAGGTCGACTAGGGCGTGTCTCCTAAC
>NZ_LWUA01000231.1 GCF_005222955.1 Blastococcus sp. CCUG 61487 | reverse complement strand
ACGATCCATAGGAGCATCCTCGTACCGGGTCAGCAGCACGCCGCCGGGGAACGCCCGGGTCTCCCCCAGGTTCAGGTCCACCCGCTCGTCCAGGGCGGTGAAGAACGGCGTGCCGCCGCCCACCAGGACCGGGTGGGTCACGACCACGTACTCGTCGATCAGCCCGGCCCGCATCGCGGTGGCCGCGAGGGCGGCGCCGGCGACGTCCATGGGGCCGCCGTCCTCGGCCTCCAGCCGGGCGATCTCGGCGACGGCGTCCCCGGAGAACAGGCGGGCGTTCCAGTCGACGGTCTCGAGGGTGGAGGAGAACACCACCTTCAGCATGGCCCGCCAGCGACGCGAGAACTCGGCGTGCGCCGGGGTGACGCCGGCCTGCTGGTCGGCGGTCGGCCAGTGACCGCTCATGTCCGCCCACAGCCGCCGCCCGTACAGCGCCAGGCCGGTCGCCCCCACCCGGTCGGACCACCACTGGAACAGCTCGTCGCTCGGCGCCGACCAGCCGAGGTCACCTCCGGGCGCGGCGATGTAACCGTCCAGGCTCACGTTCATGCCATAGCTCAGGGTCCGCATCGCGTCAGCGTGGCGGAGATCGGTACGCGACCGACGCCCCAACGCCCACGGCCGGCGGGTGTTCCACGGGAAACACGACTGGCTAGCCTGCGGCGGTGCCCACCACCGAGCGTGAGATCACCGAGCCGGTCGACCTCTGCCGTCCGAACGGGCGGCTGAACCCGGACGCCGTCGGCTGGACCCGCCGGCCCCAGCACCGAGCCAACCTCCGTGGGTGGGGGCGCACCAAGCGCTGGGAGTACTGGGGCATCGTCACCCCGACCCACGTCGTCGGCACCGTGCTCTCCTCGATCGACTACGCGGGCGTCCACGGCATCTACGTCCTCGACCGCCGCACCGGCCAGGAGACCGATCGAGGTGCCCTCGCGCCCCTGGCCCGGGGCGTCTCGATGCCCGCCCACTGCGGCCCCGGGACGGCGACGGCGGAGCACGCCGGCATGCGGTGGCAGTTCACCACCGACGACCACGGCACCCGGCTGCGCGTCACCGCCCCCGACGTCGAGCTCGACGTCCTGGCCAGCCGCGAGCCCGGGCACGAGCCGATGGGCGTCGTCGTGCCCTGGAGCCACCGGCTCTTCCAGTACACCGTCAAGGACCTCGCCCTCCCGGTGACCGGGCGGCTCGTGGTGCGCGGCGAGGAGGTCGCGATCGACGGCGCCGACTCCTACGCCGTCCTCGACCACGGGCGGGGCCGCTGGCCCTACCGCATGACGTGGAACTGGGCGGCCGGCAGCGGTTCCGGCCGCCGGGGCATCCAGCTCGGCGGGAAGTGGACCGACGGGACCGGCTCCACGGAGAACGCCGTCCTCGTCGACGGCCGGATGCACAAGATCGGCGAGGAGCTGCGGTGGGAGTACGACCGCACGGACTGGCAGCGCCCCTGGCGGATCCACGGCGCGACGGTCGACGCGACGCTCCACCCGTTCCACGAGCGCGCGTCGCGGACCAACCTCGGCGTCCTCGGCTCGGAGACCCACCAGTGCTTCGGCGAGTGGAGCGGCTGGGCCACCACCGACGACGGCGAGCGGGTCGACCTCGCCGGCCTGGTCGGCTGGGCCGAGGAGGCCCGCCAGCGCTGGTATCCACCTGACCGGTGAACACCAGAGGCCCAGAACCAGGACGGTTCTGGGCCTCTCGCGTTCGACGGTGCCGGGTTCAGGCGGCCTTGAGCAGCTGACGCCGGACCTGCCGGCCACCGAACGTGATGCGGGCGAGCTTGGCCAGCTGCGACGGCGCGTTCCGCACGGTGGTCTGGGCCAGCCAGTCGTTGGGCAGCGACAGCCGGATCACCTTGTGCCAGGCGCTGGCGACCTGCTTGTGCAGCGGCGCCGAGTGATAGGTCAGCCCGTAGCGGTCGAAGATGTCCTTCACCTTCGGCGCGATCTCGGCGTACCGGTTGCTCGGCAGGTCCGGGAAGAGGTGGTGCTCGACCTGGTGGCTGAGGTTCCCGGTCAGGATGTGCATCGCCTTGCTGCCGGAGATGTTGGCCGAGCCGAGCATCTGGCGCAGGTACCACTCGCCGCGGGTCTCGCCCTCGATCGACGCCTTCTCGAAGGTCTCCACGCCCTCGGGGAAGTGCCCGCACATGATCACCGAGTGCGACCACAGGTTGCGGACGACGTTGGCGGTGAAGTTCGCGGCCAGCGTCGGCAGGAACGACGGGCCCGACAGCGCGGGGTGCAGCAGGTAGTCCTTGGACGCCTGGTTGCGGATCTTCTTCAGCACCTGCTTGGCGGCGGCGCGGAACGCGGGGTCGTTCCGGCGCTTCTTGGTCGCCAGGTTCTTGCCCAGCTCCAGGTCGTAGGCGGCGATCCCGTACTCGAAGAAGCAGGCGTTGACGAAGTTCCACAGCGGCTGCGCCAGGTACAGCGGGTGCCACTTCTGGTCCTCGTCGACGCGCATGATGCCGTAGCCGAGGTCGTTGTCCTTGCCGATCACGTTCGTGTACGTGTGGTGCAGCTCGTTGTGCGAGTGCTTCCACTGCGCCGCCGGGCTGGCCATGTCCCACTCCCACGTCGTGGAGTGGATCTTCGGGTCGCGCATCCAGTCCCACTGGCCGTGCAGGATGTTGTGCCCGATCTCCATGTTCTCGAGGATCTTGGCCAGCGAGAGCCCGACGGTGCCCACGAACCAGGCCGGCGGGAACATCGACACCAGCAGGACGGCGCGGCTGCCCAGCTCGAGCTTGCGCTGGGTGGCGATGACGGTGCGGATGTACGTCGCGTCGTCCTCACCCAGGCTGTCGCGCACCTCCTGGCGGATGGTGTCGAGCTCCTTGCCGATGAGCTCGATGTCCTCGGCGGTGAGGTGGGCGATGGGGTTGTCGGGCTTCTTCTGGATGACGGTCATGCGTCCGGCTCCTCGTGGTGTCGGCTGGGTCAGTGGTCGATGGCGCAGTCGCCCGCGGGCGCGCTGACGCAGGTCTGGACGAGGACGCCGTCGCCGACGTCCTCCGCGGTGGTGATCTCGCCGTTGCGCAGGTCGCGCACCGCGCCCTCGCGCAGGGGGAGGACGCAGCCGTAGCAGATGCCCATGCGGCAGCCGCTCGGCATGAGGACGCCGGCCTCCTCCGCGGCGTCGAGGATCGGCGTGCTGCCGTCCGCCTCGACGCTGGTGCCGTTCTTGGTGAACGCGACCGTGCCGCCCTCACCCGCGCCGGCGAGGACCCGGGGGCGGAACCGCTCGGTGTAGAGGCGCTCGGCGATCCCGGCCGACTCCCAGTGCTCCTCGAGCGCCTCGAGCATGCCGACGGGGCCGCAGGCCCAGGTGGCGCGCTCGTGCAGGTCCGGGACCAGCGCGGCGATCGACCGGGCGTCGAGCATCCCGACGGAGTCGGTGTGCTGCTCGATCAGCCGGAGCCGCCCCTCGGCGGCCATCCGGCGCAGCTCGTCGCCGAAGACGACGTCGTCGGCGGTGGGCGCCGAGTGCACCAGCACCGTGTCGGCGAGCCGCTCGGCGGAGTTGCGCAGGATGCCCATCACCGGCGTGATGCCGGACCCCGCGGTCACGAACAGCGTCTTGGCCGGCGGCTGTTCCGGCAGGCAGAAGTCCCCGGTCGCCTGGTCCAGCTGGATGATCGTGCCGGGCCGGGCCCTGTGGACGAGGTGGTTGCTGACCTTGCCCTCGGGGATGGCCTTCACCGTGATGGTGAAGCAGCCGTCGGCGCGGCCGAGCACCGAGGTGATCGAGTAGGCCCGCCACTGGCGCACCCCGTCGATGTCGATGCCGATGCGCACGTACTGGCCGGGCCGGTGCGGCAGCCAGTCGCGGCCGGGGCGGATCACCACGGTCGCGGCGTCCCGGGTCTCGGGGAGCACGGCCTCGATCCGTCCGCGCAGGGCGGCACCGGAGCGGAGGGGGTCGAACAGGTCCAGGTAGTCCACCGGCAGCAGCGGGGTGGTCACCAGCTCGGCCACGCGCAGCGCCCGCTTCCGCAGCGAGGCCAGCGGCGACCGCGCCGGGGTCGGACGCGGAACGGTCGTCGTCATGGCTAGAAGGTTGTCCGACCCTGCGGTCAGTTACCTGTGTGCCGGACGTGAATCAGCCGGTACGTTCTGTTCGCTGCGTACAAAGGAGGGCGGATGACCGAGCTGACGGCGATCCCCGCCGACGTCGCCCGAGTGATGCGCGAAGAGCTCCCCTCGGTGGCCGAGCGCACCGTCGCCGAGATCGTCGTCGAGGTGCCCAGCTACGCCGACGCCTTCTCCGGGCGGATGGGCCAGAAGATCGAGGGCGCGGTCGAGCTCGCGCTCGCCGGCTTCCTCGAGCTCGCCACCGCCAGCACCGGCGTGGACCCCGCGACCCCCATCGCCCCGGCGCTCGCCGCCGCCTACGAGCTCGGTCGTGGCGAGGCCCGCGACGGCCGGACGATGGACGCGCTGCAGGCCGCCTACCGGGTGGGTGCACGGGTCTCCTGGCGGGAGATGAGCGCCACCGCGGTGGCCGCCGGCATGTCCGCCGACAGGATGGCGCGCTTCGCGGAGCTGGTGTTCGCGTTCATCGACCAGCTGTCGGCGGCCAGCGTGGCCGGGCACAGCGACGAGCTGGCCACCAGCGGTCGGGTCCGGCAGCGCTACCTGGAGCGGCTCGCCGCAGCACTGCTGGCCGGCGCCTCGCCCGAGCAGCTCACCACCGCGGCCGAGCGGGCCGACTGGACGCCGCCGCGGACCCTGACCGCTGTGCTGCTGCCCGAGGGCCAGGTGCGCGGCGCGATGGTCTCCCTGGATCCGCGGACGCTCCGGGCGACCGACGACGTCCCGGACCCGTGCGGCGAGGGCGAGCTGATGGTCCTGCTGGTGCCCGACGCCGAAGGGCGGTCACGGCCGGCGCTGCTGCGGTCGCTCGACGGTCGGGACGCCGTCGTCGGTCCGCCGCGGCCGTGGACGGAGGTCGCCGGGTCGTACGCGCGGACGCTCCGGGCAGTGCAGCTCGGGCTGGCGCCCGACGGGAGCGAGCCCCTGGACACCGACAGCCGGCTGCCCGAGCTGGTGCTGCGCGCCGACGAGACGGCGCTGGCCGACCTGCGGGCCAGGGCGCTGGCGCCGCTGGCCGAGCTGGGGCAGAGCGCCCGGGAGAAGCTCACCGAGACGCTGCGGTCGTGGCTGCTGCACCACGGCCGCCGGGACGCCGTCGCCGCGGAGCTGTTCGTCCACCCGCAGACCGTGCGCTACCGCATGGGGCAGCTGCGCGAGTTGTACGGGACGCGGCTGGAGGATCCCCGCACGGTGCTGGAGCTGACCGTCGCCCTCGGGTTGCCCCCCGCGGCCGGCCGACCGGAGAGAGGTGGCGGGACGTGACCGTCGACCTGGAGGCCGCCGCGGCGTTCCTCGCCTCCTCCGCCCGCACCCTGGACCGCCGCCGCTTCGAGCTGCTGCTGGGCGACGGCTCCCCGGACGCCGTGGTCGCGGCCGTGGACGCCTACCGCAACGCCGACGGCGGCTACGGCTGGGGGCTGGAGCCGGACCTCCGGTCGGGGAGCAGCCAGCCGGGCGGAGCGCTGCACGCCCTCGAGGCGTTCGCCGACCTCTCCCCCTCGACCACCCCGCGGGCGGCGGCGGTGTGCGACTGGCTGGCGGGGGTGACCCTCGAAGACGGCGGGCTGCCGTTCGCCCTCCCCGTGCCCGACCCCGCGGCCTGCGCGCCGTTCTGGGTGCAGGCGGATCCCACGAGCTCCTCCCTGCAGATCACCACGGTCGTGGCCGCGACGGCGCACCGGGTGGCGGCCGCGGACCCCGCGGTGGCCGGGCACGCGTGGCTCGCCCGGGCGACGGCGTACTGCCTGGAGGCCGCGGGGCGGCTCGGCCCGGAGACCCATGCGATGGAGCTCGCCTTCGCGGTGCGGTTCCTCGACGAGGTGGCCCGGTCGGGGACGGCGGAGGCTGCGACGCTGCTCGAGCGGCTGGGGCCGCTGATCCCGGCCGACGGGCTGCTGCACGTCGCGGGTGGCGCCGAGGACGAGTTGATGCGTCCGCTGGACTTCGCCCCGTTCCCCGGCGGACCGGCCCGCGAGCTGTTCGCGCCGGAGGTGGTCGCCGCCGAGCTGGACCGGCTGGCGGCGGGGCAGCAGGCCGACGGCGGCTGGGCTGTCGACTTCGACAGCTACTCGCCCGCGGCCGCGCTGGAGTGGCGCGGGCACGCCACCGTGCAGGCGGTGGTCCTGCTGCGCGCCAACGGCCGCCTCTGACGGGCGGCGGTCGCACGGCCGGCACCGGTCTTGCCATGGTCGCGCGTTCGCCCATGCCGTCGGCGGCCGGTGGGCGCGCTGACGATCACGCGACGATGTTGCTCGGGCCCGCACTGGCCCGGACCCGGTCCAGGATGCTGATCAGCGAATCGATATCCCCCTCGCTGAACAGCGATTCCGGGCCCTGCGGCGCGATCTCGCTGAACGGCGACTCGTAGAGAAGTTTCGCTTCCATGGCGCCGTGCTCGGTCAGCTCCGCCACGACCAGGTTGATGAAGTCCAGCTGGCTCGCTGCGAGCGTCCGACCGGCGATGAACTCGTTCAAGGCCTCGGTCGCCGCACTGCGTTCCAGTCCGACCAGGCCGCGGATGAACAGGCCCAACCCCGCCGACTCCTGTTCGGCCCGGGCCACGTCGTCGCTGGTACCCACCCCGGCCTCGACCAGCATGCGCTGCAGTTCGTCGAGGTCGGTCTCGGTGAGCGGCAGGTTGCGGCGCAGCTTCTGCAACGCCACGTGCTCCTCGTGTGCGCGCAGGTACACCCGGGCCTTGGCCCGGAATCGCTCGAACTCGTCCGGGGGCGCCAGTCCGCTCAGCGTCATCTCGGTCGCCTCGCCGAGCTGATCCTCGAAGTCGGTGTAGAGCACCGCTCGTTCGGCCTTCTGGATGAGCTTGACCAGTGAGCGCACGCGGCGTCGCAGTAGTTCGAGCAAGGGGAGCGTCACGCCATCCCACCACTCGTCGCCCGCAACGGCGTCGAGCAGTTCCTGCTGGGTCCGGACGGCGGGAATGTTGACCTGCTCCAGCAGCGCGGCGGCGATGCCCTGCACCTGCCCGCGCAGCCGGTCGTAGGACGGCTCCGCTTCGAGCATGGCGAGCTGCAGCCGGAGCATCAGCAGGTCGAACCGCTTGGCCTGCTCGTCGTCGTCACCGGCCGAGGACGGCAGTGATGCCAAGTGGTGCACGACATCGCCCGCTGTTGACCGGGCGAGGCGCTGCCAGCTGTTCGCGTCTGCATACGCCTCGACCCACTGCCGGTGCGGCCGCACGAGGACGTTGGACAGGTCCATGCCCGAGACCTCGGTGCTCAGCAGCCATGCCAAGTCGATACGGAGTCCCCGCTCGCTGACCGTGCCGTCGCCTTCGGCCGGTCCGGCGGCGCGGCCGTCGAGGCCGGTCAGCAGCTCCACACGAGCGGCGAACAGCCGCTCCTTCAGCGATGGCGCGAGGGCGCCCCCCGGCGGATCGAGCTGCTGTTTGAAGAACTCGAGGTTCTGGCAGAAGTCGAAGACGTAGAAGTCGGCCTTATCCTGGCCAGGCCCGTACAGGTCGGGGCGCAGCCGCGTGCCACGGCCGATCATCTGCCAGAACTTCGTCTTGGACCGCACCAGCTTGAAGAAGACGAGGTTCACCACCTCGGGGATGTCGATGCCGGTGTCGAGCATGTCGACCGAGATCACGACGTGCGGTTCGCGCTCCGGATCGGAGAACGCGTCGATGACCGACTGGGCGTACTCCGTGCGGTACGTGACGACCTGCGCGAAGTTGCTCCCTTCGCTGGCGAAGCCTTCGGCGAAGCGCTCGGCGATGAACTTCGCGTGCTCGTTGTTGCGGGCGAAGATGATCGTCTTGCCCAGGCGGTCGCCGCCGGCGACGCGATGCCCCCGCGTCATGAGGGTCTCGAGCACCTTGTCGACGGTGTCGGCGTTGAACAGCCACTTGTTGACCGCCTCGGCCAACACCGCGTCCGGCGGGTCGTCCTCGCCCCACTCGGCGAGGTCCCATGCCTCCTTCTCCTCGTCGGAGAGCTCGTCGTAGCGGATGCCCTCGCGCTGGAAACGCAGCGGTACCGAGACGGCGCGGGCCGGCACCAGGAAGCCTTCGGCGACGGCGTCGTCCAGCGAGTAGTGGGACGTGGGAACGCCGTCCTCGTGACCGAACAAGCGGTAGGTGTTGCGATCGATGTCGTCCTTGGGCGTGGCGGTCAGGCCGACAAGCGGCGCGTCGAACCAGTCGAAGATTGCGCCGTAGCGCTGGTAGATCGAGCGGTGCGCCTCGTCGACGACGACGAGGTCGAAGAATCCCGGCCCGAAACGCCGCTGCTCGTCGGACAGCTCGTTGATCAAGCCCATCATCGTCGGGTACGTCGAGACGTACACCCGGCCGTCGGCGCTGCGGTCGGTGACCAGGTTGACCGTCGTGGCGCTCGGCAGGTGCTCCTTGAAGGCGTTCACCGCCTGGTTCACCAACGCGACCCGGTCGGCGAGGAACAGCACCCGCTTGGCCCAGTTGGCCCGCACGAGCAGGTCGACCAGCGCGATGACCGTGCGGGTCTTGCCCGCGCCGGTGGCCATGACGACCAGGGCGCGGCGCGCCTTGTCCACCTCGAAGGACTCGGCGACGTCGCGGATGGCGCGCACCTGGTAGTGCCGCCCGACGATCCGGTCGTCGACGGGGAGGTCGGCCAGCCGCTTGCGGCTGCTACGGCGCTGGACGAGAAGATCCAACTCGGCCTTCGTGTAGAAACCCTGGACCGGCCGCGGCGGGTGCTCGGCGTCGTCCCAGATCCAGTGCTCGTAGCCGTTGCTGTAGAAGATCACCGGCCGCTGGCCGTACGCCTGCTCCAGGCAGTCGGCGTAGAGCTTGGCCTGCTGCTGTCCCTCGGTGGCGTCACGGCGGGTGCGCTTGGCCTCGACCAGCCCGAGCGGCTTGCCGTCGTCGCCCCAGAGCACGTAGTCGACGAAGCCGGTGCCCTGGGCGTTGGGCATGCCGGTGACGGGGAATTCGATGTCGCGCTGCTGGTCGAGAGGCCAGCCCGCCTCCCGAAGCAGCAGGTCGATGAACAGGTCGCGGGTGGCGGTCTCGTCGTAGTCGTGGTCAGTCGGCTGTGCTTCGTTGGCCGCACGCGCGGCGGCCACCTGGGCCCGCAGCTCGGCGAGCTCCTGCTCGAGGGTCTGACTGCGTTCGCGTTCCCGGGCCAGCTCGGCGTCCTGGGCGGCGTACCGCTCGGCCTGCGCGCGCAGTTCCTCCTGCCGCTGGCGGCGAACCGACGCGGGCAACGGGCGGGGCAGTGCCTCGGCATCGAACTGGTGCGCACCGGGACGGTTGCGCGGATCCCGGCTGTACCGGTCGGCGAGCCAGAACAAGATGTGGAAGAGCTCGCGGACGGTGGACAGGGCGCGGTCGGGAGGCACGTTGCCCGGCCGGTGGACGGCGTGGTTGCCCTGCCTCCGGACCACGTCCATCTTCGTGTGCAGCGCCGGGCCGACCAGCCGGCGGAAGCTCGGTTCGTGCAGCTGGGCCGACAGGTCGTCCCGATAGGGACGACGGAGCTCGGGCTCGGCGTCGTAGAGCCAGGCCACCGTGAGCTCGAGGGCGCGGCGGGCGTAGAAGCATGCGGCGCGCGGGTCGCCGTAGGTGTTGTGCTCGGCGCGGGCGGCCTCGTCGGCGAGCTGCGGCCATTCGGCGCGCAGGAACGCAAAGTTGCTCGCCAATCCGCCTCCCTCGAGTGGCGTCCACCAAGGTGGTGTGCGACGGCCCCGGTGACCAGCGGGCCTTCCATGTAGAGGCGGCCACCGCGTGATCTTCTGGATACCTTCCACAGCCCCAGGAGTTCGACGCGATGACCGCTCCGAGCAGTATCGACCCTGCCCACTTCCTGCACGAGCAGCTGGCCCAGGCCTCGCCTGATCTGTTGCGGCAGATGCTGACCACGTTCATCAACACGCTGATGTCGGCCGAGGCCGACGCGGTCTGCGGCGCCGAGTACGGCGCCCGTTCGGCCGAGCGCACCAACACGCGCAACGGCTACCGGCACCGGGACTTCGACACCCGCGCCGGCACCCTGGAGGTGGCGATCCCCAAGCTGCGCTCCGGGTCGTACTTCCCGGACTGGCTGCTGGAGCGCCGCCGCCGGGCGGAGCGGGCGCTGACCACCGTGGTGGCCACCTGCTACCTGCTCGGCGTCTCCACGCGGCGGATGGAGAGGCTCGTCGAGTCCCTCGGGATCACTCGGCTGTCGAAGTCGCAGGTCAGCGAGATGGCCAAGGACCTCGATGCCCAGGTCGCCGACTTCCGGCACCGGCCGCTGGACGCAGGCCCGTACACGTTCGTGGCCGCCGACGCCCTCGTCCTCAAGGTCCGGGAAGGCGGCCGAGTGGTCAACGTGCACGCCCTCGTGGCCACCGGGGTGAACGCCGACGGGCACCGGGAGATCCTCGGCCTGCAGGTCACCAGCGCCGAGGACGGCGCCGGCTGGCTCGGGTTCTTCCGCGACCTGACCGCCCGCGGCCTGACCGGCGTTGCGCTGGTCACCTCCGACGCGCACGCCGGGCTGGTGACCGCGATTGGCGCCACCCTGCCCGGAGCCGCGTGGCAGCGGTGCCGGACGCACTACGCGGCGAACCTGATGGCGGTCTGCCCGAAGAGCTCCTGGCCGTGGGTGCGGGCGCTGCTGCACTCGGTCTATGACCAGCCCGACGCCGCCTCGGTGCACGCCCAGTTCGACCGCGTGCTGGACGCGCTGGCCGACAAGCTGCCTCGGGTGGCCGAGCACCTCGAGGCCGCCCGCGCCGACGTGCTTGCGTTCACCGCGTTCCCCAAGGAGGTGTGGCGGCAGATCTGGAGCAACAACCCCAGCGTTATCTTGAGCCGCG
>NZ_LWUA01000230.1:2080-2527 GCF_005222955.1 Blastococcus sp. CCUG 61487 | reverse complement strand
TCCGGGTCCAGCGCGGCGAGCCGCTCCTCGAGCGGCCGTGGCTCGACCCCGAGCGCGGCCAGGTGCTGGGCGGCCGCCCGGTCCAGGCCGGGCGCCGTCCGGCGCAGCACCCCGGTCAGCGCCTCCGCCGCGTCGGCCCGCGCGAGCGGATCTGTCTCGCCGGGACCGGCCAGGCCGGCGAGCGGGCCGGCGGGCCCCTCCGGCAGCACGAGGCCGCGCAACCGCGCCGCGCTGCGCGCGACCGCCGCGGCGGGGTTGTTCACCTCGTGCAGCAGGCCGGCGGTGAGCTCGCCGAGGGCGGCCAGGCGTTCCCGCTGGCGGAGCAGCGCCTCCTCGCGGGCCAGACGCCGGGCGGTCGCCTGCAGCAGCGCCCGCGCCGCCCGCGGATGGGCGAGCAGCCGGTCGAGCGCGTCGGCGCCGATCCGGTGCACGCGGGCTTCGGTGCGG
>NZ_LWUA01000230.1:0-1864 GCF_005222955.1 Blastococcus sp. CCUG 61487 | reverse complement strand
GGTCCGGCCGCCGTCGGCGAGCTCGGTCAGGTCCGCGTCGGGCAGCTCGGCGAACAGGCGCGAGGTGCGCAGCGCCGCCACGACGTCGGCCGCTGTCCCCGTCACCGTCCGGCCAGGCGCTCGTGCACGAAGCTCACCGCCACGGCGCCCTCCCCGACCGCGGAGGCGACGCGCTTGACCGACCCGCGCCGCACGTCGCCGGCGGCGAAGACCCGCGGCACCGACGTCTCCAGCGGCAGCGGCGGGACGGGCAGCGGCCAGTCCTCGGCAGGCTGTCCCAGATCCGCGCCGGTGAGCACGAAGCCCTTGCCGTCGCGGCGCACCACACCGTCCAGCCAGTCGGTCCGGGGCGCCTGGCCGATGAAGACGAACACGGCGTCGGCGGGCACCTCCCGCTCCGTCGTCCCGGAGCGCAGCCGCAGACCCTCCACCCGGCGCTCGCCGAGGACGCCGGCGACCTCGACCTCGGGTTCGACGGAGATGTTCTCCGCCGCCTCGATCCGGTCGATGAGGTAGCGCGACATGGTGCCGGTCAGGTCCCGCGCACGGATGAGCAGCGTCACCGACGCCGCGAACGCGGAGAGGAACACCGCCGCCTGGCCGGCCGAGTTGCCGCCACCGACGACGAACACGTGCCCGCCGCCGTGGTCGACGGCCTCCGCGCGGCCGGCGCCGTAGTAGACGCCGCGCCCGGTCAGCGGATCGGCGCCGGGGACGTCGAGGGTCCGGTAGCTCACCCCGGAGGCGACGATGAGCGCCGACGCGCTCACCTCGGCGCCGTCGGCGAGCCGGACGACGGAGTAGGGATCCGCGCGGGTCACGCCGACCACCTCGCCGGGCACGAGCATCTCGACGCCGAACCTGATCGCCTGCTCCCGGGCGCGCAGGGTCAGGTCCGCGCCGGACAGGCCGACCGGGAAACCCAGGTAGTTCTCGATCCGGCTGGTCGTCCCCGCCTGCCCGCCCGGTGCGCTGCACTCGAGCAACAGGGTGTCCAGGCCCTCGGAGGCCCCGTACACGGCGGCGGCCAGCCCGGCCGGCCCGGCGCCGACGATCACCAGGTCGTACGCCGCCCGCTCGGCCCGGACGTGCAGCCCGATCCGCTCGGCCATCTCGTGCAGGTCCGGCCGGACCAGCACCTCGCCGTCGTCCAGGACGACCACCGGGAGCTCGCCGGCGTCGGACCGGGCGAGGTCGAGCATCTCCCGCGCCAGCGGGTCGGCCTCCATGTCCATCCACCGGTAGGGCACCAGGTTGCGGGTCAGGAACTGGCGCAGCTCCTGGGTGCCGGCCGACCAGCGGTCGCCGATCAGCCGCAGGTTGGCCGCCGGCGCCGGCCGCCGCCAGGTCTCCAGCAGGTCGTCGAGGACCGGGTAGAGGCGGTCCTCCGGCGGGTCCCACGGCTTGAGCAGGTAGTGCTGGACGTCGGCGTCGTTGATGGCCCGGATGGCGGCGTCGGTGTCGGCGTAGGCGGTGAGCAGCACCCGGCGCGCGTCGGGGTAGAGCCGTCGCGAGGCGGCGAGCAGCTCGACCCCGCTCATGCCGGGCATGCGCTGGTCGACCAGGAGCAGCGCGACCGGCTCCTCGCGGAGGCGCAGCCGGTGCAGCAGGTCCAGCGCCTGGTCCCCCGACGACGCCGTCATCACCTGGTAGTGCTCGGCGTACCTGTCGCGCAGGTCCCGCTCGACGGCGGCCAGCACCGGCGCGTCGTCGTCCACGGCCAGGAGGACCGGACTGCCCATCGACCACTCCCCCGCTCCGGCGGCATGACCGCGTCGCGCGGCTGGACGGGAACGTACGCCGCACGACGGGCGCTGAGAAGGCGCGCGGAGGCGGTGCTAGGTGTACTGCTCAGACAGGTTGG
>NZ_LWUA01000229.1 GCF_005222955.1 Blastococcus sp. CCUG 61487 | reverse complement strand
CTCCCCCCGGCGGCCCACAGCACGGCGCGCGCGGAACCCCGCCCCACCAGCCGCCCGCCCAGCAGGGCCGCCAGGCAGTAGCCGGCGTAGCTGCCCGCGGCGACCACGCCCGCGACGCCCGCGGACAGCCCGAACGCGGCCCGGAACTCCGGCGATGTACGCCCACTTCGCGGGCAAGGACGGGCTGGTCGCGGCGTACCTGCAGCAGCGGCACGAGGTGTGGCGGCGGATGTGGGACGAGGTGCTCGCCGGCCTGAGCGAGCCGACCGAGCGACTGCTGTCGGTGTTCGACGCGCTGGCGCTGTGCCGCCGGCGCGCGGGCGACCAGCGCGGCTGCGGCTTCCTGGCGGCCGCCACCGAGCTGCCACCCGACCATCCGGGACAGCGCTGGCTGGACGCCGACTCGCTGCTCCTGACCCAGCGGCTCCGCGAGCTCGCGGTGGCCGCCGGCGTGGCGGATCCGGACGGCGCGGCGGCCGCGCTCCTGCTGCTCTACGACGGCGCGCTCAGCCGCTCCGCCCGTGCCGCGACGACGCCCGGACTGCCCGACGACGACCCGCTGGCGCGAGCTCGTGACCTCGCGGCGGAACTGGTCGCCGGATCGCTCCGACGCTGAGCCGGCCCGGCCCCGCAGACGACGGTGCCGCCCTCCGGGCGGACCCGGACGGCGGCACGATCGGCGGAGCCTCGGGAGCGAGGGTCAGCGGGCGTTCTGGGCCGCGAGCCGCAGCGCCTCCTCGTGCAGGCCGGCGTCGACCTGGACCTCGTACTCGTCGGCTTGGATCGACTGCACGCTGGAGAAGTCGCGGTGACCGCCGGTCGCCCAGTGGCCGATGAAGCCGGCCAGCGCGCCGAACAGGGCGGCGAGCGGAACCGTCGTGAGCAGGACACCCCACCAGACCGGCCCGATCGTGAAGATCAGGAACAGCAGGGCGACGAAGAGGCCGATCCAGGCGCCCGTGCCGGCGCCGTACAGGGCGGCGCGCCCCTTGCTCATGCGCCCGGTCACGTCCTCCACGGTGCGCACTCCGTTGCCGACGATCCGGATGTTCTCGACGGGGAACTTCGCGTCCGAGAGCTGGTCGACGAGGCGCTGCGCCCCTGCGTAGCTGTCGAAGCGGGCCAAGGTGACGAGACGGTCGGTGAGAACCGTGCGAGCGTTGGCGGTGGTCATCGTCGTGCTCCTTTCCTATTAGTTGGTCTAGTCTCACTAGCGTGTCCACCGACGAGCCTGTTCCTGGATCCGAGGATCGATCTGCCGAGATCTCCGAGGAGCACGCCCAGTTGCACGCCGCGCTCACCCGGGTGCTGCGGTGGGCGTCGCGCGAGGCGGTGGTGCGCGAGCTGGCCGGGCCGGACGCCGTCGGCCTCTCCCCCACCGACCTCTGGCTGCTCGACGGCGTCGTCCGGCACGGGCCGCTGCGCATGGGCGACATCGCGACATGGCAAGGAGTCGACAAGTCCACCGTCACCGCGCAGTTGCGCCGGATCACCGACCGCGGGCTGGTGGTCCGCACGCCCGACCCCACCGACCGGCGGGCGGTCCTCGTCACCGCCAGCGACGCCGGGGTCGCGCTGCACCGCACCGTCACCAGCTCCGGAGCCGCGGTCCTCGCCCGGCTGCTCGCGGGGTGGAGCCCCGCGGAGCGGCGGGACCTCGCCCGGCTCGTGAGCCGCTTCGCCGACGGGCTCGCGCCGGGCCCCACCCGCCGCTGACGGCAGGGCGGCCGTCGATCAGTCCAGGAAGACCGCGCGGGCCCGGTCGGTGTCGGCGTCGGTCCACCCGGGCGGCGGGGCGACGATCGTCCAGGCGTCCAGCAGCTGGGCGGCGTAGTTGTGCCCGTACCCCATCGGCGGGTAGGCGGCGTTGGTGAGATCGGCGCTGACCTGCCAGAACGTGACGACGGGATACCAGCTCATCGCCGGGTTCACGCCCACGCCCCGCGGCTCGACCAGCCAGTCGGGGCGGGTGAACAGCAGGTCCCACGACCACCACACGACCGGGTCGGTCGGGTGCATCAGGTACGCCACCCGCGGCTCGAGCCAGGGCTCGCCCTCGTCGAGCAGGTCCTCGGGTGCATCGGCGAACCTGACCACCAGACCGCCCGCGTACTCCGGGTCGACCTCCGGCGTGCCCGGGTCGCGCCGCTCGACCAGCTGGCTCCACAGCGTGTTGCTGTGCGGCGGCCCCGTCCACAGCACGCCGTCCGTCCGCTCCCGGATGTCCCGCAGCCCGTCGAACGCCGCCTCCGACCCCTGCGATCCGAGGCTCTCCCCGTAGACGAGCAGCCGCGGACGGCGCTCCTCCGGGATCTGCTCCAGCCGCGCGTGGACGGCGTCGAACAACGTGCGGCCGGACTCCTCGGCGCGGCTGCGGTCGACCAGGAAGGAGATCCAGCTGGGCAGGTAGGAGTACTGCGTCGCCACCGTCGCGACGTCCCCTCCGTACAGGAGCTCGAGCGCCTCCGGTGCGGCCTGGTCCACCCAGCCGGTACCGGTCGTGGTGTTCACCAGCAGCACCGCCCGGTCGAAGGCGCCGGTGCGCTCGAGCTCGGCCACCGCCAGCTCGGCCTGCTCCTCGAACCCGTCGGCACCCTCGAGGCCGACGTAGACGCGGATCGGTACCTGCACGTCGGCCGGGGGCCGCCCGGAGGCCGCCGCCATGCGGGCGCGGGAGGGGCCACCGGCGACGAACGCCTGGCCGTAGTGCCCCAGGGTCGCCCACGACGAGAGCGAGGGCGGCGAGCCGGAGCGTTCCTCGAGCTCCGGCTGGGTCACGCCGTCCGGCGTGGTCTCGTTGGTGAGGCTGAAGCTGGCGTCGGCGGTGTTCAGCGCCCAGCGCAGCACGATGCCGTCGACGATCCCCGCGGTCAGGAGCGTCACGACGACGACGCCGACGCCGAGCGCCACCGGCGGCGGTACCGGGAGCCAGCGGCGCAGGAGCCGGGCGGTCCCCCGCACGAGCAGCCGGAGCCCGCGGGCCAGGGCGACGAGGACGGCGGCGATCAGCACGATGACCGGGGCGGCGCGCAGCCAGCCGGCGCTGGTCTGCGGGTTCAGCCCCACCAGGTCGCGCGCCCCGCGCTGCCAGTCGGCCGCGATGACCAGGACGACCAGCAGGACAACCGGGATCGCGACCAGCAACGCCGTCCACGCCCCCCGCCGCACCCGCTCGGGCACCGACCGATCGGCCCACACCACGGCGCGGCGGTGCAGCTCGGTGCGACGCACGAGCCAGGCCACGAGCACCCCGGAGCCGTAGCCGAACCCGGCCGACAGGCCGCTGACCACGCCCTGGAACACCCAGCTGCGCGGCAGCAGGGACGGCGTCATGGCCAGCAGCGCGAAACAGGGTGGCCACCACCAGCCCCGTCGGGTCGGCCCGCAGCACCCGCCAGCCGCGCCGGTCCAGCAGCGGAACGGCCTCGCCCTGCGCGCGGGTCGCCGTGTCGCTCGCTGCCACCCGGAGACCCTGTCACGCCGAGGCGGCCGCCGTGGCCAGCAGGCCCAGGCTGTTCGTGCCGAGGTGCAGGCCGATCGGCGCGAGCAGGCTGTGGCTGCGCAGCCGCAGCCAGGCGAAGACGAGCCCGCCCAGGGTGGTGAGGAGAACGGTCCCGACCACCGAGGCGCCGGCGAGCAGCGGGGTCGGCGCGGCCGCCGAGTCGTCGAGCGCGGTGCGGACGTGCCAGAGGCCGAACACCACCGAGGTTCCCACGACGGCGGCCCGGTCCGGCAGCCACCGCCGCGCGACCGCCAGCAGGACGCCGCGGAACGCCGTCTCCTCGCACAGCACGACACCGACGGGGATGAGGACGACGGCGCGCAGGACCAGCTCCGCCGAGGTCGGACCGCCGGCAGCGGCGTCGGCCAGCGCGGCGCGTCCGGCCGGCACGGCCAGGGCGACGAGGTAGCCCGCCGCACCGACGGCGAGCGCCGTCCCGCCCCACCGCGCACCCGCGCGCCAGGCCGAGCGGCGCAGCCCGAGCTCCGCCCACGTCAGCCCCGCCGCCCGTGCCACCACGACCAGCCCGACGGTCCCGGCGACGTTGACGGCGGCGCGCACCCCCGCCACGGACGGCACGGCGGGGACGACGACGTTGCTCCAGGTCAGCAGCCCTCCGGCCGTGACCACGAGCGGCAACCAGCGCCGGACGACACCTGCGGGGCGACGGACCACGGACCCTCAGCCCGGGAGCTGCTCGGCGACCGGGACGACTCCGCCGGCGCTCCACCAGGTGTCGCGCATGGCCTGCCCCCAGCCGCTCGGAGTCTCGCGAGCAGCTACCCCGGGACGTCGTTCCGCACACCGCCGGGAGGCGCGGCACCCGTCCGCGGTCCGGCGGTCAAGGGGCCGGCGTCGTCACCTCGGACGAGTCCGGATCGGGCTGCGGGTCGAGATCCGCGTCGAGGTCGGGGTCGGAGAACCTCGGGGAGCTGCGCCGGTAGGCCACGACCGCGGCCACGATCGCACCGACCACGGGCACCGCGAGGAACAGGCCGACGATGCCGAAGGCCATCCCCGCGGTGGTGGTGAGGAGCAGCGTCACCAGGGGTGGGAAGTTCACCGCCCGGGACAGGAGGAGCGGGGAGAGGACGTTGCCCTCGATCTGCTGGACGGCGAGCACGATCACGAGGGCCCACAGCGCGGTCGACCAGCCGCCGGCGACGAACGCGACGCCCACCGCGGCGACGCCGGCGAGGGTGGCCCCGACCAGTGGGATGTACCCGAGCACGAAGGTGAGGGCACCGATCGGCACCGCCAGCGGCACACCGAGCACGAGCAACCCCGCCCCGATCAGGACGCCGTCCACCAGACCGGTGAGCGTCGAGGCGTAGAACCACCCGCCGGTCGTGGTCATGACCGCGCGGAAGGAGTCGGTCGCCGGCCGGCGGGTGTGCTCGGGGAGCAGCGCGTTGAACTGCCACCACAGCTTGTCCCCGCCGGTGAGCGCGAAGATCGCGAAGAAGATGGCGATGCCGAGCACCGTGGCGACGTTGCTGACGGCGCCCACGCCGGCCACGACCCCCGAACCCAGACCGTCCAGCAGGGCGCCCACGGTGCTCTCGAGCTGACCGAGCGCCTCGCGGGCCACCGGCGACTCCTCGGTCACCGGCAGGTCCGCGGCCCAGTCGGTGAACGTGTCCACCAGCGAAGCACCGGCATCCACGAGCCCGGGGATGTTGGCGATGATCTGCGAGACGACGAAGTAGCCCAGCAGCGCGAAGGCGCTGAGCAGAGCCAGCACGCTGGTGATGGCCGCGAGGACCGGCGGCCACCCGTGGCGGCGTAGCCATCGAGCCACCGGCCACAGCATCGAGACGACGGCGAACCCCAGGACCGCGGCGGTGACGGCCAGCGTGACCTGGAGCGCCATCCACAGCACCGCGGCCACCGCGATCAGGATCACCAGGAAGCGTGCGGCGATACCTGCCCCGCGATCGAGCCACACCGGATAGGGACGGCGGTCGACGGCCGGCCTCGTCATGGCGTCCGCCCAGGACGGCCGCGTGGTTCCTCACCCTGCTCCGACACGTTTGCTCAGTCCTCCGACACCTGCTCACGGAGCCAGCGGTCGAGGGTCAGCCGCAGCGGAGCGCTGATGGGGGCGTCCACGGTGACCTCGCCCGCGCGGTCGAAGGTGAAGGTGACCTCCAGCGACTGCCCGCTGGTCAGGGTGGGATCGTCGATCCCGACCAGGACGAGCACCGGTCCGTCCGGGCCGTCGGTGAACACCGTCTCCTCCGCCGGGATTCGGATCGCCGGATCCGACGACTCCGGGTTCTCGTCCAACACCGCACCGGTGAAGTCAGGACCCGACACCTCGATCAGCTCGTCGGCCTCGTCACCGGTGTTGACCATCGCCACCCCGAGCAGCGCCGCCGTTCCGATCTGGTAGATGCCGGCGGGCGGATTGTCGAGCCGGATGTTGCGCAGCTCCATGTCCCCGACCGACGCCTCGACGCCCGGACCACCCAGTTCTTCTCCGGCGTCGTCCCCACCGCAGCCGGCCAGGACGACGGGAGACAGCAGCAACGCGCCGAGCACGGATCCGGTCCGGCGCCGGACGGACCGGCCGGTCACCCTCGTTTTACCCATGTCTTCTCCTCTCGTCGTCGGCACCGAGGTGCCGTGCCTGACCGCTGCAGCGCGGCTGACCGGCGCGACGCGATGGCCGGCAGGAGGAACCGGCTCGTCAGGTCGCCGCTCGCGCCGAGGAGGACAAGGGTGTGCATCAACGAGGTCCTTCTCCTCAGGGCCACGGGGCTCGGCTCCGCCGCTCTACCCGGCACCACGGGGAGGAACCCTCACGCGAGCGAAACCGGAGGCGCCCGATGCAAGCCGAACAGGTGACCGATCCCGTGGCCTACCACGGGGAAGGGCCGGTCTGGTCGGCTCGGTGGGGTGGCCTGCGCTGGGTGGACATGCTGGCCGGCGACGTGCTGTCCCTGGCCGACGACGGCACCGTCGGCCGCCGCCACGTCAGCGAGATCGTGGCGGCGATCCGGCCCCGTCGCGGCGGCGGCGCGGTGCTCGGCGTCGAGCGGGGCTTCGCCCTCGAGGACGCCGACGGCACCCTCACCCACCTCCCTCGGGTGTGGGACGACGAGGGCATCCGGATGAACGAGGGCGGCTGCGACCCCGACGGCCGGTTCTACTGCGGCTCGATGGCCTACGACCAGGAACCCGGCGCGGCCTCGCTCTACCGGCTGGACCCCGACGGCAGCACCCACACGGTGCTGGAGGGGGTGACCGTCTCCAACGGGCTGGAGTGGAGCCCGGACGGGTCCCGCGCCTACTACAACGACACAGCGACCTCCAGCGTCGCCGTCTTCGACTACGACCCCGAGCGCGGGCTGCACGGACGGCGCACGTTCGCCGAGATCCCCGAGGGTGGGTGGCCGGACGGTCTCACCGTCGACGCGGACGGCGGGGTGTGGACGGCGCTCGCCGACCGCGGTCAGGTATGGCACTTCACCGCCGACGGCAGGCACGACGAGGTGATCGACCTCCCCGTCGGCATGGCCACCGCCTGCACCTTCGGCGGTGCCGACCTCGACCAGTTGTTCATCACCACCTCCCGGGAGAACCTCCCCCCGGACGCCGATCCGCTCGCCGGCTCGCTGTTCCGAGCGGACGTGGGGGTCCGGGGCCTGCCGGTGCGCGAGTTCGGTGGCTGAGCGCAGGACGACACCATCGTCGAGGAGTCCCCATGACACAGCCCACCGTCGCCGAGCAGCTCGTCACCATGGTCCGGGACGCCGGTGCACGGCGGATCTACGGCGTGGCGGGCGACAGCCTCAACCCCGTCGTCGACGCCGTCCGCCGCACCGACGGGATCGACTGGGTGCACGTCTCCCACGAGGAGGGCGGCGCGTTCGCCGCCGCCGCCGCCGAGGCGCAGGTGACCGGGCGGCTCGCGGTGTGCGCGGGCAGTGCCGGACCGGGCAACACGCACCTGCTGCAGGGCCTGTACGACGCCCAGCGCAGCGGCGCACCGGTGCTGGCGATCGCCTCCGACGTCCCGTCTACCGAGGTCGGCACCGGTTTCTTCCAGGAGACCCACCCCGAACGGGTCTTCCAGAACTGCTCGGTGTGGTGCGAGCTGGTCACGCCGCCGCAGATGCCCCACGCGCTGCGGGCGGCGATCCAGGCGGCGATCGGCAGGCGTGGCGTGTCCGTCGTGGTGCTGCCCGGCGACCTCGCCGCCCAGGAGTCCGGCGGCCCCGCCCAGGGGCCGGCCCTCGCGGTCGAACCCTCGCCAGTCGAGCCGGCAGCGGAGCAGGTCGACGCCCTGGCCGCTGCGATCGAGGCCGCCCGCACGGTCACGCTCTTCTGCGGCTCCGGTTGCCGCGGTGCGCACGACCGGGTGATGGCCCTGGCCGGACGGTTGCTCGCCCCGGTCGGGCACGCGCTCGGCGGCAAGGAGTGGATCCAGTACGACAACCCCTACGACGTCGGCATGAGCGGGCTGCTCGGCTACGGAGCCGCGCACAAGGCCACCCACGAGGCCGACCTGCTGCTCCTGCTCGGCACCGACTTCCCCTACCGGGACTTCCTGCCCCAGCGGAACACCGCCCAGGTCGACGCCCACCCTGGGCACCTCGGCCGCCGGACGCCGCTGCAGGTCGCCGTGCACGGCGACGTCGGCCGGACGATCGACGCGCTGCTGCCCCTGCTCGCGCGGCGAAGCGACCGCACGTTCCTCGACTCGATGCTGCGGCTGCACGCCGAATCGCTGGAGCGGGTCGTCGACGCCTACACCTCGCGGGTCGAGAAGATGCGGCCGATCCGCCCCGAGTACGTCGCAGCCCAGCTGGACGACCTGGCCGCCGACGACGCCGTCTTCACCGTCGACACCGGGATGAACAACGTCTGGGCCGCCCGCTACCTGACGCCGAACGGACGGCGCCGGGTGATCGGGTCGTTCACGCACGGTTCGATGGCCAATGCCCTCCCCACGCGATCGGCGCCCAGCTCGCTGTGCCCGGGCGCCAGGTGCTGTCCATGTCCGGGGACGGCGGGCTGGCGATGCTGCTCGGCGAGCTGATCACCGTCCGGCTGCACCGGCTGCCGGTCAAGATCGTCGTGTTCAACAACGCGTCGCTCGGGATGATCAAGCTCGAGATGATGGTCGACGGCATCCCCGACTACCAGACCGACTTCGAACCGACGAACTTCGCCGCGATCGCCGAGGCGGTGGGCATCACGGCGCTCCGCGTCGAGGACCCGACCGAGGTACACGGCGCGCTCGCCGATGGGCTGAACCGCCCCGGCCCGGTCCTGATGGAGTTCGTGACCGACTCCAACGCGCTGTCCATCCCCCCGGCCATCACCGGCGACCAGGTCCGCGGCTTCGCCCTGTCGGCCACCAAGCAGGTCCTCGGCGGCGGCGTCGGGAAGATGGTCGACCTGGCCCGTGCCAACCTGCGCAACATCCCCCGGCCCTGACGGGCGCCAGCGGGTCGACCAGCCGCGCTGCTCACCGCCGTCGCCCGCTCGCGTCGAGCGAGGACTGACCCGAACCGCGCCGCGAAGCGAACGTTTCCTCAAGGTGCCAGCATGGCGGCATGGACGCCAGGCCTGCACGGATGCTGACCGATGCCGACTGGGAGATCCTCCGGACCGTCCGGTTGGCGGCCTTCCGCGATTCCCCGGAGAGTTTCGTCGCCGGCTACGACGAGGAAGCGCAGCAGGACGAGCAGTTCTGGCGGGATCGGCTGCGGCGGTCGCGCTGGTTCGTCGCGGAGCGCGAGGGCGAGGCGATCGCCGTGGTCGCGCTGGGCACCGAGGGTCAAGAGCCGGGCGACGGGGAGATCTTCGGTCTGTGGGTCTCCCCCGAGGACCGGAGGAGCCGCCTCGGCTGGGACCTGGTGCGGACAGCCGTGAACCAGGCAGCTGTCGACGGGCACAGCCGCCTGTACTTCTGGGTGGTATCGGACAACGGCCCGGCCGTGGCGCTCGCCAGCGTGCTCGGGTTCCGGCCCACCGCCGAACGCCGGACGGTCCGTACCGCGGGGGCGGAGACGGATACCGTGGAGATCGCGATGGTGCTGACGCTCACCCCGGACCCGATGTCGGTCGTGAATCCCGAGGTGCCCTGACCGGGCCCCTCAGGTGGGGCCGGCCCGACGGAGCCGGCTGTCCCAGAGGCGGCCTGCTGTTCAGCTCCGCCAGTAGTCATTGGCTGCCGCGATCGTCGCGAACTCGACGGCGACGACGTGTGCGGCCGCCGTCAGCGAGTCCGGGTCGTTCGCGTACATCGGACGGAGCCCCTTCCGCACGTCGGCGTCGGTCTGGATCGCGCCGATGGACTTGCGCGCCAGCGACATGGCCAGTTGCCGCCCCTCCTCCGGGGTCGCGGTGATCAGGGTGTTGCCGGGGACCAGTTCCATGACGACTCCGTCTCGATCGACTCGCGCTGCTGCGACTCTGTTCCCGGAGGCTCTCGCAAGAACCGCGCTCTGGCCAGCTCTGGCCGTGAACCCCAGGTCAGATCCCGGTGCTCACCTCCGGCAGCGTGCGGGCCGTGACCACGCCGGCGGCGCCGAGCAACGCCAGGAAGACCAGCGCCGCCTCGGCGCTGAGGAGGGCGAGGAGGCTGCTGAGCCCACCCGCCACCAGCAGCAGCAAGCCCATCGCGGTGTTGGCCACGGCCACGTACGCGGTGCGGCGGTCCCCGGCCGCCATGTCCACGACGTAGGTCTTGCGCGCCACCCGCACGGCGGTGTGGGTGAGCGCGAGCAGCAGGTAGACGACCGGGTACAGCAGCGTCCACTCGCGCACCTCGGGGACGGCGTGCAGCGCGAGGAAGCCCGCGATGACGGCGCTCGCGACAGCGGCACCCCAGATCAGCACCCGACGGCTGGACCTGTCGGCCCAACGGCCGAACAGGCGGCCCCCGACCAGGCTGGCCAAGCCCGAGGCGATCACGAACGCGCCCAGTCCGCTCAGGCCCCCGCCGTGCCCCGCGGCGAGCGCGACGACGAAGGGCGGGCTGAGGGCCGAGACCAGCAGCAGGGTGCGCACGAACACGAAGCGCCGGAACGGCGCGTCGGCCCGCAGCAGGTCGACCGACTTCCGCACCCAGCCCGGCCCGCCGTCAACGGGCGGCGCAACCTCGCCGGCCGGCTCCCGGATGCCCGCGTAGACCGCGATCGCCGCCACCCAGGCCAGCGCCGCGGCCACGAGCAGCCAGACCAGCGGGCCGGAATCGTTCCCGCCGAGCAGGCGGATGCCCACGCCCACCGTGATGGCGACGCCGCCGGACAGCAGCGTGGCGAGCCCGGTGATCTGACCGCGCTGCCCCTTCGGGACGGTGCGGCCGAGCACGTCCTTGCTGGCCAGGGAGTTCAGCGCACGCGAGAGGGAGAAGACCGCGAGCGCGACGAGGATCGCCACGCCCGCAGCCGTGCCGCTCGCCGTAGCGGCGGTGACCGCCATCGCTGCGGTGGCCAGCGCCTGCCCCGCGGAGCCGGTCACCCACAGCCACTTGCGCACCGGCTGCCTGCGCACCCGCGGCACGAGCGCCGCCTGGGGCAGCATCGAGCCGGACTCCCGGATCGGCACCAGCAAGCCGACCAGCCCGGCGGGCACTCCGAGCGCCGAGAACAGCCACGGCAGCACGGTCTTGGCGTTGACCACCTGGTCGCCGGTGCTCTGCAGCGCCTGGGCGGCGATCTGGCGGAGCCCGTTGGCGGCGACGTCGCCGGTCGTGCCGCCGCGGTCGCCCTCGGGAACGCGGACGAGGCGCTCGTACAGGGGTCTCACGGAACCGGAGCATTCCTCACGACGCGCCGGGCCCCGTCGGTGACCTCGGCCCGGGCCGGACGCCCTGGACCGGGTCAGCCGGCCGCGCGCCGGCTGCGCGCGGCCTCCGCCAGCACCGCCAGCATCTCCTCGGTGGTCCCGGGGTCGACGCAGGCGTCGGTGATGCTGCAGCCGTAGGTCAGCCGCTCGGGGTGGCGCTGGTCGAGGTCCTGCCGGCCGGCGACGAGGTTGCTCTCCACCATGACGCCCCGGATCGCCGGTTCACCGCCGGCGATCTGTGCGGCGAGGTCGCGCACGACCTCGATCTGTCGGCGGTGGTCCTTCTGGCTGTTGCCGTGGGAGGCGTCGACGACGATCGTCTCGGGCAGGCCGCGGGCGGCGAGCTTCTGCCGGGTCGACGCGATGTGGGTGGCGGAGTAGTTGGGCCCGGTGCGGCCGCCGCGCAGGATGACGTGGCCGGTGTCGTTGCCCGTCGTCGACAACTGGGCGCTCACCCCGTGAGCATCGACGCCGAGGAACTCGTGCGGGGCGCGGGCGGCCACGATCGCCTGGACGGCGGCGTCCACGCTGCCCTCGGGCGAGTTCTTGAAGCCCACCACCGAGGAGAAACCGGACACCCGCTCCCGCGCAGTCTGGTCGGTGACGTTGCGGGCGCCCACGCCGTTGTAGGTGACCAGCCCGTTGACGTACTGCGGGGTGAGCGCGTTGAGCGGCTCCGCCGCGACCGGCACGCCCAGGTCGGTGATCCGGCACATGAGCATCCGGGTCGCGACCAGCCCGACGCTGATCCGGCTCGAGCCGTCGAGGAACGGGTCGTAGGCGAAGCCCTTCCAGTCCACCTCGGTGCGCGGCTTCTCGGTGTAGGTGCGCATGACGATCTCGAGGTCCGCGCCGTGCCGTGCCCGCATGCGGGCGAGGAACTCCGCGTACTCCACCGCGCCGGCTGGGTCGTGGATCGAGCAGGGCCCGGCGATGACGACCAGCCGGTCGTCATCGCCGGTGAGGACGTCGGTCACCGCCCGGCGGGCGGACCGGGTGGTGGTCACCGACGCCGGGGACAGTGGCACGACCGAGGCGACGGCGGCCGGCGTGACGACGACGCTCGAGCCGGTGATCCGGGCGTTGACCAGGTCGCCGAGATCGACCGGGGGCGCGTCCGCCACGCCCAGTCGTCGGTGCACTTCCGGCAGCAGTTCGGCCAGCGCGGCGTCGATCTGCGCGTTCACCCGCGTCTGCACCTCGACGAGCTGGCCGGCGATCCGGGTCGCCTCCGCCAGCAGCGCATCGGGCAGCTCATGAGGCATCGCGTCCACCGTGGACCTCCACCGGTCTCGATCGTGCACGACCCGGGACGAGGCCGCGCACGCACCAGCATCGCCTGCCGCCCGACCGAGCCGGACACCGGACCGCAGCCGAGACGGCTCGGGCCGGACCCCACGAGGGGTCCGGCCCGAGCTGTCGAGCGCGACGGTCAGCCCTGCTGCGGCTCCAGCTCGCTGCGCAGCTCGCGCTTGAGGAACTTGCCGGCGGGGTTGCGGGGCAGCGGCGAGGTGCGGATGTCGATGACGGTCGGGATCTTGAACGAGGCGAGCCGCTCGCCCAGGAACCCGACGAGCTCGTCCTCGGTCAGCGTGGCGCCGTCGTTGAGCACGATCACCGTCGCGACCTCCTCGCCCAGCCGCTCGTGCGGCACACCGAGGACGGCGGCCTCCATGACGGCCGGGTGCTCGTAGATGGCCGCCTCGACCTCGGCGCAGTACACGTTCTCGCCGCCGCGCAGGACCATGTCCTTGAGCCGGTCGTCGACGTAGACCAGGCCCTCCTCGTCGAGGTGTCCGATGTCGCCGCTGCGCAGCCAGCCGTCGACGAGCGTCTCCTCCGTGGCGTCCGGACGGTTCCAGTAGCCACGGATCAGGTTGGCGCCCTTGAACCAGATCTCGCCGCGCTCGCCGACCGGCAGCAGTTCGAAGGTGCCGGGATCGCGGATCTCGACCTGCATGGGCAGCGGCACGCGTCCAGCGGCCATCGGCTTGTCGAGCGCGTCCTGGCCGGCCAGGCTCGGGCCGAGCGCGTTGGTCTCGGTCATGCCGTAGGAGAAGCCGGGGCTCGCGGCCTTGAACGCGTTGTCGATGTTCGCGATGAGCGCCGGCGGCGTGGGCGCGCCACCGCCGCCGACCGACAGCAGGCTCGAGGTGTCGTAGTCGTTGAACTTCGGGTGCTGCAGCATGTCGATGCTCTGCGTCGGCACGCCGACGAAGGCACTGAGCTGCTCGCGCTCGATGAGCTGGAGGGCCGCCTCCGGGTCCCACTTGTACATGATCGCGAGCTTGCGGCCGGCGACCAGCGAGCCCAGCATCACGGCCACGCAGCCGGTGACGTGGAACAGCGGGACGGCGAGGATCGCGCCACCGGGCGGGGCGTCGGGATCCTCCGGGGGCGTGACCAGGGCGGCCACCATGCCGCGGGCCAGGAAGCCCATCACCGAGCTCACCAGCGCCCGCTGCGTGGAGACCGCGCCCTTGGGGCGGCCGGTGGTGCCCGACGTGTAGAGGATGGTCGCGTCGTCCTCGGGGTCGACGGTCACCTCCGGCAGCGGCGCGCCGGGGACCACGACGTCCTCCCACCGGTCCGTGCCCTCGATCGGTGCGGAGGCGCGGACGACGACGATCCGGGCGCCGAGGCGACTCGCGGAGGCGGCCGCGAGCTTGGCCCGCTGCTCATCGGCGACGATCACCGTCGTACCGGAGTCCTCGAGCGCGAAGTCGAGCTCGTCCTCGGTCCACCAGGCGTTCATCGACACGCTGATCGCGCCGATGGAGAGGATCGCGATGAACGACTCGACCCACTCCGGGTAGTTCCGCATCGCGATCGCGACCCGGTCGCCCTTCTTCACGCCGTAGCGCTCGACCAGGGTGGCGGCGAAGGCGTCAGCCTCGGCGAAGGTCTCGGCGAAGCTGCGCCGCTCCTCACCGAACACGAGGTAGGGCGCATCGCCGTGGCCGCGGGCCAGGGCGAAGATCTCGCGCATGCTCGGGGGCGCGTGCTTGAAGACGTCGTAGGTCACCCCGTCGGGCCGCGTCCAGGGCTCCAGCTCGAACATCTGCCCCGGGCTCGTGACCTGCGCCACGGCCTCCTCGTGACTCACTGACACGGACGACGCCTCCTAGACGGTGCTACGACGAGACGCCGAGGAGTGACCCCGGCTGCAGCGAACACTTTCACGGTCGAACCATTGTGGGCAACAGTCGTATCGCGGCGCGTCCGGGGGTTGGGACTGTGCGCCGCGCACCGTCGTCGCCATCGACCTGGCGACAGGCCGCGCGACCGGAACACCCGACCGGTGGACGACAACTTCTGACGAAGCGGACCGGTCCGTCTCGTCCGGTGCAACTCTCGTGACAGCAGGGATGGGAACTTACGGTCGGTAGCAGCACGGGCGCACAACGTCGCCGGTGACGAGCCATCCCTCCCGCAATCCGCGGACCACACCGAGGAGAACGACGTGTCCCTTCCCCACCGCTCCGCCGCTCCCGCTCTCGCCCGCCCGGCCGCTCACCCCCACCGCCCCGGCTACCGCCCCGCCGTCCCCGGCCAGCGTCCCGCCGTCCCCGGCCAGCGCCTCGCTCCTCAGCACGCGGGCGCCGCCCCGGTGCTGCAGCGCCCCGCGCCGCGCCCCGCCGTCTCGTTCCTGACCGTCACCGAGGTGGCCGCGATCATGCGGGTCTCGAAGATGACCGTGTACCGCCTCGTGCACGGTGGCGAGATGGCCGCCGTCCGGGTCGGCCGGTCCTTCCGCGTGCCCGAGCCGGCCGTGCGCGAGTACCTGGCCGGCGCCCGCACCGACGTCGCCTGAGTACCCGAGGGGCGGTCGGACCGGCGTCCCGGGGACGGGTGCCCGCGGATCCGCCGGGTAGGTAGGTCGGCGACCGCAACGCCCGGGAGGACGCATGGCCGCGCGTGGCGAGTGGCCGCCGGCTCGCTGGACGCGACGCCTGTCGGACCTCCTGGCGACCCACCCCCGGCTCGGCCTGGCGGCCAAGGCCGCGCTCGCGGCCTCGGCGGCCTGGGTGCTCGTGCAGCTGATCCCGGGTCCGGGAGCCGACTATCCCTACTACGCGCCCCTGGGTGCGGTCCTCGCCACCTCCACGACGCTGGCCGGCTCGGCGCGCGAGTCCGCGCAGGCGGTCTCCGCCATCACCCTGGGTGCCGCCGTCGCCCTCGCGGCGGACGGTCTCCTCGGACCGAACGTGGTCGCCATCGCCACGGTCATCGCCGTCGGTGTGCTGCTGGCCGGCTGGGAGCGGCTGGGCAGTTCGAGCTCGTGGGTGCCCACCTCGGCGCTGTTCGTGCTGATCATCGGGCACGCGAACCCCTTCCACTACGTGCTGGGGTACGCCGGGCTCACGCTGCTCGGAGCGCTGGTCGGCGTCGCCGTCACCGCGGCGTTCCCTCCGCTGCCGCTGACGCCGGCCTCGGTGCAGCTGGGCCGGCTCCGGCAGACGCTGGCCGAGCAGCTGGACGACGTCGTCGACGGTCTGCAGCAGGAGCACCCGCCGACGGAGGACGAGTGGCGCGGCCGGATGCACGCCGTCGAACCCGTGCTCACCCAGATGCGCGCGGCGGTGCGGGAGGCGGACGAGGCCCGGCGCGGGAACCGGCGCGCCGGTCGGTACCGCGGGACGGCGGAGCGGCTGTACCAGCAGGCCCGGGCCCTGGAGCGGCTGGCCTTCCTCATCGAGGACCTCACCCGGCTCATCGCCGAGACGGAGATCGCCGAGAACGAGGACGTGGCCCTGGGTCCGTCACTGCGGCCGGCGGCGGCGCGGGCGCTGGCCGGCCTCGCGGACGTCCTGCGGTCGGTGGAGGGAGCCACCGCTGACGACGAGGCCACCGAGCGGGCCTACGACGCCCTCGAGCAACTCGTCGCGGCGTTGCGCCACACGCGCGCCACCACCGACGAGGACCTGTTCGCCGCCGGCGGGATCGTGGAGAACGTCCGTCGATCGCTGGCGTCGGTGGGACGGCCGCCGGAGCGGTCGGACCCCACCCGGTAGCTGCGCGACCCCTCCGGAGCCTCCGGAGGGGTCGCGAGCTAGCTGATCGAGGTGGTCAGCGGTTCTTCCACTGGGGCGCACGCTTCTCGGCGAAGGCGGTCGCGCCCTCGCGGGCGTCCTCGCTGGCGAAGACCGGGCCGATGACCTTGCTCTGCTCGGCCCAGCCCTGCTGGAACGTCCAGTCCTGCGCCGAGCGGACGATGTGCTTGGTGGCGGCCACGGCCAGCGGCCCGTTGGCCGCGATGGTGGCGGCCAGCTCCAGCGCCTCGTCGAGCGCCTTGCCCGACGCGGCCACGCGGTTCACCAGGCCCACCTCGGCGGCGCGGGTCGCGCTGATCGGGTCGCCCGTCAGCAGCAGCTCCAGCGCGATCGACTGCGGGATCCGTCGGGGCAGCGCGAGCGCGGCGCCGCCGGCGGCCACCAGCGAGCGCTTCACCTCGGGGACGCCGAACCGGGCGTCCTCGGCCGCGACGATGAGGTCGCAGGCGAGCAGCAGCTCGAAGCCGCCGGCCAGCGCCCATCCCTCGACGGCGCCGATCAGCGGCTTGCGCGGCGGGGTCTCGGTGATCCCGCACAGGCCGCGGCCCTCGATGCTCGGCGTCTCGCCGCGCATGAACGCCTTGAGGTCCATCCCCGAGGAGAAGGTCCCGCCGGCGCCGGTCAGGACACCGACCCGCAGCTCGTCGGACGCGTCGAGCTCGTCAACTGCCGCGGCGACGCCGTCGGCCACCGCCTTGTTGAGGGCGTTCTTCGCCTCCGGGCGGTTGATGGTGATGATCAGGACGCCGTCGCGGCGGTCCACCTGCACCTCGTCGGACACAGGACTCTCCCTCGGTCGGTCACGCATGGGTCGGATCGTCGTGCGGTCGGGCGGGTGCCCGGCGGAGACGGGCCGGGGGCGCGGCCGCGTCAGCGACCGCACCCCCGGCTCGACGTCACTTCGGCTGGAGGCGGGCGCCGCCGTCGAGGCGGATCAGCTCGGCGTTCATGTAGCTGTTGGCCAGCACCTCGACGGCGAGGGTGGCGAACTCCTCGGAGTAGCCCAGGCGCTTGGGGAAGAGCACGTCGCGCTTGAGCTTGTCCTTGAACGCCTCGGAGGCCTCGCCCGAGCCGTAGATCGGGGTGTCGATGAGGCCGGGGGCGATGGTGTTCACCCGCACGCCGATGGCGGAGAGGTCGCGGGCGATCGGCAGCGTCATCGAGACGACGGCGCCCTTCGAGGCCGAGTACGCGGCCTGCCCGATCTGGCCGTCGAGCGCGGCGACGGAGGCGGTGTTGAGGATCGAGCCCCGCTCACCGTCCTCCAGCGGCTCCTCCTGCGCCATGGCCGTGCCGACGATGCGGATGGCGTCGAACGTGCCGATGGTGTTGATCTCGAGGACCCGGCGGAAGGTGTCGAGGTCGAAGGCGGTCTCGTAGCCGCCGCGGCCGACGGTGCGCATGGCCGAGCCGATGCCGGCGCAGTTCACCAGCACGCGCACCGGGCCGAGGGTCTTGGCCTGCTCGGTGGCGGCGATGATGTCGTCGGTCTTGGTGACGTCGACGTGGGCGAACTGGCCGCCGATCTCCGACGCGAGCTCCTTGCCCTTGTCGTCGGAGATGTCCGCGACGACGACCTTGGCGCCACGCGCGGCGAGGGCGCGAGCGGTGGCCGCCCCCAGTCCGGACGCGCCTCCGGTGACGATGGCGGACACATTCTCGAGCTGCACGGGTACTCCCTGGTTCGGTCGACAACTGAGGCGAAGCTAGCCAGGGATGGACCTTATTTGCAACGCTCTGTTGCAAGAAGTCTTGGGTGTTTTCCGGCGTCGTGCGACGCTCCCCGGGTGAGCGAGACGACGCACCGCGGCCGGCCACGTGGCCTGAGCGACCGCGTCCGCCAGGAGGTCCACGCCGCCGTCCGTCGCCTCCTGGTCGACGAGGGCTACGCCGCGATGCGCCTCGAGGACGTCGCGGCCGCGGCCGGCGTCCACAAGTCCACGCTCTACCGCCAGTGGGCGACCAAGGCCCAGCTGGTCCGGGACGTCCTCGTCACGGGCGAACTCGAGCACTACCCGCGGCCCGACGAGGGCAGCCTGGCCGCCGACGTCGAGGCGCTGGTCAGCGGGCTGACGAGGCTGTTCCGGGATCCGACGACGGTGGCGTTCGTCCGCACCCGCGCCACGGCCGACGACCCGGAGCTTCGGGGCAGCCTGCACGAGCTGGCCCGGCAGGACACCGCCTTCATGCGCCTGCCCTTCGAGCGGGCGATCGCGCGCGGCGAGCTGCCGCCGGACACCGACGTCGGCATGCTGGTCGAGCTGCTCTTCTCACCCCTGCTGGCGCGCCTCGCCGTCACCGGGCTGCCGGTCGACGACGAATTCAGCCGCCGGCTGGCGAGCACCTTCCTCGTCCTCGCCGCGCCCCCCGCCGCAACCTGGGCACCGCCCGGTGCGGCCGACGGCGACGCGCTCAGCCGGTCGGGACGAGGTCCGCGGCCGCGTGCCAGGCGCTGAGGTCGAAGCCCGGGGCCGAGGCCTCGGCCAGCGACGGGCTGCGGTGGCCGGCGAGGATGCGCCGCGCGAGGACGTGCTCGCCGGCCCGGTTGACCGTCTCGACCGCGACCAGCCGGTCACCGCGGTAGCGCAGGAAGATCTTCTGGCGGGGGTCGGGCACGGCCAGCTCCACGGTCAGGTCCCCTGTCTGCGCGAGGCCCGCGATCTGGATCTTGAGATCGCCCTGGTCGGACCAGAACCACGGCAGGGCGTCGTAGCCCGCCGAGGCGCCCATCAGCCGGGCGGCCACGTGGCGGGCCTGGTCGACGGCGTTCTGCACCGATTCCAGCCGGATCCGGCCGCCGGCCGGCGCGCTCGGGAAGCTCACTGCGTCCCCGATGGCCGAGATGTCAGGATCGCTGGTGAGCAGTTGTTCGTCGACGCGGATGCCGTTCTCGATGGCGAGCCCGGCAGTCTCGGCCAGCTCGGTCTCCGGGACGACGCCGATGCCGTAGACGACCAGGTCGGCCGGCAGACGGCGCCCGTCGCTGCTCTCCACCCCGGTCACGTGGCCCTCGCCGTCGATGGCGGCCAGCGCCTGACCGAAGTCGAACCGCACGCCCCATCCCTCGTGCGCCGCGCGGATGAACTGCGCCATCTGCTCGGAGACCGCACGCGCCATGGGGCGTTCGGCGAGTTCCAGGACCTGCACGGTGGCGCCCTGCGCCGCCGCGACCGCGGCGAACTCCAGGCCGATGAAGCCCGCACCGGCCACGACCACCTCGACGCCGCGCCGGATGCGGGCAGCCAGTTCGTCGGCGTCCGCACGGGTCCGCATGCCGATGACGCCCTGCAGGTGAGCACCCGGGACCGACAGCTCGCGATTGCGCGACCCGGTCGCGAGGACCAGGTGGTCGTACTCGAGCACCCTGCCACCCGCCAGGTGGACCTGGCGCTCGGCGCGGTCGACGGTGACCACCCGGTCGTGCACCAGGTCCACCCGCTGCTTGGCGTACCAGTGCTCCTGCCGTAGCAGCAGCCTGCGGGCCTCCAGCTGCCCGAGCAGGTACGCCTTGGACAGCGGCGGGCGCTGGTAGGGCAGGCCGGGTTCGCCGTGGATCAACGAGATCGATCCCTCGAACCCGGCCTGCCGCAGCGAGGCCGCGATCTGGGCACCTCCGGCGCCCGCACCGACGATGACGACAGATGCCGGAGTCACGGCTTCTCGCTCAGTTCCGGCGCGGGATGACCACGGTCATCGACTCGTAGCCCTTGATGAAGTGGTTGTGGCTCCGCTTGGGCTCCCCGACCACGGTGATCTCTGGGAAGCGCGCCAGCATCTCCTCCCAGATGATCCGCAGCTGCAGCTCGGCGAGCTTGTTCCCCAGGCAGCGATGGATGCCGAAGCCGAAGGAGAGGTGCCGCCGCACGTTCTTGCGGTCGATGACGTACGAGTCCGGGTTCTCCACCTTGGCGTCGTCCCGGTTGCCCGACACGTACCACAGGACCACACGGTCGCCCTTGGGGATGACCTTCCCGCCCACCTCGACGTCCCGGGTCGTGCGGCGCGTCATGTGGGTCAGCGGCGTCTGGTACCGGATCGTCTCGGACACCATCGAGGGGACCAGCGCCGGGTTGGCCCGCAGCTTCGAGTTCTCCTCGGGGTTCTTCGAGAGGAAGTAGACCGAGCCGGTGATCGTGTTGCGCGTGGTGTCGTTCCCACCCACGAGCAGCACCACGCAGTCGCCGAACAGCTCCGGCTCGCTGAAGTTGACCGAGTGGGGGCTGTGCGCCATCAGCGAGACGAAGTCCACCCGCGGCTCCTCGCCACGGCGGCGCTGCACCAGCTCCGACATGGTCAGGTAGAAGTCGCGCATCGCCTTCATGCGCTCTTCCTCGGTCTCCGCCGGCTGGCCCGGGCCGGCCGGAGTGGTGAGCACGTCCGACCAGTAGGTCAGCTGCCGGCGCTTCTCCTGCGGGTAGTCGAACAGCGTGGCCAGGGTCATCGCCGTCAGCTCGATGGAGACCTTGTCGACCCAGTCGAACTCCTCGCCGATGGGCAGCGAGTCCAGGATCGCGCCGGCGCGCTCGCGGATGAGCGGCTCGAGCAGCGCCAGGCTCGCCGGGGCGACGCCCTCGGCCACCGCTCCGCGGTGGATGTCGTGGTCCGGCGGGTCCATGCTGAGCAGGGACCGGATACCGGCCTCCTGGCGCCGCCGCTTCTCCTCCTCGGTCATGGTGCCGTCGTCGAAGACCGACGTCGTCTGCTGGGCGGTCTGCGGCCGGGCCAGGGTGATGACACCGTCCGCGGAGAACAGTTCGTGGTTGGTGTCGGCGGCCTGGATGTCCTCCCACCTGGTCAGCGACCAGTACCGGCCGAACTCGCTGTCCTTCTCGTCGGTGAGGTGCACCGGGTCCTCCGCGCGGAGGCGCTCGAAGACCCACTGCCACTCACCCGTCGGGAAGCGATCGGGATTGGCCGGGTCGAGCGACTCCAGGGGGGCCGCGTAGATGCGTTCCCGCGCCTCGGCTTGCTCAGGGGAGAGATCGGTCGCCGGTCGTGACATGGCTGTGGTCATGCGTCTGCCTTCCAGGAGAGGTGGTGGATGGTTGCGCAACCAGCTCACGGCGGCATGGTCGCGGTACGGACGTTGCGCTGCCGGCGCCGTCCGTCGGCGGACGGCGCCCGGGGTCAGCTGCCGACGACCTCGACAGACAGCCCGTCCAGGTCATCGGAGGTCTCGATCTGGCAGCACAACCGGCTGTTCTCGCGGACGCCGAAGGTGCTGCTGAGCATGGCCTGTTCGTCGTTGGTGCGCTCCCCCGTCGCGTCGGTCCACTCGGGGGCCACGTACACGTGGCAGGTGGCGCACGCCGCTTCCCCGCCGCAGTCCCCCTCGATGCCGGGGATCGCGTTGTCGACGGCGACCTCCATCAGCTTCCAGCCGGGTTCGGCCTCGACCGTGCACTCCGACTTGTCCTGCAGGATGAAAGTGACTTTCATGCGGCCCTCTCCTGGGTTTCACCGAATGTGATGCACGTTACGGGTGACACACTGTCCAGTCAATGACGCCTCGTCACGGCAGCTGTCGTGTCGAGCCCGGTACGACGGAGGTCGGCGCGTGGAGATGTACCTGAACTGTCCCTGCGGGGAAGTGATCGAAGGTCAGGACGAGGACGACCTGGTGGCCAAGGCCCAGGCCCACCTCAGCGAGGCGCATCCGGGGCGGACGTACACCCGCGAGCAGATCCTCTTCATGGCGTCCTGAGCCATCGTGCGCCGGGAACCGCGTGGGGCCGGGGACGACGAGGCGGAACGGGTGCGGTCGTGAGCAGCGCCTATCGTCGTCCCGTGAGCGCTGCGACGGACACCGAGCCCGATCCTGACGGCACTCCGCAGACGACGGTGCGGGAGGAACTCCGGGAGGTGACCCGGCAGCGCCTGCTGTCGGCGGCCGAAGCGGTCTTCCAGCGGGACGGGTACTCGGGCACCACGGTCGGCAACATCGCCAGCACCGCCAATGTCAGCCGGGCGACGTTCTACGTGCACTTCACCGACAAGTCCGACGTCCTGATGACGCTCATGCGAGCCAACCTGGCCGAGACACCGGACTACTGGCGGGAGGTCGACGCCGCGCTCGTCCTGGGCGACCGCGATGCACTGCGCGCCTCCCTGCGGAACACGCTGAACTGGTACGCGCAGCACGCGAACCTGCTGCGGCCGCTGCGCGAGGCGCTGGCCGCGAACCCGACGCTCGCGCAGCGGGTCGAGGGCAGCTTCGCCGGATTCGCCGACGAGATGACCGGCTACCTCGCCGGCGTCCGCCCGCAGGACCGCGACCGCGCGCACCTGCGACTCCAGCTGCTGATGATCCAGCTCGACCAGCTCGCCTACCGGATCGTCGTGCTGGGGCAGAAGAGCATCGACCGCGAGGTGATGCTGGACGAGGTGACCGACTTCTGGCGCCTCACCCTGCCCCCGGTGGGGCCGTTCCGCTGACCCGAACCGCGCCGGCCGGACCTAGAACGTGGCGAGCCGCACCGTCTCCGGCAGCTCCCGGAGCGCGGCGATCAGTTCCGACGGCAGCGGGGCGCTGACGTCGGTGACCGCGTACCCGAGCTCACCGCGGGTGGCCAGCACCTGACCGTCGACGTTGAGCCCGTGCTCGGTGACCAGCACGTCGGCGCTCGCCAGGACGCCGGGGACGTTGCGGTGCAGCAGCGCGAAGCGAGCAGCCGACGAGCCGTGCAGGGCCACGGCGGGCAGGTTCACGCTCAGCGTCGTCGTCCCCGACTGCACGTAGTCGATCAACTTGCCGGCGACGAAGCGGCCGATGTCGTGCTGCGCCTCCTGGGTGGACCCGCCGACGTGCGGGGTGAGCACCACGTTGGGCAACCCGCGGAGCACCGAGGTGAAGGGGTCCCCCTGCTCGCGCGGCTCCTCGGGGAAGACGTCGACCGCGGCCCCGGCGATGTGGCCGCTGAGGATGTGGTCGCGCAGCGCCTCGTGGTCGACGACGAAGCCGCGGGAGAGGTTGAGGAACAGGCTCCGGGGGCGCATGCGGGCGAACTGCTCGGCACCGAAGAGCCCGGCGTTGCCGCCGCGGCCGTCGACGTGGAGCGACACCGTCTCGGCCCGCTCGAGCAGCTCGTCGAGGCTGGCGCAGCGCTGGGCGTTGCCCAGCGCGAGCTTGTCCTCCAGGTCGTAGTAGAGGACGCGCATGCCCAGGCTCTCGGCGAGCACCGACAGCTGGCTGCCGATGTTGCCGTAGCCGACGATGCCGAGGGTGCGGCCGCGGATCTCGTGGCTGCCGGTGGCCGACTTGTCCCAGATCCCGGCGTGCAGCGCGCGGTCCCTGTCGACCAGCCGACGGGCCAGCAGGATGATCTCGGCGAGCGCGAGCTCGACGACGCTGCGGGTGTTGGAGTAGGGCGCGTTGAACACCGCGACCCCGGCACCGGCGGCCGCGACGAGGTCGATCTGGTTGGTGCCGATGCAGAAGGCGCCGATCGCGACCAGCTCGGGGCGGCGGCGCAGCACCTCCGCGGTCACCTGCGTCTTCGAGCGGATGCCCAGCAGGGTGACGCCGTCCAGCGCGGCGATCAGGTCGTCCTCGTCCAGCGCACCCCGGATCGACTCGACCTCGTACCCGGCGGAGGTAAGGAGGTCGACGGCGACGGGATCGATGTTCTCGAGCAGCAGCGCCCTCGGCATGGTCAGGTCAGTCCTCCTCGACCGCCGGACCAGCGGCGGTCCGCGGCGGCCCCGAGTATGCGCCCCTCTGCCACCGGGCCGGACGACCGGTGGCGCACCCCTCAGCCAGGGACTGTCTCGGCCGCGGTCGGGTGCCCCGGGGTACCGACCGGCCCGACGGGGATGTCGCCCGCCGGTCGCTCACCCAGCCGGACGAGCACGATCCCGGCCAGGACGACGACGCCGCCGACGAGCTGCACCCCCGAAGGCTGCTGCCCCAGCGCGAGCCAGGCGAACAGCACCGCGAACAGCACCTCGCTGAGGCCCACGAACGAACTGAGCCGCGCCCCCAGGAGCCGGACCGCGGCGATGCCGGTGGCGTACGCGACGGCCGCCGCGACCAGGGCGATGCCCAGGACGGCCACGAGCCAGCTGATCGTCCTGCCGGCCAGCTCGACATCGGCGGCCGAGGTCCGCCACGGGACGATTCCGACGAGCGCCGCCACGCCGAGGAGCAGCGCACCGACCGCGAGCCCTGCCCACGCGCTGACCAGCGGAGGAAGCGCGCCCTCGGTCCGGGCGGAGAGCACGAAGTAGGCCGCGAGCCCCACCGCGGCCAGCAACCCCCAGGCGATCCCGATCGGGTCGAGCTCGGCACCCCGGGCGACGTCCAGCACCAGCACCAGCCCGGTCAGCGCCACGACCACGCCGGCGGCGGTGACGGCGCCGGGCCGCTGACCGAGCCGCACCCAGACCCACAGCACGACGAGCACGACGGCGGAGTACTCCAGGAGCAGCGCCACCCCGACCGACAGCCGGGCGACGGCGGAGAAGTAGGCGAGCTGGGGCAGCGCGACGGCGAGCGCCCCGAAGGCCAGGACCGCGCCGGCGTTGGCCCGGAGCAGGTGCCATCGCCTGCGCAGCTGGAGGACGGCGGGCACGGTCAGGACGAGAGCTCCCAGACCGACCCGGACGATCACGGCGGACGCCGCGCTCCAGCCGGCGTCCAGCAGGCCGGCGGCGAAGACCCCGGCCGTGCCGAAGGCGGCGGCGGAGACCACGGCCAGCAGGAGACCCAGCAGCCCGGTGCGGCGATCGAGCACGACGACCCTCTCCTGTCAGGGGTCAACGGCGGTACGCTCCTGACGGCGGGACGCTAGCAGAGCAGACGGACGTCAGGAGACAGGTGCTCTTCGCGCACGACACGGAGCTCGGGCTGGCCACCGCGGCCGCGCTCGTCAACACCGCGGCGGACGGCGAGGAGCGACTTCCCGACCCCCCGGCCCTCGCCGCCTTCCTCGACACCTGGCAGTTCACCGGCAGCCGCCGCGGGGACGCCGCGGAGCTCGCCGAGGTGCACGAGCTGCGCGCCGTGCTCGCCGGGATCTGGACGGCGGGCGAGGACGACGTCGTCGCCGAGGTGAACCGGCTGCTCCAGGACGGGCGAGCGCTGCCGCAACTGGTCCGGCACGACGACTGGGGCTACCACATGCACGCCACGGAGCCGACGGCTCCGCTGGCCCACCGGATGGGCGTGGAGGCGGCGATGGCCCTGGCCGAGGTGGTCCGCACCGACGCCCTCCACCGGCTGCGCCGCTGCGCAGCGCGCGGGTGCGACGACGCTCTCGTCGACCTCACCAGGAACGGCAGCCGCCGGTTCTGCGGGACCAGCTGCGCCAACCGGGAGCACATGGCCGCGCACCGGGCCCGCCGAACCGCCGGCTGACCCACGATCGGCCTTCCGAGCCCTAGCTGACGGACCGGGTGGTCCAGCGGCGGCGGACCCGGCGGTCGAAGCGGTCCAGGCTGCCGCGCAGCGGGCGGCCGAAGTACCTGCCCAGCACGACGCCGGCGGCCAGGCCCAGCCCGATGGCCGCGGCTCCCACGAGCCGGCTCACCCCCCGCCCGACGTCGGCCTCCACGACGATCTCGAACAGCCCCCGGTAGATCAGCAGCCCGGGCAGCAACGGGACGATGCCGCAGATCGCGACGAGCAGCGGCGGAACCCGCAGCCGATCGGTCAGCGCCTCACCGCAGAAGCCGACGAGCACCGCCGCCGCCGCGCTGGCCACCGCCGGGCCGACCCCGAACTCGGCCACCGCGGAGGAGGTGACCCACGCCAGCGCACCGGCCGCCGTCGCCACCCCGACGGCGATCGGGCGGGCGTACGACGCGATCGCCCAGAACCCGGCCATCGCGGCGGCGGCAGCCAGCGCGACGGGGAACGCCACGCGGAACGTCGCCGGGTCGAGCACGCGCAGCGGCACCTCCGCCCGCCGGGCCATGTCCAGGACGGCGGCGATGCCGACGACGATGCCGGTCGTCAGCGTCAGGACCTCGAAGGCCCGTGCCGCGGCGGTGACCGGATAGCCGTTGATCGCGTCCTCGGCGGCGCCCACGAAGGACAACCCGGCCAGGAGCACCACGATCCCGGCGGCGACGACCAGCGAGGTGCGGACCTGCACCTCGGCGACCATGAGCAGGACGGCGGACCCGGTGGCCACCGCGGCACCCACGACCTGCTGGAAGAACATCGGCAGGCCACGCCGCGCCAGGGCGCGGATCGTCTGCTCGATGACCGCCGTGGTGACCGCCGCGACCACGGCCACCAGCCAGCCACCTCCGAGCAGGATGGCGACGCAGCCCGCGACCCCCGACCAGCCGAGCGCGTGGATCCCGCGGCGGTAGGGGTGCGGCGCGGACAGGACCTCGTCCAGCCGGCGGTGCGCCTCCTCGGGGCCGAGCTCCTCGTCCTTGATCGTCGCGGCCAGCGCGGTGATCCCCTGGAGCCGGGTGTAGTCCAGTCCGCGCGGAGTCACGATCCGCATCAGGACCAGCGGATCCGCGTCGTCGGGTGCGTAGCTGATCGTCAGCGAGGTGAACGTGACGTCGACCTGGCAATCGTCCAGCCCGTAGGCCGCGGCGACACGGAGGACCATGGCGGTGACGTCCGCCGCCGAGCCGCCCACCGCCATCATCGACTCGCCCATGCGGAGGGCCAGGCCGAGCGCGGCCCGCGCCGTGGCGGGGTCCACCTGACTGGGCTTGGCGCGCAGGGAGAACGGCTCCGTCGGCGGACCGGAGCCGGCGATGGCCTTGCGTGCTCGTTCCGGCAGTCGGGCGAGCCGCCGATCGCGGCCCCGGCTGGGGGGAGGCACGGCGCCAGGCTACGGAGTGGCCAGGGCGATCCGCGGCAGGCTCTCAGGCCGCGGCGTCGAGCCGGTAGAGAGCGGTGTGCCGGGTGTGCAGCACCGGGTGCCCGTCGGCCAGGACCAGCGCGTCGTAGACCACCTCGTCGTGCCGGCCCCGCCGTCCGACGCTGACGACCCGTCCGTGCGAGGTGATCAGCGCGGGGAGCCGGGCGACGCCGAGGAAACGGCAGTCGCTCACGGTGTGGATCCACGGCCCGAGCTCCACGTTGCGGGTGAGCACCCGGTGGACCGCCTTGAGCAGCATCGCCGGATGGGCCCACCCGTGCTCGCGGTACAGCGCCAGCGGTTCGCCGACGGCGTCGAGGTACCACTCGTTCTGCTCGACGCTCACGTGCTCGTCGACGCTGCCGATGGGCCCGACCGAGGGGTCGGTGAGCAGCCGAGGTGCAGCGGGGACGTGCGTGAAGACGCTCAGATCCGGGCGGTCGGCGGTGCGGCTGGCCGAGCCGACGGCCCGCACCTCGCCGTCCGGACCTGTGACCGTCAGCCGCCCGTCGTCGAGCTCGACGAGCACCTCCTCGCCGTCGTAGACGGGACGGCGGAAGCGCACGTCCACCTGTCCCGCGGACAACCAGTCCTCCCCCCAGGCGGCGACCAGCGGGGTGGTGATCCGGGCGAACAGCTCGACGCCGGGCACGAGCGCGCCGGTGAAGCCGAACCGCTGGGCGCCGTCGTCGTCGTGGATCGTGTTGGCCGCCTCCTCGATGACGCGGGCTTCGAAGCGGTGCGGCTCGGGCTCTCCCATCCGCGGATGGTGCCAGTACTTTGGCTGGTCCGGGAAGCGCCGGACCTCGTTCCGGTGTTCACCTGGCGTGCTCGACACAGAGGGAGGCACACACGTGACCACTGAGACCGCCATCCTCGCCGGCGGCTGCTTCTGGGGCGCCCAGGAGCTGCTTCGCAAGCGCCCGGGGGTGATCAGCACCCGCGTCGGCTACTCCGGGGGCGACACCCCGAACGCCACCTACCGGAACCACGGGGACCACGCCGAGGCGGTCGAGATCGTCTTCGACCCGGACACGGTCTCGTTCCGGGAGCTGCTGGAGTTCTTCTTCCAGATCCACGACCCGTCGACGAAGGACCGTCAGGGCAACGACATCGGGCGCAGCTACCGCTCGGCGATCTTCTACACCAGCGACGAGCAGAAGCGCGTCGCCGAGGACACGATCGCCGACGTCGACGCCTCCGGGATCTGGCCCGGCAAGGTCGTCACCGAGGTGGAGCCGGCCGGTGACTTCTGGGAGGCCGAGGAGGAGCACCAGGACTACCTGCAGAAGATCCCGTTCGGCTACACGTGCCACTACGTGCGGCCCGACTGGGTGCTCCCCCGCCGGGAGGCGCAGACGGCGTGAGCTGAGGTCCGGCTCGCGGTCGAGGGGGTGGCTGTCCCGGGCGGACGGCCACCCCCTCGGCGCTCAGGGCCGGGCGACCGCCGTGCCGCTGACCTTGGCGAGCTCCGCGGCGACGACGGCCATGTTGGCCCGCCACACGTCGTCCGCGGTCGGCGGCAGGATCTCCGCCCACATCGGCAGGCAGAAGCCGAGCATCTGGCTGGCGCCGCGGGGGCGGCCGTAGAGCCACATGTGGAAGTGCGAGCCGCCGTCGCCCCAGCGGGCGACGTGCACCCGGCCGATGCCACCGACGGCCTGGATCGCCCGGTCGAGCCGGACGATCATCTGCCCCAGTTCGCCGGCCCGCTCGTCGTCGAGCTCGTCCATGTCCAGGTGCTCGCGGGTCTCGAGGAACACCTGCACCGGCACGCCCGACGGCCGCATCGCCTTGACCCGCCAGTGCCGGTCCACCCAGATGTACTCGTCGTCCGCGGCCGCGCACGCGGAGCAGGGTCCACCGCCCGGCTCCCCCGTGCGCGGCCGGTCGGTCGGGTACGGCGGCTTGGGCTCGCGCACCCGGAGGTCGCCCTCGAACGGGAAGATCGACCAATTCACGAAGTCCGGCAGCGGCAACGACGAGTTCTCCGGGGCGAGAGACATCCGCCGAGCATGCCGCACCTCGACCCTGCAGAGCCTGCCGCAGCCGACGTGTTCGCACTTCCCTGATCAGCTGTTCCGAACTCGTGCGGCGGGGCACGGCAAGCTGACCCCGTGCACTACATCGGGATCGACCTCGCCTGGGGGTCCAGGCAGCCCACCGGCCTCGCCGTGCTGGACGACGCCGGCCGGTTGGTGCACGTCAGCACGGTGCACACCGACGACGAGATCGAGACCGCGCTGGCACCGTTCACCGCCGGCCCGTGCATCGTGGCGATCGACGCCCCGCTGGTGGTCACCAACGCCACCGGGAACCGGGCCGCCGAGCGGGCGCTCAACGCCGACTTCGCGAAGTTCCAGGCCGGGGCGCATCCGACCAACACCAGCAGGTCCGAGTTCACCGACGGGGACACCCGCGGCGGGCGGATCGGCCGGCGGCTGAAGCTGGACCTCGACCCCCGCTCGGGCCGCGACCGCCGCGCGATCGAGGTCTACCCGCACGCGGCGACGGTGGCGCTGTTCCGGCTGGGCCGCACGCTGAAGTACAAGAGCAAGCCGGGCCGCACGCTCGAGCAGATGCGCGCGGAGTTGCTCCTGCTCGTCGACCTCCTGGGCGGGGTGGCCGAGCTCGACCTCGGTGCGCCGTTCGCCGCGCTGCGCGAGCAGGTGCAGACCGCCTCTCGCAAGAGCGAGCTGCGGGTGGCGGAGGACCAGATCGACGCGGTGGTCTGCGCCTACGTGGGGTGGATCGCCGTTCGACGTCCGGACGAGGTGACCACCTACGGCGACGCGGCCGGTGGTGCCATCGTGACTCCGACCCTGCCGCCGGACCTGCAGCCCGGCCCCCGGGTCGCCGCACCTCCGCCCGACCCGGTGCAGCAGGCCATCCAGGCGTACGCCGACGGCCGGCCCCAGGCCCTGGTCGCCGGGACGCAGGCGGTCGCGCTCGTCACCGGTGTGCTCGACGACGCCGGGATCAACTACCTGTCCGTCACCGGACGGACCAAGAGTGTCACCTCGTTCGCGGAGAAGGCGGCTCGCCTGGTCGACGGCAAGCCTGCCTACCCGGACCCGGCGCGGGACATCACCGACCAGATCGGCGTCCGGGTGATCACCTACGTGCAGGCCGACGTGGAGGCGGTCGCCGAACTGCTGGCCGCGCAGGTGCGGGTGATCGACGACCGCGACATGGGACGGCAGACCGCGCAGCAGGGCCGGTTCGGCTACTCCAGCCGGCACCTGCTGATCGCCGTGGACCCGGGCCGGGCGGCCGAGTGGCCGGAGCTGGTCGGGCGGGTGGTGCAGGTGCAGGTGCGCACGGTGCTGCAGCACGCGTGGGCGGAGTTCGAGCACGACATCCGCTACAAGGGCACGGTGCCCGACGAGCACGCTTCCGAGTTCGACCGGCGGTTCACCCTGGCCGCCGGGTTGCTGGAGCTGGCAGATCAGCAGTTCACCGCGATCCGCGAGCGCCTTCGGGCACCCTTGCCCGGCGACGACGCCGACGACGCCGACGACGCGGATCCCGACGACCCCCGGATCGCGCCCCGGGAGCTGGCTGCGTTCCTGGCCGGGCAGTACGCCGACGCCGGCTGGTCCCGCCCGGACCACTACACCTGGATCTCCGGCCTGCTGCTGGAGCTGGGGATCACCAGCCTGGTGGAGCTGGGCGAGGTGCTGCGCGCCGTCGACGACAGAGACATCACCGCCCGGATGGACTACCGCTATCCACCCGGTGCCGTGCGCCGACTGGACGACACGCTGCTGGCCGGCTTCGGGCAGCAGTACGTGGACCTGCACGGCAACGCGGACCGGCGGGCCGCCCTGACCACCCGGCTGCAGAAGCTCGCCGGCAGCTGACCGGCCGGGGAGCCCGCGGAGCCAAGGCCCCGCGGCCGGGAGGCGACGACGACAGCTAACGCTGCACGGGCGGACCTGCTGCGGTGAACTCCGTACCGGGTGGGTCCACCGCCCAGGGTGCGGGCGTACCCCAGCCGTCCTCGTAGACCAGCTCGGACAGCGGTCGGCGCCGCACTGGGCCGTGCGACCCGGCGGGCCTGCCCAGGGTGATCGTCGCCGAGATCGCGGTGGCGTCCGGGATGCCGAGCGCGGAGCGCAACTCCGCCTCGACAGTCCGGTGGAACATCGTCATCACGCCGCCGTAGCCGTAGGCCCGCGCAGCGAGGAGGAGGTTCTGACAGGCGGGGTAGACGTGGGACCCCTCCGTCAGCTCGGGGGCGCGGTACCGGTTGAGGCACGGCAGGATCAGCACCGGCACCGAGGCGAACGAGTCGACGTAGTGCTCCATCGTCGCGGCCAGTCGTGCCTTCGGTGAGTCCCGCCGCGCGCCGGAGCCCTGCGCGTACCCGTCACGCTGCCGCTTGGCCGACCACATCGCACGGGCTCCTTCGGCGATCAACGTCTTCGCCGTGACCGCCAGCGGGCCGTTCCGCAGGACGAGGAACCGGAACGGCTGCCGGTTGGACCCGCTCGGCGCCCGGGTCGCGGCGAACAGCACATCGCGCAGGACGTGGTCCGGGACCGCTTCGTCGGTGTAGCGCCGGATGGCCCGTGTCGAACTCAGCCCATCGACGAGGGAGACGTCGCTCGCCCGTATCGGCACGTTCCGCAGGTCTTCCATGCTGCTCGCCCTCTCCTCACCGGTTGCCCGTTCCACCTCACCATCGCCTAGCGTCCCCTGCATGCGTGCTGTGCAGATCACCCGCTTCGGCGGCCCGGAAGTCCTCGACGTCGTCGACGTCCCCGAGCCGGAGGCCGGCCCCGGCCGGACGCTCCACGACGTCTCCGCCGCCGGCATCAACTACGCCGACACCCACCACCGCCTGTCCTTAGACGTACCTCGGGAACGCCCGTAGGCTCCCAGGGGGCGAGGCTTGAGCCCGACACCGACACCGACACCGACACCGACGACGGCGGCGCGCACGCGTACTCAGCGGTGCAGCGGGGCGCGTTGAGCCCGACGCCGCCGACACCAGTCATCGAAAAGAGTCATCGAAAAGATGGCTGACGCCGAAGCTCACTTGCTCGGGCGGACACCCAGCGCCGGACGCACGTTCAAGGCTCCAATCGCGAGAGCCTTCCAAGTTGGCCTGCGGCGCGCTTTCCCGCTCGTCGTTCTCAGAATGGTCCCGGGTGGCCCCAGCAGCACTTGGGCGCGGACGCCGGGGACGTGTTGAGCCAATAGGGCCTGCGCCTCGGTCACCCACGTCCCATCGCCCTGCTCCGCAAGGACAACGACCGTATCCTCACCATCAAGATTCCCGAGAAGGACAACGGGGCGCACCCGACGCAAGGAGGCGGATCTGAGGAGTAACGCCTCGACGTCCTCCGCGAATACGGTTTGCCCCCTCACTTTAAGACTGTCACCCAGGCGACCCACCACATATAGTTCGCCATCAGCGAGGAAGCCGGCATCGCCAGTCCGAAAACAGCCGTCGGTGTCCGCGAGCGTGCGCGACACGACACCGGAGGGCCCCATCTCCAGGTACTCGTCCGCCATACTTGGACCGCTAACCACGATTTCGCCACAGACGAGCTCCTCCGCCTTAGTGCCGGAGGGAAGCTCAATGTGCACGCGAGCCGCCCCGAGGGGCCTTCCGCATGAGTTGAGCTGGAAGCCATCTTCTGCACCGGCGCTCAGGGGCAAGAGCTGAACCTGACGCCCTGGCACCAAGGTGGATCGTTCGACCGACACTGTCCGCGCCACGTCCTGTAGAGCCACTCCCGTCACAGCCAGTGTGCTCTCCGCCAGACCATAAGCAGGCATGAAGGCCTGCCGTCTGAAACCGCCGGGCTCAAGCAGAGTTGAAAAACTTTCGAGCACTGCCGGGTCTACATGCTCCGCGCCGACGATCACGGACCTCCAATCGTTGAAGTCCATGCCCTCGAGGGCTGAGCGGCGTAGACGCCGCGCGGCGTACGCAAGACCAAAAGTAGGGACGGCCGCAAGTTTCGCACCATGCCGCCCAAAGCATTCCACCCATTTGAGCGGCGACCTAATAAACTGCTCAGGACGCATCAACCAGAGATCGCTACCATTCACGACTGGGGTCAGCAGACACCCGATCAGCCCCATGTCATGGTGCAGCGGAAGCCATGTAGCCGTTGCGTCATCACAGCCCATGCGCAACCACCGGCGGATGGCCGCAATATTCGCTTCCAAGGCACCGCGCGATATGCCCAGCCCCTTGGGGGAGCCACTGGAGCCAGAGGTGAACTGCATCAGGGCTCGCTCAGGAACAGCAATCTCAGCACCCGGCAGAACACCATCCGACTGCGACGCATCCGACATCACGACAACGGGCGTTTCAGTACTTCCGATACGGGACTCAAGCTCAACGGCCGATTCAGACGTAGCAAGGATGCAGCGCGGTTGCCCTAGCGATATCACGCGACCGACATGCGACCGGTACGCATCTTGGTCGCGAAAGACCAGCGTGGGCGGGATGACGCACGGCGTGGCTCCCGCCGCCAAGGTAGCGAAGAAGCCGATAGGAAACTCCGGGCCCTGAGGCAGAGCAAGCGCAACCGCATCTCCGGGCCGAATCCCCGCGGCCGAAAGCTGCTGCGCTATGAATAGTGTCCGCGCCGCGAGTTCCGCGTAGCTCACGAACTCCCATGAGCCGTCGACGGACAGGTGCCGAATACCTCGATCGGTCGTTGCATCGAACACCCAGTCGAGCAGACCCCGTTGCGCTTCCAAGTTGACAACTCTCCAAGAGACGACCAGCCACAAGACACGCAGGCTCAACAGATGCACGGCCCCGCTCATGCAGCCGCAGCAGTCTCGATTCGCGAGCCCCGTCCGGGAATCTACCGAGCTGACATCGCCTCTGTCAGCATGCCACCTCGACCGGGAGCCGAAGAGTGCCACGGTCGTTGAGGCACCTTCGAATCAGACGGACTCCATCATCGTCGGCGACGATGTAGAACCAACCGTTGCACGGTCGGCCTCCGCAGAGGACCACGGCAGTCAACAGACGAGCCGGGCGAGACGTCTCCGCCCGCCGTGCCGTACCGTGACGACAGGATCGTCTGAGGTCAAACCTTGCCGCCTATGAGACCGTCGACGCCTTGCCCCAGATGGGAGTCGAATCGCCGTTGTCGTCGATCAGGATTCCGCGGGTCTTGGATGACGTCACGTTCGAGTGGTGTGCTCAGCACTTGGAGCCCATTTTTCGCGCAACCCTGATCGACGCGGACATACAACCCGTTGGCGCCGGCAGGATTGGGACGACTGTCCGAGTGCGGCTGATATGGGCGAGCGAGCGCGCCGCATCCCCGCCTCCCTCAGTCGTGGTCAAGCTGGTTGCGCAGTCCGCCGTGGCGCGAAGGGCCGCTCGAACCTTCGGTAGCTACCGGGCGGAGGTCGGCTTCTACCTTGAGCTAGCAGAACACGTGGGGTCCCGCCTACCGCGATGCTTCATCGCGGCATATGAGTCTGCGGACCGCTACTGTTTGGTGCTCGAGGATATGGGCGATTCCGAGGCTGGCGATCAGATGCGGGGATGCAGCCCCGAGGAGGCTGAAGCGTCACTGCTCGAACTCGCACGATTGCACGCGAGCACATCCGCCAGCTCTGGCATTGACATACCTTCGTGGTTAACGCCACGCCGAGCCATAATCGAATCGCATGAAGCCTTGACTCTCGCGGTGCGTCTATCTGACCGTTTCTGGGCGAGATTCGACGATCGGCTCGCGCCTGAGGTGGAAGAAGCACTCACCGAGCTGGCGGTTCAGTGCGATCAGAACCGCCCGAGGCTGGCGACGCTTACGTCGGTGCTTCATGGCGACTTTCGCACCGGCAACCTGCTCTACGGCATCGGACGACCTGTGGTCGTCGACTGGCAGACCGTCGCTGTCGGCAACTCTGTCGCTGATCTAAGCTACTTTGTGGGCACGAGCATCTCGCGCGAGAAGCAAAGAGCGGACCATGCGATCTATATCGACACGTACGTATCGGCTTTGCGTTCTTATGGGATTCAGATCGACGAGCAGCTCCTCTGGGCCGACTATGCCCGCTATGCCCTCGCCGGCTTGGCCATGGCTATAGTTGGCTGGTCCCTAAGCGAGCGCACGCCTGCCAGCGACGAAATGTTCGCGGTAATGGCTGACCGAAGTGCGATTCACGCCGATGAGCTGAGAAATATCAGCTGAACCCACTGGGCCTCAGCCCAAGACAACCGGCTCTGAAACGAATCCCCGAACGATAGGCGACCGGGTTCGCGTTCCAGCGCCCCGCAGGCTAATCCAGCTCGTTCGATCGAGCAGTGCCTTAAGAACCACTTTCACTTCCATTCGAGCCAGTCTCGATCCGATGCAGAGATGTGGACCGCTGCCAAAGGCGATGTGATCGTTAGGACTCCGGTTCACGAGGAATCTATCTGGATCCGGGAAGCGTGCCGGGTCTCGGTTCGCGGCCCCAAAGGCCACGAGGACCCGGGCATTCGCCGGTAACGATTCCCCGCCTAGCTCAGTCGGCCTGGTAGTCGAACGCCACAGGGCTTGGACCGGTGAATCGTAACGGAGCGCCTCTTCCACGGCAGACGACAAGAGGTGCGGGTGACGGCGTAAGGAGTCCTGCGCCTCCGGATGCTCACTAAGCGCAGCGATAAGGTTGGTCAAGAGGTTTGTCGTCGTCTCTACCCCTGCCACAAGGAGAAAGACGCACTGGGCCAAGAGTTCGTGATCACTCAGCCCAACATCGGACGCGGCAGCAATCACCGACAATAGATCTCCACTCGGCGCGGTCCGTCGTTTGGCTAGCTCTCGGCGGAAGTAGCGGAGCATGTCTAGCCCCCGACCCACACCGTGACCATCGAACCCTTGGTCCAGCTCAGCCGTGACCACGGATACCCACCGCCGGAACTCCTCGTGCATAGAAGCTGGCACACCGAACATGGATGCCAATACGACGACCGGCATCGGTTCGGCCACGTCGCGGTAAAAGTCGGCCTCGGCACCGCGCTCGACAAGACCCCGGACTAGTTCGTCGGCCAGCTCGTGCATCATACTTTCGAGCGCCACCAGCGATTGCCGAGTGAACGCCGGCCGAATCGCCCGCCGAATCACTTGGTGCTCGGGCGGATCTGTCGCAATGATCACCCGGACGCCCGACACGCCCATCCGGTACCCGACTCCTGTCGCAGGGGCAGAGTGAGAGCCAATGGTGGCTGACATCCCCAGGGCCGATGAGAATGTCTCCGTATTGCGGAGGACATGCACCGCATCCTCGTACCGCGTCACCATCCAAAGATCGTGATCTTGGAGATGCGCAACGGGTAGGGATGCCCTCAGAGCGGCATAAGCCGAGTACGGGTCAGCGAGCGTGGCCGGGTCCAGTGGGTCAAAGAGTGCTGCTGACATGTTACCCCCGCGTCTGCCAGGAATACTGTATTCGTCATCGTTGAACCGCAGCGACTGCCGCAGCGGCTGCTATCTCCTAGTGCTGCACGCGAACTTCACTTGATCTTTTTCGGGGGGCGGGCACGTTCCACTCCAGCCAACCGCTACCAACTGCACCCACCCCTGAGAACTTGCACAATGCCCGGTGCAGCACCGTCTCCTTTCCCTCAGGCGAGGCCAGGGGGAGTAAGGTCCACGCTATCGGATGGCAGCTCACGTCAATGCCGTCGAGGGACAAGGTTAGCGATTCCCGCCGGTCACTGCGCTCTGGCGCCGCGATTTGGTTGAGTGGCGCCATACTCCCACCACGCGCCATATAACCCTCGCCCCAAGCGTGCTTTCGAGACAGCTTCGTCACCTGGAAGCGGACCTGTGATCCCACGGCGCCGGCGGCCCACAGCCACGGTACGCGCCACCAGTCCCGGACTCCCACAGAATGGTCTCGCTGTCCAGTCGCTGACACTGCAAAGGTCTCGCCATTCATCACCACTTCACCTGTCACGTCACACGACTGCTCGAGTCGAGTGGTCGAGGCGTATCGGAATACCTCCATGACTGGCGTCCACACAAGGTCCAAACGCAACGGATGCCGGGGGCTGTGAGACGAATCCCGGAGCTCCCCGACGCGAAGGCCGAAAGAGCTCCCGTCAGCTGCCTCGTTTAGCTGAGCATAGACACCGGCTCCTGTGCGCCAGATCATCTTGTCCGCTGCCTCAAGTTGCGTAGCGTCAGTCACGTTCAGGATCCAGGGTGGAAAACCCGGCGCTACTACAACCACCCACAGCCAGTTCTGGCCTAGGTTGGGATAGCTTCCGAACCGCACATAGACGCCCAGACCCGAGGAGGCGTCGGCGAAGTCGAGATAGCGTGACTCGCTCCAGAGTGCGCTGCGGGCCATAACGGCCCGAGTCGCCGCGTCGCCGATAGTGTCCAGGCTGGTCCGGAGATTTCTTTCTGACCTGCTATCGATGGGCCACGTCACGGCACGCCGCCGCAGCAACTGGTCACCAGGAGCAGAAACTTCGGGCGAAGGCGTGCCACTTAAGAACCACCTACCCCTGACCTGGGGACGCATCGAGCGCCTGCATAACATAGCCCTCGACGTCGCTCACAGAGACGATTGTGGCCGCAGTGTGCTCGTCTATAGGCTCCACTCCGAACTCATCCTCGAGGGCGAACGCCAGCTCTACGAGGGCTAGCGAATGGTATTCGAGATCAACCACTAATTGGGGATCGTCGCCACGCCAGCCATCACCGTTCGGGGCGATATCGCGGATCATTTCGCGGATCCGCAAGCGTGTTTCGTCCATTGCCTTTACCACTCGGTGGTCCCTCCTAGCGTTACCATTGATCCTTCGCGACTCTGCAAATCTTCATGCACGCACTAAGCCCGGGCCGCGCACCCACCTACGCCGATAAACTGACCGCGGCCTTGACCATACGGGACTCCCCCCCGCTTCGGTTGACTTCTTGCCTGTGGGGCTGCGCGCTCGCTGGAAGGGTCAGCATCGTTGCAAGGCCCTATCCGGCGGGGTTCCGTTGTGACGTGATGGCGGTGGCCCGCAAGCTGCCGGTCGCCCAGGTGACCTGCCGGGCGCTTGGCTTCTCCACGCGGACTTCAATAGTGGGCCGCCAACCCGATCTCGCAGCGGACTGGGACGCCGCGCACCTGATCAACGCCGCCTACGACATCCACGGCGACGACCCCGCGTTCGGCTTCCGGGGTTCATCGCCTGCCAGCTACAAGAACGCGGCCTGACCGCTGGGGAGGA
>NZ_LWUA01000228.1:24010-24239 GCF_005222955.1 Blastococcus sp. CCUG 61487 | reverse complement strand
CGTCGTCGCGGCGGCTCGGGGTCCACCGGCTCCGCGGCCAAGCCGGCGTCGTCCGGCGGTCGCGGCTCGGGCTCGGGTGGTGGGCGCGCGTCGGGTCCGGCCCGCACCCGCGCCGAACTGGCCGCCCGCGCGGGGACGTCGTCCGCCGCGTCGTTCAGCGCCCGCTCCCGCCGGGGCCGCTGACCCCGCCGTCCTCCCCCGCCGCCCAGCGTCCTCCCTCACCGCGCAC
>NZ_LWUA01000228.1:0-23940 GCF_005222955.1 Blastococcus sp. CCUG 61487 | reverse complement strand
ACGAGGGAGGACGCTCCGGGATCAGGTCACCTGATCCCGGCCGCCCATCATCGACGGTTGACCGGGGCTGGGATGGGAACAGGTGCGCCATGCTGAACCTGCCCATCACCCTGTCCGAGATCGCTCCGCGGATCAGCGCCGGCGCGTTCATCCTCAACAGCGGACTCGGCAAGCGGGGTGCCGACGAGGACGCCGCCGCGTACATGCACGGTTTCGCGTCCGGCACCTATCCGTTCCTGAAGGACGTCCCGCCCAAGCAGTTCGCCCAGGTCCTGGCGACGACGGAGATCGCGATCGGGGCCGCCCTGCTCACCCCGTTCGTGCCGACGTTCGTCGCCGGCACCGCGCTCACCGCGTTCTCCGGCGGTCTGCTCGGCCTCTACCTGAAGACGCCGGGGATGCGGAAGCCCGGCAGCCTGGCGCCCACCGAGCAGGGGCTCTCCCTGGCCAAGGACAGCTGGCTCGTCGGCATCGGCATCGGGCTGATGACCCGCGGGCTGATCGAGCGCCGGCCGCGGGTGACGGTGAAGAAGGCCCGCAAGGTCGCGGCGAAGCAGGCCAAGCAGGCGGCCAAGGAGGCCAAGCTCGAGGCGAAGGCAGCCCGGCGCCGGTCCTGAGGCGGGGGGCGGTCGCTCGATACGGTGGCAGCCATGGCCACCATCGAGTCGACCCCCACCTCGCTGCGCGTCCGGCTGACCCGGGCGGAGAAGGTGTTCGGCCTGCTCCGCGACCTCGAGGTGCCCCGCTCGGCGATCACCGCGGTCGAGGCGGTGCCCGCCGGGCTGGACGCCCTGCGCGGGCTGCGCGCGCCGGGGCTGGGCCTGCCGGGGCTCCGGTCGATCGGCACCTGGCGGCGTCCCGGTGAGAAGGCGTACGTCTCGGTGCGCCGCAACCAGCCGGCGATCCGGGTCAGCCTGACCGGTGAGCGGTACGACACCCTGCTCCTCGGCACCGACGACGCCGCCGCCCTGGCCGAGGAGCTCGCGCCGGCCCGCTGACCCCGGTCACCTCCCGGCGCGCTCGAGTTCCCCGCGGAGCAGCGCCGCGACCTCGTCGGGATGCGTGTGCACGGTCATGTGCGCGGCGCCGGCGATCTCCCCCAGCCGGCCCCGGGGCGCGGCACGGACCACCGCCTCGGCCCAGTCCGCGCGGCAGAGCACGTCGCGGGCTCCCCGCACGACGGTGACCGGCGCCGGCACCCGGGATAGCCGCTCGTCGATCCGGTCGGGTGCGAGGCGGCGCCAGAGCGCCGCCATGGCGCGCGGCCCGGTGTGCAGCCACTGCGCGAGGAGCCGCGGCACCTGCCGCCACGGCTCGCCCGCCGCCGTCCGGAGCCAGGCGAGGGCCAGCCCGCCCCGCCGGCGCAGCCGCGGATCGGTCGTGGGCCCGAGCAGGACGACGGCGGCCACGCGCGGATCGCGCTCGGCGACCGCGGCCACCACCTGGCAGCTCTGCGAATGACCCGCGAGCACCACCGGGCCGGCGCCGAGGCTCGCGATCACCTCGTCGGCCAGCGATCCCAGCGCTGGGACCGGTTTCCGGCAGCCCATACCGGGCAGGGGGAGGACGGTCGCCGGGGACGACGCCGGCAGCCGGCTCAGCACGCCGCACCACGAGCGCGCATCGAGTCCCAGGCCCGGTACGACGACGGTTCGGACGAGCGAAGGAGTCACTCCGGCGGTCTACCGCTCCGACCCGGCGACGGCCAGCCGGGCGCGGCAGACTGTGCCGTGGATCGCTCGACCGGCCGGAGCGCTCCGGCCGGAGGAGGAGGATCGAGACATCATGACGACACCACCCGAGCGGACCGCCGCCGGCGGCCGCGCCTCGGCCGAGCGGCCGCGCGTCGTCATCATCGGCACCGGGTTCGGCGGCCTCTTCGCCGTGAAGGCACTGGCCAGGACCCCGGTCGACATCACCCTCATCGGCAAGACCAGCCACCACCTCTTCCAGCCGCTGCTGTACCAGGTGGCCACCGGGATCCTCTCCGAGGGCGAGATCGCGCCCGCCACCCGCGAGGTGCTCCGCCACCAGCGGAACGTGACCACCCTGCTCGGCGAGGTCGTCGACATCGACGTCACCGCGCGCACCGTCACCTCGACGGTCCTCGGCCGCACCACCGTGCACCCCTACGACGAGCTGATCGTCGCCGCCGGCGCCGGGCAGTCGTACTTCGGCAACGACCACTTCGCCGAGTTCGCCCCCGGCATGAAGAGCATCGACGACGCCCTGGAGCTGCGCGGCCGCATCTTCGGCGCCTTCGAGCTCGCCGAGATCGCGACCGACCAGGCCGAGATCGACAGGCTGCTGACCTTCGTCGTCGTCGGCGCCGGACCGACCGGCGTGGAGATGGCCGGCCAGATCGCCGAGCTGGCCCGCCGCACCCTCAAGCGCGACTTCCGGCGCATCAACCCCGGTAGCGCACGGATCGTCCTGCTCGACGGCGCCCCGGCCGTCCTCCCCTCGTTCGGCGAGAAGCTGGGGGACCGCGCCCGCCGCCAGCTCAACCGGATCGGGGTGGAGGTGCAGCTGGGCGCGATGGTCACCAACGTCGACGCGGACGGCATCGACGTCAAGGACACCGACGGCCAGATGCGCCGGATCAACGCGGCCACCAAGATCTGGGCGGCCGGAGTGCAGGCCAGCGACCTCGGCCGGATGCTCGGCGAGCAGACCGGTGCGGAGGTCGACCGGGCCGGCCGGATCTCGGTGCTGTCGGACCTCACGCTCCCCGGCCATCCGGAGATCCACGTCGTCGGCGACATGATGGCGCTGGACAAGCTGCCGGGTGTCGCCCAGGTGGCCATCCAGGGCGGCCGCTACGCCGCGAAGGCGATCCGGCTGCGGCTGGAGGGGGAGCAGCCGCAGGAGCCGTTCCGGTACTTCGACAAGGGCTCAATGGCGACGATCTCGCGGTTCTCCGCGGTGGCCGAGATCGGCAAGCTCAAGTTCGAGGGCTTCGTGGCCTGGGTGCTGTGGCTGGTCGTCCACCTGATGTACATCGTCGGGTTCAAGAGCCGCTTCACCACGATCTTCCACTGGTTGATCAGCTTCCTCGGCCGCGGTCGTTCCCAGCGGGTGGCCACCCAGCAGCAGGTCTACGGCCGGCTCGCGCTCGAGCACCTCGGCCCGGCTTGGGAGGCCTCGAAGACCGGCGGGCCCAAGGACCAGGTGTTCGAGGGAGGGGACGCCACCCACTGCGAATCGGCGTGACGGCGCCGCCCGCGCGAGGGAATCAGCGGTACACCACTTTCCGGTACGCGACCGAACAGCAATGATGCGGCCCATGGAGCAGCAGCGGCGCACCGTGACGGCGACGCTGCTCGCCGTGATCTACCTCGTCGGCGGGGCGCTCGCCCTCCTGAGCGCAGCGCGGCCGATGGACCCGGACACCCCGGTGCCGCTGCTGGTGGCCCTGAGCGCCATCGGCCTCGTCGGAGGAACCGTCATCGCCTACCTGGGTGCGGCGCTCCCGCCGTGGGGCGTCCAGGTCGCGATCGTGTTCCTGGGGGTCGTGCTCGCGCTGCTGGCCTGGCGCTCGGCGACGGCGGTCGGCATCGTCGCGCTCGGCCCGGCGGTGATCGCGGCGGCGCTCTACGCCGCCCACGTGCTGCCGCTGCCCGGAGCGCGGGCATACGCCGCGTTCCTGGTGACGGCGACCAGCATCGGCGCCGCCGCCTCCGGGCCCACCGGCTTCCTCGTCGCGTGGGTGCCCATCGTGGTCACGGCGCTCGCCCTGACCGAGATCCAGGGACGGGTCTCCGCGAAACTCCGGGCGGCCGCGGACACCGATCCGCTGACCGGGGTGGCCAACCGGCGGAGCTGGGAGGCCGAGACCTCCCGGCACCTGGCGCGGGCGCTGCGCACGGGCGAACCGCTCGCCATCGCCATCCTCGACCTCGACGACTTCAAGAAGGTCAACGACCGGGACGGCCACGGCGCCGGGGACGCACTGCTGCGCGACCTCACCCGGGGCTGGGCACGCCGACTGCGCCAGGCCGACCTGCTCGGCCGGTACGGCGGCGACGAGTTCGTGCTGTGCCTGCCGGCGACCGACGAGCACGGCGCCTGGGAACTGCTCGCCCGACTCGAGACCACCCACGAGTTCTCCTGGACCGTCGGCCTGGCCACCGCCCAGGCGGGTGACACCCTGTCGGCGATGCTGCGCCGGGCCGACGACCACCTCTACCTGCGCAAGGCCGCCCGCCGCGGCACCTGATTCGTGGACGACGAACGACTGCCGCGGACCCGACGGCTGATCCGCCGCCTCCGCGACCGCCTCGCCCAGGACTTCCACCGCCTCCCGGAGCCGGTGCGCCGGGCGCTGGACTGGTTGCGCAGCCCCGAGTTCATCACCACCAGCTCCAGCCTCGCGTTCTACGCGATGGTCTCGCTGCCGCCCATGGTGCTGCTCGGGTTCTGGATCGCCGGGCTGTTCGTGGACGAGTCCAGCCTGCGCGACCTCGGGGACGAGGTGACGCGGCAGGCTCCCGACCAGCTGCCCGTCGCCGACATCCTGCGCGCGCTCATCGACGTCGCCGCGGACACCGGTCCGCTGGCCGCGGTGGCGGCGGTCTGGCCGGCGACGACCTACGGGGCTGCGCTCGCCCGCGCGTTCAGCGCCATCTCCCCGGAGGCCGGGCAGCGGATCCGCGGCTGGAAGGGCAGGCTGCTGACCCTCGTGGTGATCGCGGCGCTCCCCCTCGCCGTCTTCTCCGGCCTCGCCACCCTCTACCTGGTGCCGCAGCTGCTGGGGATCGAGGCCTGGCTGCAGGTGATCCTCGGGGTCGGCGCCGTCGGGGTGCTCTGGGCGCTCATCGCCCTGGTCTACAGCCTGTTCGAGCTCTCGGAGACCCGCCGGCGGGACGTCGCGTTCGGCGCGGCCACCGCCGTCGGCCTGATCGCCCTGACCACCGGCGGCTACCTCGTCTACCTCGAGTTCGCCGACTTCACCCAGCGCTACGGCGCCACCGCGCTGGCCACGGCGGTGCTGCTCGGCCTCTGGCTGCTGCTGGCCAACGCCGCCCTGATCATCGGATACCGGGTCATGCTGCGCCGGGCCGGTCACCGCTCCGAGGACGCCCGGGAGACGACGACCTGAGCCGCGTCAGCCCTCGGCGAGGGCGTCGAGGCGGGCGACGGCGCGGTCGCGCACCTCGGCGGCGTCGGCCGCCTCCCGCTCGGCGGCGGCCCGCCGCCGCTCCTCCCGCTTGAGCGCCGCCGCCGCGTCGGCCGCCTCCCGTTCGGCGTCGGCCAGCTGGTCGGCGAGCGCCTCGACCCGCTCCTGCAGCTCCGCCCGGCGGGCGCCCAGCTCGTCCACCCGCTGCCGCACCTCGTCCAGCACCTCCGCGGCCTCCGTCGCCGCGGCGGTCGCCTGGTCCGCCGCGGCACGGGCCTCGGCCAGCTCGCGACGCCGCTTCTCCTCGCCCGCCCGCCGGCGCTCCTCCTGCTCGCGCGCCCGCCGGTCGGCCGCCGACTCCCCCGCCGCCGACTCTCCCGCGGCCTTCTTCCCCGCCGCCTTCGCCCTCGGTGCCGCCGCCTTCGCCGGGCGGGTCGGCCCCCGTGGCGGGTGCACCAGGCGCAGGTCCGGCCGCGACACCGTCGTCCCCAGGCCGCTGTAGGACATCGGCGAGGTGAGCCGGCCGGTGAGCAGCGCCTGCCCGGCCTCGGGATCGGCCATGGCCGCCCGCAGCGTCTCCTCCACCTGGGTGGCGACGGCGGTGCTCACCGGGTGCCCCTGCTCGGCGGCGAGCCCGCGCGCCTGCCGGGCGAGCGCCGAGACGAGCTGCCGGCGCTGGACGTCGAGCGCCCGCAGCTGGTCACCGGCGAGGTTCTCCTGGGCCTCGCGGAGGAGCCGGCCGAGCTCGACGAGGTCGACGATCTCGTCACGGTGCGCCCGGACGAGGAGGTTGCACGCCCAGGCGGCGGCCGAGGGCTTGCCCAGCCCGCCGATCTCCTTGGCCAGCGCCTTGTCGCCGTCGGCCTTCGCCTCGTCCTGCCGCTGCTTGCGAAGCGCGATGAACTGCTCGGGCGGCACCTCGTACAGCTCGTCGGCCACCTGCTCCAGGTCCACGCGCCGACCCTTCCACGTCCACCCTCGGGGCCAAAATCACGCTTCTGGCCCCCCGGGAGCGGGCTCAGCAGCAGGAGGCGCCGACCCGGGCGTCGGTCTCGGAGCCGTCGGGCCGGCAGCAGCTGCCGTCCCCGGCGACGGCGGAGAGTTCCACGGCGGTCTTCCCCTCGAGGTCGGGCCGCGCGTCGCCGGTGACCGTGTAGACCTCCCACGGTTCGCCGCCGGGGCCGGTCACCCAGACCTTGTCCTGGACGGCGTAGCAGCAGGTGGTGCTCTCCTCGACGCGCGTGGCGAGCCCGGCGCCGGCCAGCCGGCTCGTGGCCGCGGTGACCTCGTCGGTGGACGGCACCTCGACGCCGAGGTGGTCCATGCGGGTCGGCTCGCCGGCCGCGCCCTCCAGCAGCACCAGCTTCAGCGGCGGCTCGGTGATCGCGAAGTTGGCGTATCCCGGACGGCGCTTGGCCGGCTCGGTGTCGAACAGGCGGGAGTAGAAGCCGATCGCGGCCTCGAGGTCGGCGACGCGGAGAGCGAGCTGGACACGGGACATGGGGACCTCCTCGGAATGGACATCGACGGATGTCGATGTCTGGACGCAGAATGAACACCAGGCATCGATGCTTGTCAATACGATGTCGATCGTTACGATGAGCGGCGATGGCCGACTCGAGGAGAGAACGATGAGCGAGCCCGACCTCGCCTGCTGCACCCCGCTGACCGGCACGCCCATGTCCGCGGACCAGGCCGATCAGGTGGCCCCGCTGCTCAAGGCGCTCGCCGACCCGGTCCGGCTGCGGCTGGTCAGCCTGATCGCCTCGAGCAGCACGGGCGAGGCGTGCGTGTGCGACCTGAACGACGCCTTCGAGCTCACCCAGGCGACGATCAGCCACCACCTGAAGGTGCTGCACTCCGCCGGCCTGCTCGATCGGGAGAAGCGCGGCGTCTGGGTCTACTACGCGGTCAGGCCCGAGGCCCTGGCCGCCGTCGCCAGCCTGTTCCAGACACGAGCGCTCGCGCCCGCGTGAGCGACGCCGTCCGCGAGACCGCGCGCCCCGACGTCCCGGCCGACGCGCCGGTCCTGCAGAAGCTCTCCACGCTCGACAGGTTCCTGCCGGTGTGGATCGTCGCCGCGATGGCGCTCGGTCTGGCGCTGGGCCGCTGGGTCCCGGGGCTGGACGACGCGCTGAGCGCCGTGGAGGTCGGCGGCATCAGCCTGCCGATCGCGGTCGGGCTGCTGCTGATGATGTACCCGGTGCTGGCGAAGGTGCGGTACTCCGAACTGGACCGCGTCACCGGCGACCGGACGCTGCTCCTCGCCAGCCTGGTGCTCAACTGGGTGCTCGGCCCGGCGTTGATGTTCGCCCTGGCCTGGCTGCTGCTGCCCGACCTCCCCGAGTACCGGACCGGCCTGATCATCGTCGGACTGGCCCGCTGCATCGCCATGGTCTTCATCTGGAACGACCTGGCGTGCGGCGACCGCGAGGCCGCCGCCGTCCTGGTCGCGCTCAACTCGGTGTTCCAGATCGTGGCCTTCGCCGCGCTCGGCTGGTTCTACCTGCAGGTGCTGCCGAGCTGGCTCGGGCTGTCGACGACGTCGGCCGAGTTCAGCGTCTGGGCGATCGTCGTGAGCGTCCTGGTCTTCCTCGGCATCCCGCTGCTGGCCGGTTTCCTGACCCGGACGATCGGCGAGCGGCGCCAGGGACGCGCCTGGTACGAGGAGCGGTTCCTCCCCCGCATCGGGCCGGTCGCGCTCTACGGCCTGCTGTTCACGATCGTCATGCTGTTCGCGCTGCAGGGCGACGCGATCACCTCCCACCCCTGGGACGTCGTCCGGATCGCGCTGCCGCTGCTGGCCTACTTCGTCCTGATGTTCGGCGGCTCGTTCCTCCTCGGCATGCGGCTGGGGCTGGGCTACGCGAAGACGGCGACGCTGGCCTTCACCGCGGCCGGCAACAACTTCGAGCTCGCCATCGCGGTCGCGATCGGCACCTTCGGCGTCACCAGCGGCCAGGCGCTGGCCGGCGTCGTCGGCCCGCTCATCGAGGTACCGGTCCTGGTCGCCCTCGTCTACGTCTCGCTGGCGGCGCGTCGCCGCTGGTTCCCCGGGGAGGTCCGCGCATGACCCCGTCGGTGCTGTTCGTCTGCGTGCACAACGCCGGACGCTCGCAGATGGCCGCCGGCTGGCTGCGGCACCTCGCCGGCGACGCCGTCGAGGTCCGCTCGGCGGGCTCGCTGCCCGGCGACCGGGTCAACCCGGCCGCGGTCGAGGCGATGGCCGAGGTCGGCATCGACATCTCCGGCCAGCAGCCGAAGGTGCTCACGACCGACGCCGTCGAGGCCTCCGACGTCGTCGTCACCATGGGCTGCGGCGACGCCTGCCCGGTCTTCCCCGGCACCCGCTACCTCGATTGGCCGCTCGACGACCCCGCGGGCCGAGGTGTCGAGGCCGTGCGGCCGATCCGCGACGAGATCGAGGAGAAGATCCGCGGACTGCTGGCCGAGCTGGGCGTCACCGCTCGCGGCTGAGCACGAAGAAGAACGGATCGGGCAGCCCGCGCAGGTCCATGACCCCCAGCACGGTCCGGTCGGTCACCCGCCGGAAGACGTCGATGATCGGCAGGGCGTCGTAGACCATCGCCGCGGTGACGACGCCGCGGTGCTCGATCGACCGCAACCGGGCCCGCGGCTTCGACGTCGTCACCAGCGGGCGCGCGAGCCTGAACGCCGCCCGGGCGGCGCGCGTGTGCGCGAGCCCCGGCAGGTCGCGCAGCACGGGGACCGGCACCAGCGCCGGGTCCACGGGCCGCGGTCCCGACGCGGTGGAGAACAGCAGCGGGTGCGCGGTCTCGGCGTCGACGAACTCCTTGCCGTACCAGCCGTAGGCCTCGAGCAGCCCGTCGAGCGGGGAGCCGGTGGGCAGCCCGCTCCCCTGCCAGCGCCCGAGCATCTCTGCGGGCGCGACCGGAGGAAGCGAGTCGAACCACGCCAGCGCCTCGTCCGCGGGGACGCCGTCCCGGTGCTCGGCCAGCCAGAGCTCGGCCGGGTCGAGGGAGCCGACGCTCACACCACCGGGCGCTCGAAGGTGACGAGCACGCCCTCGACGCCGCCCGGCCCGATCCGGCCCTTCACCTCGACCGCGGTGATCGCCTTGAGCTGCCAGCCCTCCCGGGCCCGGTCGTTGAGCACCTTCTGCAGCTTGTCGCCGCTCATCTTCCCGCCGATCATCCCCTCGCGGATCTCGTCGACCCTGTACTCGTACCGCGCCGCCATGACCGCTCCGTCCGTCGTCCGTGGATGGCCCAGCCTGCCGGTCCGCGAGGGCTCCGTACAGAGCTCAGCCCAGCACCGGCAGCGTGCGCTTCTCGGCGAGGCGGTCCATCCCCGCCTGGATGACCGCCTCGACCTCGTCGTAGATCTTCTGCACGTAGGCGTCGTCGTCGGCGCGCTCGGGGTCCTCGTCGACCTCGATCGGGTCGAGCAGTTCGGTGCGGATCTTGGCCGGTAGGGGGAGGTGCGCCGGCAGCACCTCGATCGCGATGGGGAACGGGAAGCCGGCGATGATCGGCAGGTTCGACCCGCGCAGGGTCTTCTTCAGGCCGAGCAGCTTGTCCAGCCCGTTGGCCAGCCACCTGCCCTCCGAGAGGACGAAGACGGTGTCGTGGCCGCCGACCGTGGCCACCGGCAGGATCGGCACCCCCGACCGGATCGCCTGCTTCACGAAGCCCCGGCGGCCGGCGAGCGTGGCGATGTCGCGCTTGAACCAGCTGCGCATCGAGTCGACCTCCCCGCCGGGCCAGACGACGACGTCCTCACCGTTCTCCAGCGCCGCCGACACGCTCCGCCGGTTGGCGGCGATGACGCCGACCGACCGGAAGTAGTCGCCCATGCCCGGGGTGGCCATGAGCACGTCGTGCGCCGTCCCGTGCAGGATCCGCCGCCCCTCGAAGTGCTTGTGCCAGGCGCTGACCAGGCTCCAGGCGTCCATGGTCAGCGCAGCGCCGGAGTGCACCCCGACCACGAGACAGGTGCGGTCGGGCACCCGGTCCCAGCCCTCGACCTCGAGCCGGAACCAGTACTTCTCCAGCAGGTCGACCAGCGGCTGCTGCAGCCGCATCACGAGCTCGTTCGGCGGCTGCGGCTCCATCGCCGCCCCCACGCGCCAGTCGATCAACCGCTTGAGGATGTTCTGCCCGTCGTCGGCCATGGCTGCTCCCTCGCTTCTGAAGGATGAACGCACCGTGCGCCCCGCAGGTCACGCCGCGGACGACAGATTGCCCGCTCAGCGCCCCGCCGGCACGTCGGGAGCGTCCGGGACCGGCCCCTCCGGGCGGGCCTCCAGCCAGCGCCGGATCTGGGCATGCACGCGCGGATGGTCGAGCAGGTCGAAGTGGTTCAGCCCGCCGAGGCGCAGGACGTGGTCGGCGGGGAACGCCAGCCGCTCGTCGTCGCCGGTGTCGCCCAGCGCGCTGCGCGGGGTCACGAGCAGGTCGCCGAGCAGGTCGGCGATCCGTCCGACCGGATCGCGGCTCAGCGTCGCCAGGACGACGAAGTGGCGGGCGCCGTCGTGCAGCGCCACGCGGGTGGGCGTCGCCGGATCGGCGGCGTCGAGGTCGCGCCCGACCCAGTCCTCCTCGACCACGGAGCCGTGGCGGAGGTCCTTGATGCCGACGCTGCGCAGCGCCAGCAGCCGGGCCAGCGGGCGGGTCTCGGGCAGCCGGGCCAGGTGGACGGCGAGCCGGTGCACCCCGCGCTCCAGCGGGGCGCCCAGGTGCGGTGAGCCGAGGGTGATCGTGTCCCGCACGAGGTGGGTCCAGCCCTGCGCCTCGGTGGTGCCGCCGCCTGCCTGGTGGAGGGCGCTGCGGGCGACCAGGCCGCCCATGGAGTGGCCGACGAGCACGAGGTCCTGCACCTGCGCGGGCCAGTTCGCCACCAGTGCGGCGAGCAGGGCGGCCAGTGACCGGCCGTTGTCGGAGATGTGCAGGCCGGTGTTGTAGCGCACGTGCACGGGGGTCAGCCCGAGTTCCTCCCGCAGCCGCGAGCCGTACGTGACGTCGGGGCGGCCGTGGTGCTTCTCCGCGCCGTAGGCCCAGCTGTCCTCGGTCTCGGTGAGCCCGTGCAGGAACAGCGCGATGCGGCCGGTGGCTCCCGGGAACGCGGCGCGCAGCGCCGCCGGATCCAGGTCCACCGCCCGGCCGGCCACGCGCACCGTCATGCCGAGGTCCAGCCCGGGTGCCGCGCGCTGCACCAGGTCGCCGTGCGCGCCGTTGAGCACGGCCAGCGCCAGCCGGCCGCGTCGCGCCTCGTCGAGACCGCTGCCACTGGCCCGGCCGGCGACGGCCCGCCCCGTCCACCGCGCGCCGAGACCCAGGCCCGCCGCCACGCCGGCGTAGCTGATCCCGGCGACCGCGTCGTGCCACCACCGCACCGGCAGCCCGACCGGGCCGACGGCGGTGAACACCCGGTCGGCGATCCCCTGGTGCACCTCGCGGACCCGCTCGGTGCCGCCCCGCAGCGTCAGCCGGAGCAGCTCGGCTGCGTCCAGCACCTCGTCGGTGCGCATGCCGTCCCCCTCGCCGCCGGCTCCTCCGAGGGTCCCGCCCGCGCGCGCCCAGGGCAAGCAGGACCACCGACGGGCCGGACGACCTAGGGTGGACGGCGCCCGACCGTCGACCCCGAGGAGTTCCCGTGCTGCGCCTGCTCGGACTGCTGCTGGTGATCTGGCTGGCCGTGAGCATCCTCGGCGCGGTCATCGAGGGGCTGTTCTGGCTGGCCGTGCTCGGCCTGCTGCTGTTCGCCGGCACGGCGATGCTCGGGTGGACCGGGCGCGACCGGAAGTCACTGCCGCCCAACAGGTGAGCGCCGGCTCAGTCGCCGTCGACGTCGCCCGACATGCCGTCGCCGTAGAACGGCCCGCCGAGGACCTCGTCCGGCGGCGGGACGACGGCGTCCTGCTGCACCTCGACCTGGTCCTCGCGGGCCACTTGCGCCCCGGCGACCAGGTCCTCCAGCGGGATCGCGAACCGGTTCTCGGTCATGCGGGCAGCCTGCCGTCACGCGGCGCCGGCGTCCACCCTCGGGTGCTGAGGGGGCGCCCTGATCGGGTGGTCGGTCACCCGGCAGGCCGGACGGATCCCTAGGGTCCGGGGCATGCAGCCCACCGATTCCCGCCGCGTCCTCGTGACCGGAGGCGCCTCCGGACTCGGCGCCGCGCTGGCGGCCCGCTTCGCCGCCCGGGGCGACCGCGTCCTGGCCACCGACCTGGCCCCGCAGGCCGCCGTCCCCGCGGGTGCGGAGTACCAGCGCCTCGACATCACCGACGAGGGCGACTGGGCCACCGCGCTCGACCGGGTCCGCGCCGAGTTCGGCGGGCTGGACGTCCTGGTGAACAACGCCGGCATCGCGGCGGGCGGCCGGGTCGACCGGCTGGGCGCCGAGCACTGGCGCCGGGTCCTCGACGTCAACGTGCTCGGCGCGGTGACCGGCTGCCGGACGTTCGTCCCCCTGCTCAAGGAGCAGGGCTCCGGTCACCTGGTGAACGTCGCCTCGGCGGCCGGGCTCGTGCACCCGCCCGCGATGACGTCCTACGACGCCGGGAAGGCGGCGGTCGTCGCGCTGTCGGAGAGCCTCCGCTGGGAGCTCGCCCCCTGGGGCATCGACGTCTCGGTCGTCTGCCCGTCGTTCTTCCGCACCAACCTGGCGGCGTCGCTGGGCGGTGACGACCCGATGATGGAGACGGTCGCCACCGGGCTGATCGAGGGCGCGAAGCTGGGTGCCGACGAGATCGCGGAGCGGGTCGTGCGCGGGATCGACGCCAAGCGCCACCTGATCCTGCCCGACCGCAACGCGCGCATCGCCTTCTGGACCAAGCGGCTGGCCCGTCCGCTCTACGACCGGCAGATGCTCGGCATGGGCGCCCGCATCCACCGCGCCGAGCGGGACGCCCTCACGTCGTGACCACCGGCTCCGACAGCCCGACCGCGACGATCCGCGCGGCCGCGGGCTACCTGCAGCAGTGGCTCGAGACGCAGGCCGCGCACCGCCGCGTCCCGGGCGTGCAGGTCGCCGTCCGCTCCGAGGGCGAGCTCGTCCTCTCCACCGCCGTGGGCGTCGCGGACACCACCCCCGGCACCCCGCTGACCACCGAGCACCTCTTCCACGTGGCGTCGCACTCCAAGACGTTCACGGCCACCGCCGTCCTGCAGCTGGTCGACGCGGACCGGATGCGGCTCGACGACCCGATCGGCCGCTACGTGCCCGAACTCGCGGGCACGCCGGTCGCCCGCGCCACCGTGCGCGAGCTGCTCGGCCACCAGTCCGGGGTCACCCGCGACGGCGCGGCCGCCGACTTCTGGCAGCTGGAGGGCCCATTCCCGGGACGCGGGGAGCTGCTGGCCGCGGTGCTGCAGGGCGGGGCCGTGCACGCGCGCAACGAGCACTTCAAGTACTCCAACGTCGGCTACGCCCTCGTCGGGCTCGCCATCGAAGAGGTCACGGGCAGGCCGTTCGCCGAGCACGTCCGCAGCGCCCTCCTCGAGCCGCTCGAGCTGTCCCGCACCGGAGCCGACCACGATCCCGACCGGGCCGGTGAGTACGCGGCCGGCCACACCGCCCTGCTGCTGGGCGAGCACGAGCGGCTCGTCCTCGGCCACGCGCCCACCGGCGCCTACGCCCCGGCCACCGGGTTCTGGTCCACCGCCGAGGAGCTCAGCTCGTTCGCCGCGGCTGCGCTGCTCCCCGGTGACGAGCGGCTGATCTCCGACGACGCCCGGCGGATCATGCAGCGGCTCGAGTCGGTGGTGATCCCCTACGGGACGGAGGCCGGCCGCTACGGGGTCGGCGTCGCCCTGTCCACGGTCGGCGACCGGCAGCTGGTCGGCCACAGCGGCGGCTGGCCGGGGCACATCACGCTCACCCTCGCCGACCCGGCCACCGGACTGGTCGTGAGCGTCCTGACCAACGCCATCGACGGCCCGGCCGAGGACCTCGCGCACGGCGTGGTCAAGCTCATCGACGCCGCGCTGACCCCGCGGGCCGAGGTGCCGCCCCCGCCGGAGGGCTCCCCGGTCGCCTCCTTCGCCGGCCGGTTCGCCGGGCTGTGGGGCGTGCTCGACGTCGTCGACCTGGGCGGCCGGCTGGTGCTGGTCCGCCCGACCGCGCCCGACCCGCTGCACGGGATGGAGGAGCTCCAGGTCGTCGACGGCGACACCCTGAGGCTGGCGCCGCAGCCGGGCTTCGGCCCGGCAGGCGAACTCGTCCCCGTGGAGCGGGACGACGCCGGCGCGGTGGCGGCGCTGCGGTTGGGCGGGGTGACGCACCGACCGCTGGCCGAGTTCCTCCGCCGCCGCGACGCGCGCGGGAGCTGAGCGCGGCGCGCACCTAGGGTCTCGGGCATGTCGAGCACCTCCCCCACGAGCAGCGGCGTCGTCCTCATCACCGGCGCGAGCGCCGGGCTGGGTGAGGAGATGGCCCGCCAGTTCGCCGATCTCGGCTACGACCTCGCGCTGTGCGCCCGGCGCACCGAACGGCTCGACGCGCTCGCCGCCGAGATCACCGCCCGCACCGGCCGCCGGGTCGAGACCGCGGCGCTGGACGTCACCGATGCCGACGCCGTGCCCGCGGTGTTCGGTCGGTTCGCCGAGAGCTTCGGCGCCATCGACCGGGTGATCGTCAACGCCGGCATCGGCAAGGGCGCCGCGCTGGGCACCGGCCGGGCCGACGCCAACCGGGCGACGGCGATGACGAATTTCGTCGGCGCGCTGGCGCAGACCGAGGCGGCGCTGGAGATCTTCCGCCGCCAGGGCCGCGGTCACCTCGTGCTGATCTCGTCGATGTCCGCGCTGCGGGGCATGCGCAAGGCCATGACCACCTACGCCGCGACCAAGGCGGGAGTGGCCGCGCTCGCCGAGGGGCTGCGGTCCGAGCGCATCCCCGGCGTGGACGTCTCCGTCATCTACCCCGGCTACATCCGGTCGGAGATGAACGCCCACGTGCAGCAGAAGACCCGGTTCCTGGTCGACACCGAGACGGGCGTCCGCAGCATGGTCGACGCCATCGAGAAGCGGCGCGCGAAGGCCTACGTCCCCGCCTGGCCATGGGTGCCCATCGGCGTCCTCATGCGCACGCTCCCGCTGTCCGTCGTCCGGAAGCTGACGTGACACCGCCCCACTGACCCGGGACGATGTGCGCTGATGGCGCGTTCTCGGCGTGGGAATGCGCCATCTGCGCACATCGTCGCGGTCGGTCTCCCTACGCGCGGCCCTCGACCGGCAGCCAGGTGCGCGCCGCCGAGACGAGCGCCTTCACGCCGGTGGACAGCGTCGGCTCGATGACCGGCGCGAACTGCGGCGAGTGGTTGGAGGGCAGCCCGCGGACGACGCGCTGCAGGCCGTCGCGGTCGGTCACCCCGGCGAACGCGGCCGGGTCGGCCCCGCCCAGCAGCCAGTAGACCAGCGGCACGCCAGCGGCGGTGGCGAGGATCCCGACGTCCTCGCTGCCGGTCACCGGGCCCGGGTCGACGGTCAGCCCGGGCCCCAGGTCGCGGTCCCAGCCGGCGATGGTGCGTGCACCGGCATCCGGGTCGTTGACCAGCACCGGGAAGGACTCCTTGAGGTGCACCTCGGGCTCCTGCGGCGCGCCGGACGCGGCCGCCTCGGCCCGGACGATCCGGTCGATCGAGGTCATCAGCCGCTCGCGCACCTCGGTGTCGTAACTGCGCAAGGACACCCGCATCTCGGCGCGCTCGGGGATGACGTTCCCGGCGGTGCCGGCGTGCAGGGCGCCGACGGTGACGACGGCGGACTCGCCCCCGGCGACCTCGCGGGAGACGACCGTCTGCAGCCGCATGACCGTCGCCGCTGCCATGACGACGGGGTCGACGGTGGTCTCGGGACGCGAACCGTGGCCGCCGCGACCGTGCAGCACGATGTGCAGCATGTCCGCGCCGGCGAAGGCCGGGCCGCGGCGCAGCCCGAGCAGGCCGGCGGGCAGCGGGGCGACGTGCTGGCCGAGGACGACGTCCGGACGGCCGACGCGGTCGAAGACGCGGTCGTCGATCATCGACTGCGCTCCCCCGCCGACCTCCTCGGCCGGCTGGAACAGGACCTGGAGAGTGCCGCTCCAGGTGCCCCGCTCGGCGGCCAGGGTCGCCGCGGCGCCGAGCAGGCAGGTGACGTGCACGTCGTGCCCGCAGGCGTGCATGACCGGGGTCTCCGAGCCGTCGGCCGCGGTTCCCGTCGCCGTGCTGGCGTAGGGCAGGCCGGTCTCTTCGTGGACGGGCAGGGCGTCCATGTCGGCGCGCAGCAGCGCGGTCGGCCCGGGCCCGTTGCGCAGGACGCCGACGACGCCGGTGCCGCCCACCCCGGTGGTCGTCTCGTAGCCCAGCGCCCGGAGCCGGTCGGCGACGATGCCTGCGGTGCGGTGCTCGGCGAAGGCGAGCTCGGGGTGCGCGTGCAGGTCCCGGTAGATGTTCTCCAGGTCGGCGAGGACGTCGGCAGGGCTCACGTCGGTGGCTCCTTCGCAGTGGGCGGGAGCCGACCGTATCCCTCCCGGGTCAGCCGCTGACGTCGGCGACGTCCTCGCCGGCGACGACGTCGGCGATCCAGTCGATCAGCCGCACGCCGACGACCTCGTCGCTGTACACCTCGTCGTCGGCGGTGCTCACGTGCTTGTCGCCGGGGCCCACCCACCAGGCGAGGTCGACGCCGGCTGCCTCGATGAGCCGGTTGTTGGTGTCGATCAGCTCGGCGAGCGGGGTGCCGGCCTTGCCGATCCGGTCGGAGAACTGCCGCTGCACGTCGTCGTCGGCGGTGTTGATCGTGGCGAGCCGGACGCCGGGGACGTGCTCGCCGGTCTGCACGAACAGGCCGGGCAGCGACCACGCGGTGAGCGGGTCGCCGGCCGCCTCGGGCCAGTCCGGCAGCTGGTCGAAGATGCCCCAGAGGCCGCCGATGGCCGTGGTGATCAGCTCGTCGGCGGGGTAGGCGCCGGACGCGTCGGCGAGCACGGTGACCTCGGCGTCGGGCAGCAGGTCGTGGGCCAGACCGCCGTAGAGCGGCGCCGCCGCGGAGCCGGCGCTCTGCCCGAGCACGACGACCTCCTCGGCGTCGGGGAACTCGGCGGCCAGCGTCTCGAGCGCGGTCGTGGCGTTGGTGCGGCCCTTGTGCTCGACGACGACGCCGTCGCCGTAGTCCTGGGTGGTGGTGCCGAGGTGCAGATCGCCGGTGCAGTAGGGCACGTAGACGACGCTGGCGCCGGCGAGCGGGTTCTCCGGGTTGTCCAGGTCGAGCAGGCCGGCGTCGGCCGCGCGGCCGCGGAAGCCGGGGCCGTCGTCGAGGCGCCCCTCCAGGTCGGTGGTGTAGGTGGCGCCCGCCCCGGGGGCGCAGGTCTCGGCGCTGAAGCAGGCGCCGCCGCCCTCGAGGAAGAAGACCACCCGGTCGGCGTCGCCCCGGTGGACCCAGTAGTGGTACTCCGACCCGTCGCTGCACTCGCAGTCCTCGGGGGCGACGACCTGCTCCCAGGCGATCGCCTCGGCGGCCGGGCGCTCGACCGTGCCCGCGGTCTCCGCGGCCGACTCGTCGGTCCCGCCCCCGGAGCAGGCGGCGAGGCCGGAGACGGTCAGGACGGCGACGAGGGGCGGGAGCGCACGACGGAACATGATCGGATCGTATGGGCGCCTCGTCACCGTCCGTGCGGGGGCCGCTCCGGCCGGTGGGCCCGGCGTTTCCAGGGGCGCGTTAGCGTCCGACCATGAGCGCGCGCGAGCCGATCCGCATCGGCAACTTCTCCGGCTACCTCGGCGACCGGTTCACCGCGATCGAGGAGGCGCTCGCCGGAGATCCCGTCGACGTGCTGATGGGCGACTACCTGGCCGAGGTGACCCTCGCGGGGCTGGCTACCAGCTACCGGCAGAACCCGGAGCGCGGCGGCTACGTCGCCTACTTCCTGCGGCAGCTGGCGCCGCACCTGCCGGCGATCGCCGAGCGGGGCGTGAAGATCGTCAGCAACGCCGGCGGCTTCGATCCGGCCGGGATGGCCGCCGCGTTGCGCCGGCTGGTGGCCGACGCCGGGCTCTCGCTGCGCGTCGCCCACGTCGAGGGCGACAACCTCGTCGACCGGCTCGACGAGTTCCACGCCGAGGGGCTGGCGATGGAGAACCTCGACACCGACGCGCCGCTCAAGGACTGGGGCGTCGAGCCGATCGCGGCGAACGCCTACCTGGGCGGCTTCGGCATCGCCGAGGCGCTGGCGGCCGGGGCCGACATCGTCATCACCGGGCGGGTCACCGACGCCTCGCTCACCGTGGGCCCGGCCGCCTGGTGGCACGGGTGGACGCCGGACGACTGGGATGCGCTGGCCGGGGCGGTCACCGCGGGGCACATCATCGAGTGCGGCGCGCACGCCACCGGCGGCAACTTCTCCGGGTTCCGCTCGGTGCCCGGGATGGCCCGGCCCGGCTTCCCGATCGCCGAGGTCTCGGCCGACGGCAGCAGCGTGATCACCAAGCACGCGCGCGACGGCGGCATGGTCACCGTGGACACGGTGACCGCGCAGCTGGTGTACGAGATCCAGGGCCCGCGGTACCTCAACCCGGACGCCACGGTGCACCTCGACAGCGTCGTCCTGTCCCAGGTCGGCCCGGACCGGGTGGCGATCGGCCCGGTGACCGGGTCGCCGCCGCCGGCCACCGCGAAGGTCGCCGTCTTCGCACCGATCGGCTACGAGATCTCCACGATGCTGTTCTGCACCTCCCCGAACGTGGCCGAGAAGGTGGCGCTGCTGCGCGAGCAGCTGGGGTTGGTGCTCGACGGCGTCGTCGACCAGTTGGACGTGACCGCCCTCGGGACGGCGGCGCCGGATCCCGCCACGCAGTGGGAGGCGACCGTGCCGATCCGGGTGATCGCCACCGCCCGGGAGCGGGAGCAGCTGCGCGCCTTCCCCCAGGCGGTGGGCAGCCTGTACCTGCAGGGCTTCCCGGGGTTCCACCACGACGGGCACGCGCAGGCGGCGCGCGAACCGTGGCCCCGCATCGACTACTGGCCGGCCCTGCTGCCGGCCGAGGTGCTCGTGCACCGGGCGGTCATGGACGACGGCACGGTGCTCGACGCCCCGACCCCGTCGCGGGTGGCGACAGACGACGAGATCCGGCAGCCCGTGCACGCCGAGCCCTCGGGTGGTGCGCCGGCCGGCGGCCGGCGGGTGCCCCTGGGCGAGCTGGCCCACGCGCGGGCGGGCGACAAGGGCGGCAACTGCAACGTCGGGCTGTGGGTGAGCGACCCCGCGCACTGGGAGTGGCTGCGGACGACGCTGACCAGCGACGGGCTGCGGGCGCTCATGCCCGAGGCCGTTGACCTGACGCTGCGGCGGCACGAGTTCCCGCAGCTGCGGGCCGTGCACTTCGTGCTCGAGGGGCTGCTGGGCACGGGCGGCTCGTCGAACCTGCGGGTCGACCAGATCGGGAAGTCGGTCGGTGAGTACCTGCGGTCGAAATACGTGCAGGTGCCGAAGGAGTTGCTCGGCTGACCCCTCCCGTGACCCCCACCACACGACGATCAGGAGCGCACCCATGAAGGCCGCCGTCTACTACCGCAACGGCTCCCCCGACGTCCTCCAGTACGAGGACGTCGCCGACCCGGAGGTGGGCCCCGGCATGGTGCTCATCCGGGTGGAGGCCGTCTCGATCGAGGGCGGCGACACCCTCAACCGGCTCGGCGGCCCGCTGCTCTCGACGCCGCACATCGTCGGGTACCAGGCCGCCGGGACGATCGTCGCCGTGGCGGACGACGTCACCGATCGCGCGGTCGGTGACCGGGTGGTGGCCACCAGCAGCCATGGCTCGCACGCCGAGCTCTTCGCGGTCTCGGCGCGCACCACGTGGAAGGTGCCGGAGGGCGCGGACATCGCCGCCGCCGCCTGCGTGCCGGTCGCGTTCGGCACCGCGCACGACTGCCTCTTCGAGTTCGGCCGGCTGCAGGAGGGCGAGACCGTGCTCATCCAGGCCGGTGCCGGCGGGGTGGGCGTGGCCGCGATCCAGCTGGCCAAGCGGGCCGGGGCGACGGTCATCGCGACGGCGTCGTCGCTGTCCCGGCTCGAGCCGCTCGCCGAGCTCGGCCTGGACCACGCCGTCGACTACTCCCGCCACGGCTGGGTCGACGAGGTGCGCGCCCTCACCGACCGCGGACGCGGCGTCCAGCTGGTCGTCGACTCCGTGGGCGGCTCGACCCTGCAGCAGTCCGTCGCCTGCCTGGGCCGTCGGGGCCGCGCGATCACCGTGGGCAACGCCGGGCGGGACTTCACGCCGTTCAACGCCGGCGTTCTGGGGATGCAGAACCAGTCGCTGACCGGCGTCTACCTGGGTGGGGAGATCACCACGCCGCGGGTGCAGGGCATGGTGCAGGACCTGGTGGACGACGTCGCCGCCGGCCGGCTGACCGTGCTCGTCGACCGCACCTTCCCGCTGTCGGCGGCCGCCGCCGCGCACGAGTACATCGAGAGCCGGCGAGCCGTGGGGCGCGTCGTCCTCATCCCCTGATCTCGGGCGGACACCCGCTGGACTGACCGGCGAGTCTCGCTATCATCGGCCGATGCCGATGAGTGCGCTCGTTCTCTACGTGCTGGCTGTCGCGGTGCTCTTCGGCGTGCGCTCGTGGATGCAGCGCCGGAGCACCGGCGATACCGGTTTCCGCGGCATCTCCGGCACACCCGCCGACGTCGAGTGGTGGGGCGGCGTCCTGTTCGTGGTCGCCGTCCTGCTGGGGTTCGCCGGGCCGCTGCTCGCCGTGACCGGCACGGTGACCGCGGACCCGCCGCCGGCGGTGCAGGTGATCGGACTCGTGGTCGCGCTGGGCGGCTTCCTGGCGACGCTGGCCGCCCAGACCGGCATGGGCGCGTCCTGGCGGATCGGCGTCGACCGCGCGGAACGCACCGAGCTGGTGACCACCGGCGTGTTCGCCCACGTGCGCAACCCGATCTTCACCGCGATGGTCGTCGCCCAGCTCGGCGTCGTGCTGGTGGTGCCGACCTGGATCAGCATCGCGGCGCTGGTCGCCCTCGTGGTCGCGGTGCAGGTGCAGGTGCGGGCGGTCGAGGAGCCGTACCTGCGAGCGGTGCACGGCGCGGCGTACTCCGCGTACGCAGCACGGGCGGGCCGGTTCGTGCCCGGAGTCGGTCGCCTGCCGGCCTCCGCCGGTGAGACGACCAGGGCCTGATGTCGTACCGGGGTGGGAGGCTGTCGCGGCGGAGCCGGACGGCGGCATCGCGCAGCCGGAGGAGCGAGGCAGCATGCAGGACGTGGAGGTGCGTCGGCACGTAGCGGCGCCGGTGCAGCAGGTGTGGGGGGTGGCGACCGACCTCGCGGGCTCGCCGCAGGTGATCAGCGGGATCGACGCCGTGGAGGTTCTCACGCCGGGCCCGTTCGGCGTCGGCACCCGGTGGCGCGAGACGCGCACGATGATGGGCCGCTCGGCGACCGAGGAGATGACGGTGACCGCGGTGGCGCCGCCTCGGTCCTACACCGTCGAGGCCTCGAGTGCGGGCGCGCACTACGTCTCGACGTTCACCTTCGCGCCGTCCGGAAGCGGCGGAACCGACGTGACGATGACCTTCGGCGGCCGCCCGACCAGCACGGTGGGGCGGGTCCTCGCCGCGATCACCGGCCCGCTGGTGCGGCGCTCGGTGACGAAGGCGCTGGAGAAGGACCTGGCCGACATCGCGGCGGCGGCCGAGCGCGGAGGTCCGGGTGGAGGGGCCCCGGCCTGAGCGGGGAAGTGCCAGCCTGAGGGGACCTAGTGCTCTGGGGTGCACGTGGCCGATCCGTGACGGTGGAGCGGTGAGTCGAGAGAAGGCCCACGACGGCTGGGCGACGGGCGGCGCCGGGCGCCTGCCGCGGGGCTGAGACCGAAGGCACGCGGCCGGCGTGGACGTCGATCTCCTCGCGCCGCTCACCGGTCGCCGCGTCGTCATCGCCTGGGTGCTGGCGGCGTTCCTGACGACCTTCCTGGTCACCCGGTTCGTCACGCATGCCATCCGTACCGGTCGCGGGCCGTTCCGCGACGTCAGCGCAGGCGGTGTCCACATCCACCACGAGGTGTACGGCATCTTCCTGCTGCTGGTGACCGGGCTGGTGAACCTGACCTACCGGCCGGACGGCGGCTGGCTGCACGTCCTCGCGGTGTTCTTCGGCATCGGGGCGGCGCTGACGTTGGACGAGTTCGCGCTGTGGCTGCACCTCGAGGACGTGTACTGGTCGCAGCAGGGCCGCGCGTCGATCGACGCGGTGCTGCTGGCCACGGTGGTGGGCTGCCTGCTGCTCGTCGGGGCCAATCCCTTCGACGCCGAGCAACTCCCCGGGGACGTCCCGATCGCGATCACGGTGGTGGCCGGCTTGGGGTTGGCGCTGGTGGCGATCCTCAAGGGCCGCACCGTGCTGGGAGTGGTCGGTGTCTTCGTCCCGGTGGTCGCGGCCGTGGGAGCGGTGCGGCTCGCTCGCCCGCAGTCGTACTGGGCTCGGCGCTGGTACGCGCAGGGGTCGTCCCGACGGCGTCGCGCCGAGACGCGCTTCCCGCCGGGTCGGCGGAACCGGTGGGACCGCCTGGTCGACCTGTTCGCCGACGTGCCGCACCCCGCCGGAGCCGGCGCGGTCGTGGGCTTCCCTCACGAGAGATGATGCGGCAGGAGGTGCGCGGGGCCCACGAGCGGCCATTCGCTGTCAGCGCGGGAGGTCGGCCCACCCGCTCGGCAGCACCGGGACCGGCCATGCGGGATCGGGCCGCCATCGATGCCAGCCCTCGCCGAACGGCGGCTCGTTGCGCTCGAGCCGGCCGATGACGTCGAGCGCCTCGGAGCGGACCCGTCGGCCGAGGTCGGCGTCGAAGATGCCGCGCTGCAGGATCCGCTCGAACTCGTCGTCGTCCTTCCAGGACCAGATCCGGTCCGGGGTGGCGACGACGTCGAGCATGAGGTCCATCGACTCGATGCCGAGCGCGGTTCGCCGGAACGGCCGCTGCAGGTTGACGTAGAACGCGAACTGCTCCCCCGACGGCCGGAAGCTGACCCACGTCGCGTGCCATTCGCCCGGGCGAAGGATCCACAGGCACGAAAGGTCCCCGACGTGGTCGACGTGGATCCAGTCGCCCCGCTCGAGGAGCTCGATGATCCGGGCGGTCCGATTTCCCGGATCGTCGCGGTGCGGAGGGGTCATGGGGACCTTGCGTCGTGTGCCGGCCGGCAGCCAGAACAGCATGCGGTCCGGCGAGTCCTCGACGACGACGAGCGGCCGCGCCGCCCAGATGCGGTCGCGCCACACCTCCTGGTGGACGACGACGTCGCCGGGTCTCCAGCCCACGCAGGGATCGTGGCACGAGCACGTCCGGACGTCGCACCGGCGGAGACGCCGGCGCCCCGGCCCACGCGAGGTGGACCGGGGCGCCGGTGTCGTACGGGCTAGCTGGTGATCAGTCAGCTGGGAAACCTCAAGTGAATGAGACTGCAAACGAGACTGCAATGATCTTGGAGGCCAGGGGGTGTGGCGCTGTTCGCCCTGGTCAGGGGCACGGTCGTGACTCTAGCGCGCAAGTGCAGTGCGGAGGATCCCTGCGGCTTTGCGGTGTGCCAGGGCTGCCTGCTCGTCCCGGGTGTGACCCACCATGATTCGGTCGACTCCGGCGACTCGTGCACGGCAGATGCGGTGTTGGCCGTTGTCGACTCGTGGGCTGATGCCGTCCCAACGAATGGGGTCGAGGAAGAGGTCCCTGACGAATCGTTGATGGGGCGTGCTGGTGTCGTCGCTGGTGATGCCAAGGGCGGCGGTGATGGCGTCGCGAGTCCAGGGCTCGACAGTGTTCTTGATCTTGGCTGTGAACCGTCCTGGGGCCGGT
>NZ_LWUA01000227.1 GCF_005222955.1 Blastococcus sp. CCUG 61487 | reverse complement strand
ACCCACCCCAGGACGATTCAAAATACAACAGGCTCGTCGGCGCCTCCCGTGCCCGCAGCTGAGGCCACAGCGCGATGATCGACATGAATCCGGCCAGAGCTGCCAGTAGCCCGCAGGCTGCGGCCGGAACAGTCAAGGTCCACGGCGGCTGGGATTGCTTGTCGAGCAAGCTGTAGAGCACGCCAGCCACGACGCCGGCCGCCGCGAGAATCGTGCCCGCCTTGGCCTCTGCATGGCGGACCCACTCGTTGACCAAGCTGAGCACCTCCCACGGGCGGGCGGGATCAACCTCGACCGGGACGTCGTCGGGGATCGGCTCCGGAGCAGGGCGGCCGTGAGGACGACGGCGCAGGAACCTCATGCCGGGCGGTCAGTGAGCGGAGGACGTGGCACGGCTGCAGTCGTACCAGGCGGGGCCGACATTCCTACCCGAGGCGACTCACAGCAGACTGATGCTCTGAGCCGATCCCTCTAATGTCGGGGTGGCCTCGGCGGGGCTGAGACGCGCGAACGGCGTGCTGCGGCAGCAGCACGCCGGGCCGCCTGCTGGCTGTCGGTCAGCGTCCCTCGCCCTAGCTCCGCTGCAGATGTCACAGAGGTGGAGAGCTCCGTCCCCGGGTCAGTAGAAGGTGTGGGCGTTCCGCCGCGCAGCGCTGTGCGCGCCGGCGCGTGAACATCCTTCGTCCGACCCCGGGCTGCGTCGAAGACTTCTGACAGCGCGATGTCGGGCGCGATGCCGGTGCGGGCCACCACGTGGGTGAGGTGCGCCGGCCAACTGGTGGACGGAACGACGGCGATGACCTCGGCGGCGCGACGGACGGCGTGCACCTGGCCTTCGACGGTGTCCAGCCGGTCGGCGTAGGCGTCGATGTGGCCGTCGATGAGCGCGCTGGCCAGGCTGGGGGAGGCCGCGAGGGCCTGACGCAGAGCGGTGGCGCCGGTCGTCTGCAGCAGCTCGGCGGGGTCCTTGCCGGTCGGGATGTCGAGGGAGCGGGGATCGTCGCCACGGGCGGCGAGCTGCCAGAAGATGCGCTGTGCGGCCTGCTGTCCGGCCCGGTCGGCGTCTGTGGCGACGATGACGCCAGGCTTTCCGTCGCCGAGAAATGCGCGTAGCGCCTCGGCCTGCGCGTCTGTGAAGGCGGTGCCCAGTGGGGCGATGCCGACGTAGTCGCTGTCGCCGGCCAGGGTGACTGCCAGCGCGTCGAAGGGGCCCTCAACCAGGACAGGAATGGCGCCGGCGGTTAGCGCCGCTGCGCCCTCGGTCAGGCCGTACAGCTTGTGGCCCTTGGTGAACAGCTCGGTCTCAGCGGTGTTGAGGTACTTGGGGACGGCGCGGTCCCCGTCCTGGTCGTGGTCGGGGTTGCGGCGGCCGATCCAGCCGTGGACCTCGTCGCCGTCGCGGATGGCGAAGACGAGCCGGTCGCGGAAGCGGTCGATGACCCGTCCGGTGGAGGCGTAGCTACCCAGGCCGGCGGCGACGATCTCGGCGTCGGTGGCGCCGAGGCGGCGCAGGTGGCTGGTCAGTGCGGTCCAGCGATCGGGTGCGTAGCCGACGGTGAACCGGTCGTCTCCCGACAGATCGGTGCCGAGCCGGTCGGTGAGGTAGGCCGGTGCCCAGGAACCGCGGTAGCGGGCGGTGAAGAAGTCGGCTGCTTGATGGTTGAGCTGCAGGAGGCGCTCCCTGCCAAATCCGATGCCCTCTTCGTCCGCCCTGTCGGCTGCGGGTGGGCGACTGGCGTCGACAGTTCGATCGTTGAGTTCTGTCGAGACGGGATGCTCGGCAGTGGCTGGGTCGTCGCCGTCGAGCTCCTCGTGGAGCAGTTCGATGTCGTCGGGTTCGACAAGACTGGCCAGCCAGTCGTCGTCGGCAACTCCATCTGCAGAGGGCAGCTGGTCGAGGTCGGCCGGCGGCGTCGGCGCGTGAGGGCGTGCGGCGGATGCCGGGTCGATGAGCACGCCGACGCGCCACACCAGGGCGGTGGCCAGCTCGTCCGGGCGCAGTTGGTCGTCGTCGGGATGACCGGCGGGCAGCAGGTCATGTGCTGTGGACAGCACCTGGTCGGGCTGCCAGCCGGCGTCGCCGGCAGAGGTGACGGCGGCGACCAGCGCGGGCCAGGCTGGGTCGGCGACCACCCGCTCGGCGGCTGCGGGGCCGACGACGTCGGCCAGAACCGGGATCCAGTCCGGGCGCAGCGCCTCGGAGACGGAGCAGTCGGTGGCGGTCATCGCGGCAGGGGAGAGGTGCCCGCACAGTCGCCACCACAGCGCGGCGGCGGGCTGCTCGTCCGGCAGGGGACGTTCGGCGGCGACGCCCCGGGTGAGCGCGGTGATGTCGATGCCGGCGCGGTCGGCGGCGGCGAGCCGCTCGGCGAGGACCGGCCAGTAGGGGTCGCCGGCGATGCGTGGGTCGATGCTGTCGACGAGCGGCGCCCAGCGCGCGGTGAGCGCGCGCCCGTCGCCGAGCAGCCGCGTGGCGCGGTCGTCAAGCGCCCGCTGGGCGCGGGCGTCAGTGGCGCGCGGCACCGCCGGGCCGGTGCGACGGCGGTCGGCGTCGTCAACGCCGTGGGCGATGCGCCAGACGGCGATATCGGCGACCAGCTGGGGATCGCGGTCGATGAGTGGAAGCGCCCACGCGGGAGCGCTGGTGGGGGTCCAGGCGCGTGCGCGGGCGGCGACGTCGGCGGCCGGTGAGCTGACCTGGTCGGCGGAGTCGGCGAGGTAGGCGCCCCACTCGAGGTCGTCGCCGAGCGCCTTCGGAAGGCCGGGCAGCCACGGCAGGGGGCCGGTCCCGGCCGAGTGGTGCCCGGTGGGGTCGACACGCCAGTCCAGGACCGCGGCCACATCGCGGGCGTCGTCCAGACCTCGATCCGAAGCCAGGGCCTGCCGGAGGACTTCGGAGGGATCACGACCGGAGACGGCGCACAGCGCCAGGTGCGCGCGCAGGACGGGGTAAGCCGCCTGCGTGGTCAGGCCCGGCATCACCGCGTCGGCGGCAGTGTCGATGGCCTCGAGGGCGTCCCGGCCGAGGCGGTCCTCCGCGGCGGTATTGAGCGCGTCGTAGTACCGATCTGCAGCGCAAGCAAGCAGAGCGGCGGGATCGGCCAGCGCGCGGCCGTGGCTGGTGGCCGAGGTCGGGGAGCCGTCGCGAGCCAGCACACGAGTCAAGCCGTCGACGGCGGTGGGCGGCAGCAGCGCGTCGCGGGTGATCACGCTGTGCGGGTCGCCGTCCCCGGCGGTGGTGAGGAAGAGGTGGTTGGCGTGCCTGCCTCGAGTTAGGGCGACGTAGAGCAGCTGGCGGGACTCCTCACCGGTGGCGACGGTGTAGCAGGTGTCGGCGGTGAGGCCTTGTGCGCCGTGCACGGTGGTGGCGTAGCCGAGGTTCACGTGGTCGGTGACGTAGTCGGCCGGCAGGGTGAGTCGCCGTCCGGTGCGCTGGTGGACGACGTCGAGGGCGCCGGTGTCGCGCACGGTGGTGACCGTGAACCGGTCGCCGTTCTTGACCCAGTCGGTGGCGCTGATCGGAAGGGTGCGCTCGTTGCGGCGGGTGATGACCGCGTCGCCGGCGGATGCCTGCGAAGCGTCGGCGAGGGTGACCTGGGGTCCGACCGGCCCGTTCTGCTGGGCGAGGCGGTCGCGGCGGGCGCGGGTGTTCAGTTCGGCGACCAGCTCGCGCGTGGGCGCCAGCATGACGGCGTCGCGGCCGGCGGCCCGTTCGGTCGACCAGGCGGTATAGGCGCCGTCGGTGACCGTGGCCAGGTCGCCGACGTGCACCCGTCCGGCATCGATGTAGTAGGCGAGGGCGGCCGGGTCGCCGTCGCGCAGAGCCAGGGATGCAGCGCCCTCGGCGTGGTCGGGGGCGCCGGTGTCGGGGTCCGTGAAGCGCAGTACCTGCGAGAGGGTGACGGCACCGTGGGTGGCAGCGATGTCGCGCAGCACTCCGCCGGCGCCGATCGCGGCCAGCTGCTGGTCGTCGCCGATCAGCCGGACCGACCCGCCGGCCTCGGTGACGAACGCGAGCGCCCGGGCCAGGTCGGGAGTGCTGGCCATGCCGGCTTCGTCGATGACCACGAGGCTGTCCGGGCCGATGCGCTCGAACCAGGGCGGGACGGCGTTGCCGGTAGCCAGTGCGTGGATCAGCTTGGCGAGGGTGTCGGTGTCGCCGCCGACTTGCTCACCCAGCACCGCCGCCGCAGCTGCCGAGGGAGCAAGGCCGACCACGTTCCCGCCGTCGGCCCGCCACGCTGCAGTGAGGGCGCGAAGGGCGGTGGTCTTGCCGGTGCCTGCCGGGGCCAGTGCCAGTTGCACACGGGCGCCGGAGGTGGCCAGCTCGCGGACGAGCTGCACCTGGCCGGGATTGAGCTCGACCTGGTTGGCGGTGGCTTCCAGCAACGCGACGTCGACGGTCGCGGCCGGCACCACGCGTCCGTCGCGGCGTCCGGCCGCGGCGAGAATGGCCCGCTCAGCGGCGAGGATCTCGGTCGAGGTGTACAGCGCCGAACCGGCCACGGTGTAGACGGAGCTGCCGTCCGAGCGGCGCAGCGCCAGGGGCTCGGTCACCGGCTCGCGGCTGCCCAACGGCGTCGACAGGGACAGCGCTCTGTCGACGACGGCGTCGATGGCTTGGTCGAGGTCGGTCAGCCGGATCGTGGCGGCGCGGGCCTGCCGCTCGGCCTCGGCGCGGACGTGGTTCACCTGCCAGGTCGCGCGCGAGCTCTGCACCGTCGACAGCACGTGCTTGGCGGTCTGGTCGACCCATCCACGCGTCGGGCGCCTCGCTTGGGGGCCGTGGCGAGGGCTGAGTGCACCGCGGAGGTAGTCGCTCAGGCCGGTCTCCCCGCCCAGCACCGCCAGCGCCTCGGTGCGCCAGGCAGCGCGCTGCTCGGCGTAGGAGCGGGGCTGGTGCTTGCGCTGCCGGGTCTCGAGGTTGGCCCGCTGCGCCAGGGATACGGCCTCTTTCGGCGTCGGCGGCCGCCCGTGGTCGGCCTGGAACTGCGCCGACAGCGCCGCGCGGCGGGTATCGATCGACGCCCGCCGCGACGACCAGAGCCGGGGGAGCTCGCCGTCGACGCCGACGATTTCTCGCACCGGCCGCTTGTTCGGATCCGCGCCGGGGCGGTCGGCGAAGCGGACGTCGAGCCGCTCGGTGAGCAGGGCCTGCAAGCGGGTGTTGTACCGCTCGGAGGCGGTGACGTTGTTCTTGTAAAGGAGTCGACCGTCCAGCGCCAGCCACCGCCCGTCGCGCGTCTGCACCTTGTTGCTGACGGCCACGTGGGTGTGCAGATCCGGGTCGCCGGCGCGTGAGTCGCGATGGGTGAACGCCGCTGCGATCAGTCCGCGCACCTCCACCTGCGCCACTCCGTTGCGGCCCGTGCGGGTGTAGCTGGCCTGGTTCTCCAACCAGGTCAGGGTGTCTGCCACCGCGTCGGCGTGCGCCTGCTCGATGACGGCTGCGACGTCTGGCGCAGCGATTGCCCACAGCGTGGAGACGCTCTTGACCGGGCTGAATGTCAGGTCGTACCCGGCGACCGCGGTCGTGGCCTGCCGCGAGATGCGGGCCAGATGACCGGACAGCTCGCGGGCGTCGGCCGGCGGACGGCCGTAGGTCTCGACGAACATCGTCGAGGCAAGCTCGGTGCGGATGCGGGCTCGTTCCTCGGCCGGCACGGGGGTGTCGGCGGGCAGGCCGAGCGCGGTGTTGTGGTCGCGGAACGCCCCTGCCGAGCGGCGGTGGAACATGTTGGCCTGCTCGTGAATGCGGTAGGGCGCGCCCAGGCGGCTGGCCTGATCGACCTCCTGCGGGTCCTTGCCAGCCAGCTGCGCAGCGCGCTCGATCTGGTCGGCGTTCGGGTGCCGCCCCTCCCCGAACAGCGCGACCATCTGCGCCTCGGTGACCCGATCACCGACCGGAAAATCGGGCACGGCAGCAAGCCCGCGTCCCATCCAGACGCCCGGAGTCTCACCCTTCGCGCTGTAGTAGGCGCCCAGGTTGTCGAACCCGCGGGTCGTGGCGTCGTGCGCAGCCACCTGGCGGGTCAGATACGTGTATCCGTCTCCCGCAGTGAGCTTGTGCAGCGTCATCACGACCCGACAGTCGCGACCCCCTCTGCCAGCTCCGGCGCCGCGGCGCATCGATAAAGGGCCGGTTCGGGCCGTGATGCATGAGGTGTGTCAGGTAGGAGGGGGTGGGGTGACGCCTGCTCCGGTCGTCGGGCGGTTGGGGTGACGCTCGGGTCGGAGCCGTGTCATGAGGCCGTGTGACGATCCGGCGGTCGATCAGCTGAACGAGCGGAGGAAGCGGTGGCCAGAACGGTGAGTCGGCAGGCGGCGGCGTTGACGAAGGCCCGGGAGCGACGACGGGCGCTGGACGCCGCCCGCGATGAACACGACCGTCGGGTCGAGGAGGCGACGGCGGACGCGCTGGTGGCCCTGGAGGCGCGAAGCGAGGCCGAGCAGGCCTTGGCGGCAGCGACGGCGGCGCTCGGCGAGACGCTGCGCTTGTTGCTCGCTGAGGACGTGCCCGCAGAGCGGGCGGCCGCCCTACTGGAGCTGGACACCGCCGAGGTTCGGCGGCTGACGAAGGCGACTGAACGGCTGGCGACCGCTCCGGCGGAACGAGTGGGACAGGGATTCTGAGTGGCGCAGAGGCAGCCAAAGTGACTCCGGTGGGCCGCCTGATGAGCGGTCGAGGACTCGCTCGCCGTGCCGCTACACGCCCGGTTCGCGGCCGGGCTGCCACCGAAGACCTTGCCCAGCGTGCCGGCGTGCGCTCGGGCCGACCGCATCCGATGTGACGGTCAGCGGAGTCGTGGCGGTTCGAAGCGGCGCAACCCGGAGGCGGCTGTCAGACCCTAAGCGGCCTAGTAGCCTGAGCCCAGTCGTTGGGGGGTGGCATGTCGGCGCGACGCATGTGGGCGCTGCTACTGCTCGCTGCTGTCTTCAGCATGCACGGGGTCCAGTGCATGGCGACCGACGTCGCCGGTCACGGGATGACCGAAGCAGGACCCGTCCCGTCTGCTCTGTCCGCGCAGGCGGCGGAAATCGACTCAGCTCTCGCCGCCGCACCTCACCTGTCGCCCGCGACGATGTCTGCTGCAATGACGATCGCCGTCGCCGCCGATCTCTCCGCGGACGGTTCTCCGCCCCACGGCTCGGCCTTGATGGCGGTCTGTCTGGCCGTGGTCCTCACCGGCGTGAGTGCGCTGGCTGCTGCAGCGCTGATCGGTCGAGCATCGACATCGAGCGTTCGCGCTCGGGCTCCTTGTCCGTTGTGGCACACCGGGTGGTCGAGGGTCCCTCGACCACCGGACTTGTCCGCTCTCTGTCTTCTGCGGATCTAGGCCGAATGCCCTGACCCGACTCCGCCCATGGCTCAGTCGGGTCCTACGCGCACGCCTAAGACCTACAACCGCAGGAGAATTCTGATGACTCGCAAGACCGCACGACTCGTCCGCCTGGCCGGCGGACTCATGGCAGGAACCGTCGTTCTCGCCGGCTGCTCCGGTGGGAGCAGTGACACCAGCGCCGACAGCGGTGCCGAGCGCAGTGCCAGCGCCACCAGCTCCGCCAGCGCGACCACCCACAACGAGGCCGACGTCGCGTTCGTCCAGGGCATGCTCCCGCACCATGAGGGGGCCCTGCGCATGGCTCAGCTCGCCGATGGTCGGGCCGCGGACTCGAGGGTGATCGATCTGGCGGATCGCATCGAGGAGGCGCAGGGGCCGGAGATCGAGACGATGACCGGCTGGCTTCAGGCGTGGGGCGAGCCGCTGCCCGATGAGGACATGGGCGGCATGGATCACGGCTCCGGTGGCATGGACATGGAAGGGATGTCCGAGGAAGACATGACGGCGCTGGACTCTTCTTCCGGCGCCGAGTTCGATCGCATGTTCCTGGAGATGATGATTCCGCACCACCAGGGCGCGGTGGAGATGGCCGAGACGGAGATCGCCGAGGGTTCCGATCAGGACGCCGTCGAGATGGCTCGGGAGATCGTCGAGTCTCAGACGGCTGAGATCGAGGAGATGCAGACGCTGCTGGCCGAGTTGGACGGCTGACGCCGCGACGGGTGGCGCTGTTCCGGCTGCGGGACAGCGCCACTCGTCGACAGCTCTGCGCGCTCCAGGCCACCGGGCCGGAGCGCTCCCTCGCCGTCAGCCTCTCCGTCTCGAAGGACCACCCCATGCGCGCTGGCCTGCGTCGCCCAGCTACATCTGTTCATGCGTCTCGCCGTCTCGCGATGGCTCCCGTCCGTGGGATCGCGGGAGCGATTTCTGTGGCGGCCGCCTCCGCGCTGCTCGTCGCTGGTTGCACCTCCTCGTCCGCGCAGTCGGAACCCGAGGCAGCTGGAGCAACGGTCGGCATGCTGCCGTCGAGCCACATCCACGGTGTCGCGATCGACCCAGCTGACGGACAACTGCTCTTGGCCACGCACGACGGTCTCTTCGAAGTGGGCGATGACGGAGAGTCGACCCATATCGGCCCGGTCATCGACCTGATGGGCTTCGCCGTCCGCGGACCGGGGCACTTCCTCGCCTCCGGGCATCCCGGGCCGGACGTCGATCTGCCAGAGCCGGTCGGGCTGATCGAGTCGACGGACGGCGGCCGGACGTGGGAACCGCGGTCCCGGCAGGGCGAGTCCGACTTTCATGCGCTGACGGTCAGCGATGCGGGGGTCCTCGGTTACGACGGCTCACTCGTGCGTAGCGCCGACGGCGACGAGTGGGAGCAACTACTGATTCCGGAAGCTCCGGCGTCCCTCGCCGCGGCCCCGGACGGGCGGACGATCCTCGCTACCACCGAACAGGGTCTCCTCAGCTCGCTCGACGGCGGTGGCTCGTGGGTCCGGACCGACGGTGCGCCGCTCCTCCAGGTGGTCGACTGGGCTGACGACGGCATGAACGTCGCGGGGGTGGACCCCTCCGGTTTGGTGTGGACGAGCGCCGACGGAGCCGTGACCTGGCAGGCGGGGCCCGATCTGGAATCACCCCCTCAGGCAGTGGCGGCGACCTCCTCGGCGGGGGGCTCGCTGCGGATCGCCGTCGTCACGACCACGGCGCTGATGGAGTCGGACGACGGCGGACTGACCTTCGATGTCGTCCTGCAGAACTGAGGCATGGCGGGGCGCCGGGCGCCTTGCAGGGCGCCCGCGCAAGCCCTCCGGGACCGTGCCGCACGGGTCCTCCTCGGGGAGCGCTGAGAGTGTCTTGCGCTTTAACCCCCCGGGGGTATAACGTTCGCCTTGCCGATACCGGTGGGGGGTATCCGAACCGGCGCAGGAGGATGAGATGGACCACGCAGGGGCGGGCAGTGCTCACGGCTACATCCAGCGCAGGGACGACTACCTCAAGCGCCTTCGCCGGATCGAAGGGCAGGTTCGAGGCCTCCAGCGCATGGTCGAAGAGGAGCAGTACTGCATCGACATCCTCACGCAGGTGTCGGCAACCACGAAGGCTCTCCAATCAGTCGCGCTCGGACTGATCGAGGAGCACATGACTCATTGCGTTGTGCGGGCGGCCGCAGTCGGCGGCGCCGAAGCCGACGTGAAGATCCGCGAGGCGACCGAGGCCATCGCCCGCCTGGTCCGCTCCTGAGACGGAACCACCCGAACCAACACCCACGGCAATGCACGCCCACAAGGAATCGAAAGGACCATCCGAGATGAGCACCGCCACGTACAAGGTCGTCGGCATGACCTGCGGCCACTGCGTCAACTCCGTGACCGAAGAGGTCAGCCAGGTTCCCGGCGTCACCGACGTCAACGTCGACCTCGCCACCGGTGGACTCACCGTCAGCACGGTGGCCGATGTGGACGACGGTGCCGTGCGCGCCGCCGTTGAAGAGGCCGGCTATCAGGTAGCCGAGCCCGCCAACCTGCTCGCAGAGGCTGGCGGCCAGACGTCCGGGTGTGGCTGCGGCTGCAGCTGAAAGTCTGCGCCCGGAAGCCGGCCGTGGGGTACCGCCAGGGTCGATCGCGAAACGACGACCGGCCGGCGTCCCCACGATGACGGCACCGGTCGAGTCCCGGCCGGCCGCCGACTTGGCGCACGTCAACGCTCTGACTCGTCACCCCGTCCTCAGACCTCAGAGAGCACCCCTGGACCGGTACTCGGCGAGGGGGAGCTCATCGGATTGAAGACTCTCAACGCAAAGGTTGGAAGGTCATGTCTGATCGCACGAGCCGTTCTGATCACCAGCACTCGGGGCACGGGGATGAAGCCATGCCGGGAGGCGATCACGGATCCACCCACGGGCAGGGCATGCCGGACACGGCGGCCGCTGGCATCGTCGGTTCGGAAGTCGAGGACCCGCTGAGCGCAGCGGCCGGGCACACCGGCGAGACTCACGGCGGTATGCCTGCCGGGCACGGAGGCGATCACGGCGGCACAGGCGGTGGCGGTCACGGCGGGCACGGCGGCGCCCACGACCACGTGGCGATGTTCCGGCGGCTGTTCTGGATCATGCTGGCGCTCTCGGTGCCGACGGTGCTGCTCAGCGAGATGTTCGCCTCGATCGTCGGCTACTCCCCGCCCGACGTCCCCGGCCTGAAGTGGGTTGCCCCGGTGCTGGGCACGGTGATGTACGTCTGGGGCGGGCGCCCGTTCCTCACCGGCGCCGTCGGGGAGATCCGGGCCCGCAAGCCCGGGATGATGCTGCTGATCGGCATGGCCATCACGGTGGCCTTCGTCGCGTCCTTGGGCGCCAGCCTGGGCGTCCTCTCCCACGAGCTGGACTTCTGGTGGGAACTCGCCCTGCTGATCGTGATCATGCTGCTCGGGCACTGGCTCGAGATGCGCTCGTTGGCGCAGACCTTCTCCGCGCTGGATTCGCTGGCCGCGCTGTTGCCCGACGAGGCGGAGAGGGTTGAGGGCGACCGCGTCGTGAGCGTGGCCCCCGCCGACCTGGTCACCGGCGACGTGGTCGTCGTGCGCCCGGGTGGGCGCGTGCCCGCGGATGGCGAGGTCGTCGAGGGCACCGCCGACGTGGACGAGTCGATGATCACCGGTGAGTCGAAGCCGGTCCGTCGGGCCCCGGGCGACTCGGTGGTGGCCGGCACGGTGGCCACCGACACCGCCATCCGGGTGCGGGTCACCGCGGTGGGGGAGGACACCGCGCTGGCGGGGATCCAGCGGTTGGTCGCCGAGGCCCAGTCTTCCTCGACGCGTGCGCAACTGCTGGCGGACAAGGCCGCAGGGTGGCTGTTCTGGTACGCCGTGGTGGCGGCGGTGATCACCGCGGTCGTCTGGTCGGCCTTCGGGGCTCCGGAGAGCGCACTGGTCCGGGTCATCACGGTGCTGGTTATCGCCTGTCCGCACGCGCTCGGGTTGGCGATCCCGCTGGTCGTCTCCATCTCGACCGAGCGCGCCGCCAAGGGCGGCGTGCTGGTCAAGGACCGCGCAGCGCTGGAGCGGATGCGCACCATCGACACCGTCCTGTTCGACAAGACCGGCACCCTGACCAAGGGCGAGCCGGCGCTGAACCACATCGCCACCACCGGCGCGCCCGAGGACGAGGTCCTGGCACTGGCCGCCGCGGCGGAGGCCGACAGCGAGCACCCGCTCGCCCGGGCCATCGTCGCCGCGGCGCGGCACCGCGACCTGAGCATCCAGCCGGCCACCGACTTCCGGGCGTCGGCCGCCGTCGGTGTGACCGCCACCGTCGACGGTCGCACCGTGGCCGTCGGCGGCCCGCACCTGCTGACCGAACACGACCTGCAGCCGCTGCCAGCGGCGGCAACGTGGGCCGAGGCCGGGGCGACGGTGCTGCACGTCCTCGTCGAGGGACGTGTCGTCGGGGCGCTGGCGCTGGCCGACGAGATCCGCGAGGAGTCCCGTGAGGCGGTCGACGCCCTGCATCGCCTCGGCGTCGAGGTCGTGATGATCACCGGGGATGCCGAGCCGGTCGCCCGCTCCGTCGCCGCTGACCTGGGCATCGACCAGGTCTTCGCCGGCGTACGGCCGGAGAACAAGAGCGAGAAGGTCGCCGCGCTGCAGCACCAGGGTCGGGCGGTGGCGATGGTCGGTGACGGCGTCAACGACGCCCCCGCCCTGGCGCAGGCCGACGTCGGCATCGCCATCGGCGCCGGCACCGACGTCGCGATCGCCTCCGCCGGGGTCATCCTGGCGTCCGACGATCCCCGCTCGGTGCTCTCGGTGATCCAGCTGTCCCGGGCCGGGTACCGCAAGATGCAGCAGAACCTCTGGTGGGCCGCCGGCTACAACCTCGCTGCGGTTCCGCTGGCCGCGGGCGTGCTCGCCCCGATCGGTTTCATTCTCCCGATGGAGGTCGGCGCGATCCTTATGTCGCTGTCCACCGTCGTCGTCGCCCTCAACGCCCAGCTGCTGCGGCGCCTCGACCTGAGCCCCGAGGCCAGCGTCGCCGCAGCCGGGACGGATGGGTCGCCGCGCCAGAAGACGTCTGCCAAAGAGCCGGCCACGCTCGGACGTCGCTGATCTGGTTCCGCCGCGGTCACTCTGGGGGGCAGTTCCGCTCTGCGGACGCCTGGAAGTCAGGGACAGGTCGAGCCTCGGCTTCCTCGGGCGTACTGGCGATTCCGTTGCGCTCGATGTCCTCGATCAGCCAGTCCATCTCGTCGATTTCCCGCCGCTGCGCCTCGCTGATCTCAACGGCCAGTTGGCATACGCGAATGTCGGACAGTTCGGCTCGCTCGGACCGGGTGATGGCCATCGAGTGATGAGGGATCATCGCACTCATCCACGAGCCGTCCTGGACGGTCGTCTGACTGCGGTCGAGGAACACTCCCGCTCCCAGCAGCACGAGGCTCGCCGCCACGATGGCGATGTTGCCCTTCATGTTCTTGTACATGTTGAGCATCCAGCCGAGCATGACCAGCCCCATGGTTCCGCCCATGGTGATCGCCATGAACATGCGGCTCTGACTGAAGCGGATGTGGCTCCACTCATAAGAGCTGACGAACATGACCCCGTACATCACGACCATGGCCGTCAAGATCATGGCCCCAAAGCGCAAGTACATCTTGATGTCGGGCGACATCTTGCCGCCGTCACCGTGCTCGTTTGCCTCGTCGTTCTTCTTCGTCGCCATGGATCGAATCTCCGTCCTTGATGTCGGTTGGCGAGGAATTCGCAGGTCAGTCACTTCATCGCCACGAGAGCCGTTCGCCGCGCCCGGTGAAGGCGCATGCGCCTGGTTGCCTTGGCGACGTTCAATGCGGACGTCGGGCCCCGTGCGCGGTGTTGGTCATGCCGGGCCGTCCGCATGCCCGTACGGTCGTACGGGTAAACGCAGTGAGCCAGTTCGGCCGTCGGCCCGGGCGCGGCCGTCCGCCGCCCAGTCGCTCTGGGTTCGGGACAACCGAGCGGTGGATCGGACACACTGCTCAGGTGCCGGAGGATTTCCTGTCACGGTCGTCGCCGGTCAGTAGAGATAGAGGCCCAGGTGGGGTGAGCTCGACCCGGGAGAGGTCCATGAACGAAGCGATGTGGAGCCAGCGGCGGCCGTTGCCTGCCGGCCCCGTGGACTCCCTCGGTGTCTGGGACGGGCAACCCGGCACTCTCGCCGACGTCACAGAGTTGCGCCTGCACCTGCGCGAGGGCTCGCTGATGCCGCCCGCCGTGGTGACGCCGACGACGCGGACATCGAGAGACTGCTGCTGGTCTTCGAGGAAATGACCTCCAACGGGCTGCGGCACGGGCAAACGTCGGTGCGGGTCGTGGTCACCACCATCCAAATTGGGCGGCTGATCGACGTGAGCGACGCCGCGGCCGACCGCCCGCCCACGCTGGCGGTCGGCCGGAACGCTGCTCAGGGTGGGTTGGGTCTCTACCTCGTCGCCCGGCTCAGTGCCGCGCACGGCTGGATGGTTCAGGACGACCGCAAGCACGTGTGGGCACGGCTCGACTACGCGCCCCGTAGCGCGCCCGATCTGGCGCCTCCGCTGCCGCGGCCTCGCGACGAGACGACCGGCCGGAGCCAGTTCCAGTAGCGGCCGGCTGCCAGACCGCACCGCTAATCTCGGCGTTCGTAATCGCCCCTCATCGAGTCCAGGAGGTTCACCGGCCAAAGCAGTCACGGCCGGGGGCGTAAGCGTTTCAGAGCGCCCGAACCCGCACAGCGTGCTGTCGGGCGCCCCGTCGGCCCGTGGTGGGTCAGCCCAGCGAAGTGATGAGATCCCGGCAGGCCTGCTCGCAGCGCCGACAGGCCTCGGCGCACACCCGGCAGTGCTCGTGCATCGAGGCGTGGCTCTCGCACTCGTCACCACACGCCTTGCAGGCGGCGACGCAGGCCTCGAGGACGGCGCGGGTGAGGTTGGCGTCGTAGCCGGTGTGCCGGGAGAGCACGCGGCCGGTCGTGTCGCAGATGTCGGCGCAGTCGGTGTTGGTGCGGATGCACTTCGTCAGCTCGGCGACCATGTCCTCGCTGAGACAGGCGTCGGCGCAGGCGGTGCAGGCCTGGGCGCACTCGAAGCAGGCCTCGATGCAGACCAGCAGCTTCTGCTTGTCCACCCCGCCGAGGTCCTTGGGGTAGGTGTCGAGCATCTGGGCTGCCACGGTCATGGCTACTCCTCGGGTTCCCGGCGCCGAACGGCTCGGATGCCGTTCGGGACTGTCGCCGACGAACTCGGCGTACCCGCAGACCCGTACGGGTATGAATGGTCCGGAGGTGTTTCTCGAATGACCGAACCTGGCCACGCCCATCCGGTCGACCCGGAGCGTGTCGCGCATGCCCGAGCCCGGCTGCCTAGCCGAGAGGAAGCCGCCCAGCTGACCAGCGTGCTGAGCCTGATGGCCGACCCCACCCGGGCCCGGGTCCTGTTCGCCCTCGACATGGTCGAAGAGCTCTGCGTCGGCGATCTCGCGCTGGCCCTGGAGGCCAACGAGGACGCCGTGGGGTACGCGCTCCGGTTGTTGCGCACGGCGGGACTGGTGACCAACCGGAAGCAGGGGCGCGTCGTGTACTACCGCTTGGCAGAGGGGTTCCCCGAGCCACTGCGAGAGCACTGCCTGCGTCAGTTGGTCGTTCTCTCGGAAGCGGCGCCGGACGACGACTGACAGTTGGCGTGTCGGGTCCGGCGCAGTTGCCAGGCGGGGGCGGTTGTCGCCGCGCGAACGTCCTCTGCCACCCCTACAGTCGGCCACACCGGGACGTTCGTGCGGATGTTGTGCCGCTCGCGGCCCAGTCCCTGCTGATCCCGTCGGAAGGCGAGGAGGGCGACGTGGTTGCGCTGCTTTCGATGGCTGCCTTGATCGTGGCGGCCGCGGCTGGGCGGCGCTGCTGAACTCCGCCACCCGGCCGTTCCACGTCGTCAACTTCTGGGGGTCGGTCGGCGCGGCTCGGGTGTTCAACTATGTCCGGATGGGGCCGCTCGCCGACCGCACCATCGCCGCGCTGCAGCGGCACCTGGCGCGGGAGCCGGAGGCCGCACTACGCCGCGGGATGCCGTTCCCGGCCGGCTGGGATCCGTACTTCGGGTACCTGACGCTGGCGGAGGTGTACCGCTACCCGACCCGGCACTTCGAGCACCACCGCCGCCAGCTGTCCCTCCGTAGCGGTCGATGACCGCTCGCCGACGGCGCCCGCACGGGATGTGCCGGGCGCCCCGCCCGTTCACCCGTCGGTCGGGATGACGTGGCAGATGGCGGTGGTGTCGCAGTCGGCCGGGTCGAGGCGGTCGGCGCGGTCGCGGAGCCGCCGGACCTCCTCGCGTAGCGCGGTCAGCTCGGCGATGCGCCGGTCGAGGTCGACGGCGTGGTCCTCGAGCAGGGCGGTGACGTGGCGGCACGGCGGCCCGTGGTGCTCGCGGACGGTGACGATCTGCCGGATCTCGGCGAGGGTGAGGCCGGCGGCTTGGGCGGCCCTGACGAACCGCAGCCGGGTCAGCGCGGCCTCGTCGTAGTCGCGGTATCCCGAGGGCCGGCGCTCCGGCGCGGGCAGCACGCCGGCGGCCTCGTAGAACCGCAGCGCCTTGACCGTCAGCCCGGTCCTGGTGGCGAGCTCACCGATGCGCATGCGCCCAGACTACGGCTTGACCCTCCAGCGCAGGGGAGGGTTTAGCGTCCGGGCATGAGCGAGGAACTGGACCTGGTGGTGGTCGGCAGCGGCGGCGCGGCGATGGCCGCCGGCATCCACGCCCGCCGGGCGGGGCGGTCGGTCGTGCTGGTGGAGCGGGCCGTGGTCGGCGGCACCTGCGTCAACATCGGGTGTGTCCCGAGCAAGACGCTGCTGGCCGCCGGCGGGCAGCGCGCGCACGCCTTGCACAACCCGTTCCGCGGCGTGCCGACCAGCGCCGGGCCGGTCGACCTGGCCGCGGTGGTGGCGCAGAAGGACGCGCTGATCGCCGGGATGCGCGCGGAGAAGTACGTGGACGTGGCGGCCGCGCACGGCTTCAAGATCCGCCGCGGCGAGGCCCGGTTCGCCGATCCGGACACGCTGCTGGTCGACGGGCGGCCGCTGCCGGCCGCCGCCTACGTGCTGGCCGCCGGCGCCGCGCCGGCGATCCCGGACCTGCCCGGCATCGCCGAGACGGACCCGCTCACCTCCGCCACCGCGATGGAGCTGGCCGAGCTGCCCGACAGCCTGATCGTCATCGGCGGTGGCTACGTCGGCATGGAGCAGGCGCAGCTGTTCGCCGGGCTGGGCACCCGGGTGACCCTGGTCGGCCGACTCGCGCCGCGCGCCGAGCCGGAGCTGGTGGAGCTGATGCGGCAGGCGTTCGCCCGGGCCGGCATCACCGTGCTCGAGCAGCACGCGGTGCGGGTGGCCGCGGCCGCGGGCGGGGTGCAGGTGGTCACCGACGCCGGGCAGACGGTGACCGGCCGGCGGCTGCTGGTGGCCACCGGACGCCGGGCACAGACCGACCGGCTGAACCTGGCCGCGGCGGGCGTCGCGGTCGACGAGCGTGGGTTCATCGCCGTGGACGCCCGGCAGCAGACCAGCAACCCGAAGGTGTGGGCGGCCGGCGACGTGACCGGCGCACCCCAGTTCGTGTACGTCGCCGCCGCGACCGGCCGCGCCGCCGCGGTCAACGCCCTCGGCGGCAAGCACGAGGTCGACTACACCGGCCTGCCGGCGGTCATCTTCACCCGCCCGCAGCTGGCCAGCGCCGGGCTGACCGAGGCGCAGGCGCTGGCCGCCGGGCATGCCTGCGACTGTCGGGTGCTCGGCGGGCAGGACATCCCGCGGTCGCTGACCAACCAGGACACCCTGGGGGCGCTGAAGATCGTCGCCGACGCCGACACCGGGCGGGTGCTGGGCGTGCACGCCGCCCTGGAGGGCGCCGGTGACGTGATGCTCGCCGCCACCTACGCGATCAAGGCAGGCATGACGATCGACGACATCGCCGACACCTGGGCGCCGTATCTGACGATGAGCGAGGCGCTGCGCATCGCCGCCGGGCTCTACCGCGGCGACAAGCCGACCAGCTGCTGCGCATGAGCGGCGACCCCGACCCCTGCTGCGGGCCGGCCGGCGCGGCGCTGACCGCCCACCTGGCGGCCGCGCAACGGGCCGCAGGCCTGCCCGAGTGCACCTTCGACCAGTGGCTGGCCGCCGCGCCCGCCGACGCCCAGGTCCTGCACCGGGTGCTGCTGGCCGCCTGGCCGGGCTAGAGGTGGCGTCGGTGGCCGTTACCGTCCCTGCCTCTGGATTGGAAGTACGCCGCCGATGGGGTTCGGTACGCCGACATGCCTGACGTCGAACAGTCCGCCAGAGTCGCTGCCGCCTGGCTGCTCGAGCGGTTCCGAGAACTCCGGGCAGAGCCAGTGCGAGCACGCGCTTGGCACCGTGCTACCGGCATCCCAAGGCGACCTGGTGGACACATTGTCATGCGGCCTTGATGGAGGCACGCCGGCGAGAGATCGTGCGCTTGGTCGTGGCGAGCTGTTGGGCGATGTCCCGGATGGACTTGCCGCGTTCGGTGAGGCGCCGGACGACCTCGTCCTGCTCAGCCGGGGTTAGGTGCTCGAGGCGGACGCCGTCGCCAGCGAGGGCGCGCTCAATCGCGATCTCGTCGAGGCCGTCGTCCGTCTCAGCGTGCTCGGTGTGGTGTCGGGGGTCTGGGTCGGTGTCGATGTCGTCCCAGGCCAGAGGTGGGAGCCAGCCGTGTTCCGCGGCGAAGGCTCGGGCGGCGTCAACGACGGCGCGCTGATGGTCGGTGGACTGCGGTGGGCGCAGGTTCCATAGCTGCTCGTAGAGGGCGCTGACCTCCTGCGCGGTCTGCGCGGTGACGGAGCGGCTGAGCATGCTGCGTCGGAGGCCGGCAGAGCTTCGGCCGAGCCTGGTGGCCAGCTCGTCGGGAGGCCAGCCGACGGCGATCAGGGACTGCAGCCGGCGACGAGTGCCCGTGGCGATGACGTGACTGCGCGGCGCCCGGTTGGCCTGGTCGACTCGGATGCGCAAGACCTGGTGGGCGGTCTCGGGCCGGACCCGCCGGATGCGTGGGTTGCCGTTGCGCCCGGGGTCGGCCAGCTCGCGGACGTGGCTGGTAGAGATGCCTGCGAGCACGGCTATCTGCTCGACGCCGATGCCGGCTGCGCGTAGCGCGCGGATGTGCTCGCGCACCGGGGCGGCGTTTACGAACGGCCGCCATCGGCCGAAGGTCTGCGCGCGTTGCACGGCACGGCCGGCCGCGGTGTTGGCGGCAGTGCAGTCGGTGCATCGGCAGCGGTCCTTCACATAGGCGGCACGGGTTCCGTGCACGTGCCGAGCACGCGGATGAGTGCAGTCCCGTCTTACCCGACCCTGGGTGCGCTGGACACGGCGACGGGCTCGCTCGATGGCCTGCCGGTGCTTCGCACAGGAATGGCGCGCGTGATAAACCTCGGCGAGGGCGTCGCTGGCGTAGGTGCCGCTGTAGCCGCAGGCGGGGCAGGTCCGGGTGGCGCTCATGCCCCGCCCCATGGAGGCAGGGCGACCGGCTGACCGGTGTGGCCACGACCGGGTACGCCGGCCCGGGCGAGGACGTCCTCGATCCAGTCGGTGCGGAGGTTGCCGGCGTCTCCGACGTGGTCGTCGAAGGCCATGGCCGTGAACCGTTGAGCGGTGGCGGCCCACTCCCGGTCGGACAGGGGCCGCTCGAGGTGGGCCTCGACGGTGGGCCGGTCGACGTAGGCGATGCTGGCGCCGATGACGTCGGCCAGGTCCGTGAGCAGCCGGTGGGTGTCGCCGCCGTAGCTGTCGACGAGGTTCTGCAGCACGCCGCGGCAAGCAGAGGAGACGTGGGACGGTGCCGGCGCAAGGCCTGCCCCTGTCCGTCGTCCCGGCTGACCGCGGGTGAGTCCCCTGGAGTGGTGTAGATCGGGCCCCTGGCCTCGGTGATCGTGTCGGTCACCTACGTCGAGGGGCCACCGCGTGAGGCTCTGTGAGAACCCGCCAAGGAACTCACAGAAG
>NZ_LWUA01000226.1 GCF_005222955.1 Blastococcus sp. CCUG 61487 | reverse complement strand
CCAATCTGGCTCTGGCTGGCCGTGCTCGGCCTGATCGTCGGCATGCTCGCCGTCGACCTGTTCGCCCACCGTCGAGCGCACGTGATCGGCGTCCGTGAGGCGGCGGTCTGGTCGGCGGCCTGGGTTTCCATCGGCATCGCCTTCGGCGCCTGGATCTGGGGTGACGTCCCGCGAGGTGGTGTAAGTCCAGGCCACTGACCGCGTGAGTGTTCACGTGCGAGGGGCCATCGTGTGATGGTCAGCGAGACCACGCCAATGGTTCTCGCGGAAGGACACAGCACACGATGGCCCTGGACCAGTCTGCCCTGCTCGAGCTGCTCGATGCACTGAAGGCCGCCGATGTCGATGACCGAATCCGGTCGGCGGCCACGACGATCTACCAGGCCCTGATCGAGGCCGAACTCACGGCGGTGATCGGCGCCGCACCGCACGAGCGCACCGATTCCCGTACCGCCCAGCGCAACGGCTCCCGCCCCAGAACGCTGTCGACCACGGCTGGCGATCTGGAGCTGCGGATCCCAAAGCTGCGCGCCGGATCGTTCTTCCCGTCGCTGCTGGAGCGCCGCCGGCGGATCGATCAGGCGTTGTTCGCGGTGGTGATGGAGGCCTACCTGCACGGCGTCTCCACCCGCAAGGTTGATGACCTGGTGCGCGCCCTGGGCGCCGACACCGGCATCTCCAAGTCTGAGGTCTCCCGGATCTGCGCCGATCTCGATGCCGAAGTCGCCGCCTTCCGCGACCGTTCACTGGCCGAGCAGGCCTTCCCGTATGTGTTCCTCGACGCCACCTACTGCAAGGCTCGGGTCAACAGGCGGGTCGTCTCGCAGGCCGTCGTGATCGCCACCGGGGTGGCCGCCGACGGGCACCGGGAAGTGCTCGGCTTCGCCGTCGGCGACTCCGAGGACGGCGCCTTCTGGACCGCCTTCCTGCGCACGCTGAAGGCCCGTGGGCTGACCGGCACCCAGCTGGTCATCTCCGATGCCCACAGCGGGCTGAAGGCCGGGATCGGCGCGGTGCTGCTGGGCGCGGCCTGGCAGAGATGCCGGGTGCACTTCATGCGCAACGTGCTCGCCCAGGTACCCCGCGGCAACAGCGAGATGGTCGCCGCGGCGATCCGCACGATCTTCGCTCAGCCCGACGCCGAACACGTGCACTCCCAGCTCGACGTCATCGCCGGCATGCTCGGACGCCAGTTCCCCAAGGTCGAGGCGATGCTGCGCGACGCCGAGGACGACCTGCTGGCCTTCACCGGCTTCCCGGTCAGCCACTGGAAGAAGATCTGGTCGACCAATCCGCTGG
>NZ_LWUA01000225.1 GCF_005222955.1 Blastococcus sp. CCUG 61487 | reverse complement strand
CCAGCGGATTGGTGCTCCAGATCTTGCGCCAGTGGGCCTGGGGGAAGTCGGCGAAGGCGGTGATCTCCTCGCGGGCGTCACGCAGCAGCGCCGCCACGGTCGGGAACTGCCGCTCCAGGGTCAGCGCCACGTTTTCCACCGCCTCGCGGACGGTCTCGGCGGTCGGCTGGGCGAAGATCGTGCGGATCGCCGCGGCGACCATTTCAGCCTGGCCCTTGCTGACTCGGGCGAGCACGTTGCGCATGAAGTGCACCCGGCAGCGCTGCCAGGCGGCACCGGCCAGCACGGTGTCGATGGCGTTGGTCAGGCCGCGGTGGGAGTCGGAGATGACCAGCTGGACCCCGCCCAGGCCGCGGTCGCGCAGCCCGCGGAGGAAGTCGGTCCAGAACACCTCGTTCTCGCTGTCCCCGACGTCACAGCCCAGTACCTCGCGGCGGCCGTCGGCGGAGACGCCGGTGGCGATGACCACCGCCCGCGAGACGACCCGGCCGCTGACGCGGGCCTTGCAGTAGGTGGCGTCGAGGAAGACGTAGGGGAACGCCTGCTCGTCCAGCGGGCGGGCCCGCCAGGCGGCGACCTCGGTGTCCAGGCCGGCGCAGATCCGGCTGACTTCACTCTTGCTGATCCCGGACTCCACGCCGAGGGCGGCGACCAGGTCGTCGACCTTGCGAGTCGAGACGCCCTCCACCCATGCCTGCATCACCACCGCGTGCAGCGCGACGTCGATTCGCCGGCGCGGGGCCAGCAGGGAGGGGAAGAACGATCCGGTGCGCAGCTTGGGGATCTTCACCGTCAGGTCACCGGCGGTGGTCGCCACGACCTTCTCCCGGGTGCCGTTGCGCTGGGTCGT
>NZ_LWUA01000224.1 GCF_005222955.1 Blastococcus sp. CCUG 61487 | reverse complement strand
GGTGCCGTTGCGCTGGGTCGTACGGGTCTCGGTGCGCTCATGCGGCGCGGCGCCGATCTGCGCGGTCGCCTCCGCGTCGATCAACGCCTGCAGCATCGTGTGCAGCAGCCGGCGCATCACCTCGCCGCCGTCAGCGCTGCGCAGTGCATCGGTCAACTCGAGCAGGGCAGACTGATCCAGGGCCATCGTGTGAGTCCTCTTCTGTGAGTTCCTTGGCGGGTTCTCACAGAGCCTCACGCGGTGGCCCCTCGACGTAGGTGACCGACACGATCACCGAGGCCAGGGGCCCGATCTACACCACTCCAGGGGACTCACCCTTGGGTGACCGGACGGGGTCGCCAGGGTCGCTGGAGGACGACGACCCACACTTCCGACCACATGTCCCATAGGCCGCCCTCAGGGACAGGTCCGAGGCCTCCGTCCGCCGTCACCCCTCAGGGAACCCCTACCGGAAGTGGTGCACGTCAGGTCGTGTGCCTTCTGACGACTGTCCCGCATGAGCCGTCCGGTGATGGTTGTCGGATGGCAACGTCAAGCGGACCGCCCTTTGGGGACCAGTCGTGGTCGCGCCAGGCGCAGCGGCGATCGGTTCGGTGTCGAGGACGGCCTGGTGGAGGGTGCCGGGCGGCACGCCGAGTACCTCGGTGACCCGGTCGATGTGTGCCAGCCATCGGCTGGGTGGCAGCGCAACGATGATCGCGCCGGCCCCGCGCAGTGCCGCATGGATGTCCGAGTCACTCCTCTCGCGCAAGGCCGCGGTGATGCGGGCGTCGAGAAGGGTGTCGGCGAGGCTGCGTGAGGAGTCGATGGCCGTCCGCAGTGCGTTGGCGCCGTCACGGTGGAAGAGGTCGGCAGGATCGAACCCGTCGGGCAGGGAGAGACGGCGCGGGGCGTCGCCACGGCTTGTGAGCTGCCAGTACATGCGCTCGGCGGACTGCTGACCGGCCAAATCGTTGTCGGTGGCCACGAGGATGCCGGGACCGTCGGTGCCGATGTAGCGGCCGAGGAGGTCGGCTTGCCGGTCGGTGAGGGCGGTGCCGAGGGTGGCGACGCCGACGACCTGCCCGGCACCGGCCAGGGTGAGGGCGATCGCGTCCAGCGGTCCCTCAACGAGAGCCGGGGCGGCTCCAGCGGCGAGCGCGGCTCGGGTCTCGTAAAGGCCGAACAAGTGCTCGCCCTTGCGGTACAGGTCGGTGCCCGGGGTGTTGACGTATTTGGGTCCGGCGCGTCCGTCATCGGATGCGGTGGGGTTGCGGCGGGCGATGAAGCCGACGATCGCGCCGTCGGCGTCGTGGATCGGGAAGGTGAGCCGGTCGCGGAACCGGTCGATCAGCGCGCCGGTGCGGGCGCGCTGGGCGAGGCCCGCGGCGACCAGTTCTGTATCGGTGGCGCCGAGGCCACGCAGGTGATCCACGAGCACCGTCCAGCCGGCGGGGGCGTAGCCCGGGGGTGAAGCGGGGGACGGCGGTGAGGTCGGTGCCCAGCCGGTCGCGCAGGTAGCCCGGCGCCCAGGCGTCGGGGTAGTGGTCGGTGAAGAAGGCGGCGGCCAGAGTGTTGAGCTCGATGAGCCGGTCGCGGCCGACCACGGCGGTGGCCCAGAAGTGCTGCTCGAGCAGGTAGTCCGCGTCGTCGACGGCCTGGACCGCGCCGGTGAGAGTGAACGGGTCCGGCGTGCGATACCGCGGCGGCGACGCCGGGGGAGGGGTGTCGTAGTCGGGGTCGAACGGCACGTCCTCGTCGCCAGGCGGCACGTCCGCCGGGTCGGTAGCGGTGGTAGGGGCGGGCACGGGCGGCAGCAGGTGCGCGTCGTCGGGTGGCTGCAGATCGGCCGGCAGCGGCTCGGGATGGTGCACAGGGGCTGGGTCGGTGAGGGCAGCGATCCGGAAGATCAGCACCTCGGCCAGCCCAGTGGCGTCGCCGGTCACCGCGGGTGGCAGCTTGGCGATTGCGGCGGTGAGCAAGTCGGCGGGGGACCAGCCGGTGCGGATGCCCTTGGTGACCGCGGCGACCAGCGCCGGCCACGCGGCATCGGCCAGCACACCACGCGCCTGCTCCTCCGGCAGCCGGGCCAGCAGGGTGGCGCACCAGTCCGGACGCGGCCCGGACGCGCCCGGCGCCGCAGGAACGGTGGCCGGAGCGACGTGGGGCGACAGCCGCCACCACAGGGCCGCGGCGGGCAAGTCATCGGGCAGGGGGCGCTCCGCGGCGACGGCGGCGAGCATGCCGGCGGCATCGAGACCGGCGCGGTCGGCGGCGGCCAGCCGGTAGGCGAGCACCGGCCAGTGCTCGTCGAGTCGGATATGAGGGTCGATGCCGTCGGCCAGCGCCGCCCACACCGAGCTGTCCCGGACGGGACCGGCGGCGGTCACCGCCTCGTCCAGTTGCGTCTGGGATCGACGTTCCGCAGCCGGCCGCCGGGGCGGTCCGGTGGGGCACCGGTCGCTGTCGGGAACCGCTAGTGCTGCGCGCCAGACGGCGAGGTCGGCCCGCAGTGACTCGTGGTCTGGGCCCAGCAGGCGGGTGAGTCCCCTGGAGTG